>JBBSOG010000594.1:0-3284 GCA_038259985.1 Cytophagales bacterium
CGCGTTAATTTAAAGCAATATCTGTAATCATCACTTTCTACAAACCCGTCACTTTTACTGACCGTGAAATTCATGTAACTACTTTTAAAAGGCTCCCCGAATTCACCTTCACCTTTATAATCCAAATCATAGGCTTTTCCTCCCTGATCTGTACTAAAGTTGTAAATATTCGCTTCATCATCCGCTACAAAAACATAGTACTTTGAATCTGATACTGCTTGAATAAAGACTGGGGTATTTACCAATTGATTTGAAGAAGAATCAAGTTGAACTATAAATGGAAATGAGCTTATCTCTTTTAACCAACTTTCACGCATAAAGTCAGGCCAAAAACTTTCTACATTATAGTATGACATACCGAAATCTAGTTCTTCTAGTGCAGCTTTTATGAGCGTATAAGAAGTTAGTTTTCCAATCTCATTGCTTAGCGCAAGAGCTGTTCCCTCGTTGGTAAGGTTGTCATTGACAATTTCGCCCGCTTCAGCAGAGCCGATGGCTGTACCTTTCACGTATACGCTAGCACCTACCTCATAAAACTTTTCAGAATAAGCGTTGTAGAAGTAAGCTACCACAACAAATAAACCAATACTTAGCGCAAATAAGTACCACTTAGACATGACTTTGCCCACAAGGGAAAAAATGTCAATTGTTTCGTTTTGATGCGTGTTATTGTGATTCTGTTCCATTATTTTGAAAGTCGATTACTAACAGAAATTAAGGTGTTGGTGTATTAAAGTAACTATTATTAAAAATCATTATTTACTACAAAGTTAGTGATAAGGACCAAGGCACTTATAGCACTAAATACAACTCCCCAAGGTTGGAGGTTTGTTCTTTTTATTTGCTGTTTTGTTGGTTCAACATAAAGCACATCATTTGGCAAAAGATAATAATATTTGGAATTCATCAGCTTGGAATCCGTAAGATCAAGCAATATTACCTCTACACCCTCTTCGTTCTGCCGAATTAGTTTAATATCTTTTCTACTGCCAAACTCAGTGATGTCACTTGCTAGGCTAAGCCCTTCCAAAATGGTGGCTTGCCCATTGTATATGTAATAATAGCCTGGGGCATTTACTTCACCCATTACAGAAATTTTAAAACTGATCAATTTCACGTCTACTGTGGCATTTCTTACATAGCGATCAGCCTCCCTTTGAATAATTTGGGTTGCTTCATCCAGCGTTAGATTTACAACCTTAACATCACCAATTAATGGGATTTTTACGTTCCCATCAGCATTTACTGAAAATCCAGTAATATAAAAAACAGACGGGTTACCAAAGCCCCTCATTTCCTGATTTCCAAAATTAAAGTATACAGAAGTCTCAGTATCAGGATTTTGAATATTTACATGCATTACATCATTAGGTTGTATTCTGTATTCGGGACGCTTGTTCTTTATTAAAGTAGGGAATTGATTATTAAATTCTTCATCCTGTAAATAGATGAGTTCTTTACTTGAGTAACAACCAGACATAAGTGCAACAAAAATTAGTATACCTGATAGCTGTAACGAAAACATTCTCTTTTTCATTCGGAAAAAATTATACACAAGTGATAAATTTTTAAATTATTCCTATCTATTCCATACAAAAATAGACATTAAATGTTCATTTGAAAAACATTTGGATTAAAATTTTATAATTTTTTATATATATTATTAAATTTTAAAGGCAATTATCTCCAAAAAAAGGTCAATAAAGTTGTTTGAATCTCAAAAAGCTAAAATCCGCCAGCCGTTTAGTATGAATTACTTTTTAAGGTTAGCATCCTATTAGTAAAGGGAATAAGTGTAATAAAAAACTAAAAAAGTGATAAAAGAAAATATATTAGTTCAAAAATGAAGCCAATGTTCTGTTATACAATGTATCTGCCTCTTTTAAATTCATCCAGCACACATCATCTATTATAAAATCCTGATTTACAGTTTTTCCAATATTTTGAAATGGGACGGAAGTGGTTTTCATAAACTGTTCAAACTGCTCAATTCCTGAATCAGACACACTTACTAATACCCTACCTTGTCCTTCCCCAAATAAATAAGCATCTTTTCTAATGGACGTATCTGTTTTTACCGAAAACCCAAGGTTGCCAGCCAAAGCTGATTCTGCTAGCGTTATAAATAACCCTCCATCCGAAACATCATGTGCAGAAACAATTAAGCTTTTCCCAATTAAACTTTTTGTCGCCTCCTGCATTTGAAATTCTTTTTCTAAATCAAAATGAGGCGCAGGGGAGGATTTTACCTGATGAAAGCTGTAAAGGTATTCAGAACAGGCAATATTATCTGTCGCTTCGCCAATCAAATACAAGTGGTCGTTCTCATTCTTGAAATGCATGGTCATTTTTTTGTCATAATGATCAAGCAGCCCCAGCATACCAATCACTGGCGTAGGAAATACCGCCCCACCATCGTTTGACTGATTGTAAAAGCTTACATTGCCCCCGGTGACCGGGGTATTAAATTTTTCGCAAGCTTTCTTCATCCCCATAATAGCTTTCACAAATTGCCAGTACACTTCCGGATTATAAGGGTTACCGAAGTTTAAGCAATTAGTAATAGCCACTGGTTCACCACCAGCGCACACCACGTTTCTCGCAGATTCTGCTACGGCTATTGCACAACCTTCTTCCGGATCTGCATGAACATAGCGGCCGTTACAATCCACCGTAACAGCAATCGCCTTATCCGTTCCCTTTATGCGTACCACCGGGGCATCTGCAGGGGCATTCGTTGTAGTCGTACTTGTTCCTATCATGGAATCATACTGCTCAGAGACCCATTGGCGGGAAGCAATATTAGGATGACCCAGTAAAAACCTGGCTACCTTTACATAATCGTCTGGCTCAGGAATGTCATCTGTACGAAACCTTTTGAACTCATTGTAATAAGCAGGCTCTCTATATTCCCTATGATAAACCGGAGCCCCACCACCGAGTACTAAATCATGAGCGGGTATATCAGCCACTATTTGATCATGTTGAAAAAACTTCAGCCGTTTATCTGCAGTCACCTCACCTATTTGAGCGCAATTCAGATCCCATTTCTCAAAAATATCCAACACTTTCTGCTCACCACCTTTTTTTACAACGATCAACATCCTTTCCTGTGACTCAGAAAGCAGTATTTCAAAAGGCAACATACCTTCTTGTCTCAATGGCACTTTGTCAAGCCAGATGTGCATGCCGTGTTCACCTTTGGCACTCATCTCAGAAGTGGAGCAAATAATACCGGCTGCCCCCATATCCTGAATGCCGATGACCACACCAGAGGCGATAAC
>JBBSOG010000595.1:0-3254 GCA_038259985.1 Cytophagales bacterium
CCTCATCTTCCTCAAAATTTTCAATCTCAAAAGGAGGTGATGGCGGCTCATTAGCGATACTTTGCGGTGGAGTATCTGGCGGATTTGGTTTGGGTATATCCTCTTTTTTTATTCTCTGATTAGAATCCAGATCATACACCCGCTTGGTCGTTTCTTCATCCTGATAATCCAACGCCTCATTGGCGAAGCCAGTGGCAATGACAGTTACCATGATCGCATCACCCAGCGTATCATCCAGGCCATGACCGAAGATCAGTTCTGCCTCATCACCCACTTCATTCTGGATATGGTCGGTAATTTCAGTAAGCTCGTCCATCTGCATTTCTGCCTGCTCACCGGAGCGGATAGAAAGCAATATTTTTGTTGCGCCTTTGATATTTCTATCATCCAGCAAAGGAGAGGAGAGCGCTTCTTCGGCGGCACGCATGGCGCGGTGCTCTCCTTCAGCTTTGGCAGAGCCCATTACTGCAGCACCTGAACCGGCCATTACTGTTCTGACATCTTCAAAATCCACGTTGATATAACCGGGCACCGTGATGATCTCCGCGATACTTTTGGCAGCGGTAGTCAATATATTATCCGCCTGTGCAAAGGCGTTGGTGAGCGTCAGGTTACCGTATACTTCCCGGAGTTTATCATTTAAGATCACAATTACGGTATCGCAATTATTTCTTAGCTCACGAATTCCTTCTTCAGCGGCACGCTGCTTCTTTCTACCCTCAAATGCGAAGGGTTGTGTCACGATGCCCACCGTAAGGACACCTAATTCACGGGCCACTTTGGCGATTTCGGGGGCAGCTCCAGTCCCGGTGCCACCACCCATTCCGGCAGTGATAAACAGCATGCGGGTATCGTTGCTGAGCAGCTCACGAATATCTTCTTTACTTTCTATAGCGGCTCCTCTCCCTTTTTCGGGATTCGCACCGGCCCCCAATCCACGGGTAAGTTCACCACCGATCTGTAGCTTAGTAGGGACAGGGCTGGTTTCCAACGCCTGAGAATCAGTATTACAGATGATAAATTCTACATCCTTAATACCCTGGTTAAACATGTGATTTACGGCATTGCTTCCACCGCCACCAACACCAATTACTTTGATGATGGATTTATGCTGGGTGGGTAGATTGAATTCATAACTTTTATCAGGCATAGTCAAAAGAAGTTTAATGATTAGCGTGCTTATTTTTTTTGGTCAACAGAACCTAATAGTTTTCTTTGTCGTCAAAATCGTCAATAAGTATCTTTTTTGTTTTTTCCAGCATTTTGCGAAAAAACATAGAACCCTGCGGTTGCTCCTTTTCTTTTCTGAGTTTGTTGCCATGGGTATCTTTGTTTTTCTTTTTCATATAGTCCAGGTTACGCTCATCAATGGCCTTGAAGCCCGATAAAACCAGGCCCACCGCAGTAGCAAACATGGGGCTCTTTACTGATTCAATTTTGCTCTTGCCCATGTACTCATTGGGGTAACCAATGCGGGCGTCAGTTGCGCACATCAGTTCACAAAGTTGTTTCACAAACTGTAGTTGCGAACCGCCTCCAGTCACTACAATTCCTCCGGCCAGCTTGTCTTCGTAGCCGGATGAAATGATCTCCGCGTGTACCAACTCAAAAATTTCCTGCATACGGGCCTCAATGATATATGCCAGATTTTTGAGCGATATTTCTTTAGGCGGACGGTCTCTCAGTCCGCGGATGGATACAATTTCGTTGAAACTAGCTTCTTCAGCGATGGCTTTTCCAAACTTTACTTTCAGCAGTTCAGCCTGTTCCTCCATTACTGAGCAGCCCTGCTTGATGTCCTGTGTAAGAATGTCGCCGCCAAAAGGAATGACTGCCGTGTGACGGATGATGCCGTCATAAAAAATCGCCATATCCGTAGTGCCACCACCAATATCCACCAGACAAACCCCAGCTTTCTTTTCTTCCTCACTCAATACGGCCAAGCTGGATGCTAACGGTTCCAGGATCAGGTTTTCAATCTCCAGTCCTGCTCTTTTTACACATTTGTTGATGTTATTGATCGCATGGGTCTGGGCGGTGATGATATGAAAATCTGCTTCCAGTTTTACCCCCGACATACCAATTGGATCTACAATACCGTCTTCATAATCTACTGTATAATGCTGGGGCATCACGTGGATAATTTCGCAGCCGGGAGGGGTGACGATACGGTACATGTCGTTGGTAAGACGTTCTACATCTTCTATTCTAATTTCTTCATCCAGGGAATTGCGTGTGATGCTGCCATGATGAATAGAGCTTCTGATGTGCTGACCGGCAATGCCTACATTAACGGTATGTATTTCAATACCGGATTCTTCTTCCGCCGCATGGATAGCTTTTTCAATGGCGCTGATGGTCTTATCAATGTTTGTCACGATGCCCCGGCGAACACCTTCAGACCTAGCTTTGCCCATGCCCAGCACTTCTAATTTTCCGTATTCATTTTTGCGGCCAACAATGGCACAAATTTTCGTTGTACCAATATCCAGTCCGACGACAATATTTTCTTCTTGCATAGCTTTATTGGTTAATCACACACAATTTGGTCCTGGTATTTCAAGTTCACTCTAGTATAATAATTCCACCCCTTACGAGGCAAAACCTGCTCATAAAAAAGCGCTAATTTATTGAATTTTTCCGTTATTTTTTCAGCTTTTCCGAATTCAATCAACTGCTTCCCTACCTGGGGATAGAGCAAGATATTTCCGTTAGCGCCAATCTCCATCTGCGCAATTTGCGCTTTCCAAAATTCATCTTTATGAATGAAGTCAATCAGTTCAAAAATATGCTGACCTTCTTCGTTTTCTTTAATTTTTTGCTTGAGCAATTTGCCGGTATACGCGCCACTGACTAGCATCACTCGGGCAGTATACTTGTCCGAAACAGGAAGTATCTCTCCTTCATCGCTGATATAGGCGTCAGGGGCGTCGCGGCGCATCACCCTGGCGACCGGACGGTTCTGCTCAGCATACACCAGCAAATTTCCCTTCACGTCCCGGTATACTTCAGCACGATGCACGTATTTGTTCGTTTCTATCCTGCTTTCCAGTGATTTGAGATCAATCTCCAAGTATTTTTTACCAATCACATTATCTGCTCCGGCATCTGTCATTAATACCTGCACATCCTGTTCGCCTATGAAGAAGTTTTCGTAGCGGTTATCCACATGAATCAGTATGTGCTGGCAAACCTTTTCACTACGCCTCTTCTCTGTCATGGCGATAACGCTCACTACGCAGAGGGAAAAGAAC
>JBBSOG010000596.1:0-3254 GCA_038259985.1 Cytophagales bacterium
CAGTTCGGTACGTCCCAGGCAAGGCAGGATGAGCGCCGTTTTGCCATGTACCAGATGGCTGCGGTTGAGTTTGGTAGAGACATGCACGGTCATCTCACACTGTCGCAAAGCTTTGGCAGTATATTCGGTATCGGGTGTGGCGGATAAGAAGTTGCCGCCCATCCCCATGAAGAACCGGGCTTTGCCTTCTGCCATCGCCTGTAGAGCGTGCACCACATCATAGCCATCCTTTGCCGGAGGCTCAAAGTTGAAAACCTCTTTTAGCTTTTGTCCAAATTCCGGTTTCAACTTTTCCCAGATGCCCATCGTACGGTCGCCCTGCACATTACTGTGCCCTCTTACCGGACAAGTACCGGCGCCGGGCTTACCGATGCTGCCCTTCATCAGCAACAGATTGACAATTTCACGGACATTGTCCACCCCATTTTTGTGCTGGGTCAGTCCCATCGCCCAGCAGATGATGATTTTCTTCCGAGATGCTAGTAATTCAGCGGCTTCTTCAATCTGCGTCTTCGGAATAGCGGTCTGATGAATGAGTTCATCAAGATCATACTTTTGCAAATCAGCCAGAAAGTAATCATAACCGCTGGTATGAGTTTGGATAAAGTCATGGTCCAGCACCGTACCGGGTTTTTGCTTTTCTTTTTCCAGCAGTATCTTCATGAGTGCTTTGAGCAAAGGCACGTCGGCATTGAGGCGAATTTGTAGAAAAATATCGGTGAGCGCGGTACCATTGCCTATCATTTCCAGAGGATTTTGTGGATTTTTAAAGCTCATCAATCCAGTCTCCGGCAGTGGGTTTACAGAAATAATCTTTGCGCCATTGTGCTTGGCTTTTTGCAAGGCAGTGAGCATACGGGGATGGTTGGTGCCGGGGTTTTGCCCCATAATCATAATGACCTCCGCTTCGTAAAAGTCTTCCAGGATCACCGAGCCTTTTCCGATGCCTACTGTCTCTGACAAGCCGGTACCGCTGGACTCATGGCACATATTGGAGCAGTCGGGCAGGTTGTTGGTGCCATACTGCCGCACGAAAAGCTGGTACAAAAAAGCCGCTTCATTGCTGGTACGGCCAGAGGTATAAAAAATAGCTTCATCCGGGGAAGCAAACTTTTTTAACTGTTTACCAATTGTACTAAATGCTTCTTTCCAACTGATGAGTTCATAGTGCGTGCCACCTTCCCTGAGCATCATAGGCTCGGTAAGTCGGCCACTTTTCCCCAACTCATAATCGGTCCAGCCATTGAGTTCTTCTACGGTATGCTTTTTAAAAAAGGCAGCATCTGCTTTTGTCGTGGTGGCTTCTTCGGCAACTGCTTTGGCGCCATTCTCACAAAATTCTACCAGCGAACGATGGTCATCCGGGTCGGGCCAAGCACAACCCGGACAGTCAAAGCCGTCAAACTGATTGAGCTTACTCATCAGTTTTGTCCCTTCTGCCACACCTACTTCACTATAAACATGCTTAGCAGAGCTGAGAATAGCCGGGAGTCCGGCAGCCACTTTTTTGGGTGGTGTCAACTTAATCTTGTGCTGCTCCTCTGCTTTTTCGGTAGATACTTTGGAAGACTTGGACATGGATGATAGGTTAAAATTGTACCTGTAGTTTTTCTTGGAGTGCCACTCGGTGGCTACCGCTGTAAATGTTGAATCGCTGATCTCTTACGAATCCCAGCAAAGTAATATCGTACTCCTGCGCGAGTTGTACCGCCAGGCTGGAAGGTGCCCCCACGGCGGCAATCAGGGAGATGCCACCCATCAAAGCCTTTTGTACCAGTTCAAAACTCACCCTACCGCTTAATAACAAAAAAGACTGACTCAAAGGAATATTATCTGCTGCCAGCGAAGCACCCAGCAGTTTGTCCAACGCGTTATGCCTGCCCACATCTTCTCGCCAAAGCAGGAGTTTTCCTTGCCGATCAAACAAACCGGCAGCATGTAGCCCTCCGGTGTAGGTAAAAACCAGTTGGGCTTTGCGTAGCTTTGCCGGGGCTTGGTGAATCACTTCTGCGTCTATACAGAAATTATCCATAGGCAGGGGCAGACAATGGGTATCCAATGCTTCAATGGATGCTTTGCCACATACACCACAACTTGAGGTAGAATAAAAATTCCTTTGCAGCTTTTGCATATCTACTGGGATATTGGGCAAAAGCTCTACTCTTACGATATTCTCTTTTGCGTCTGTAGTGTCTGTGTTCTGGCAATATTTAATGCTTACTACTTCCTCATAATTTCGGATAATCCCTTCAGCAAATAAAAAGCCCAGTGCCAATTCAAAATCATGACCAGGGGTACGCATGGTAACTGAAATACTTTGCTGACATCTTGCTGAAACAGGCCCGTAGCCCAACCGGATTTCCAACGGTTCTTCTACCGCCAGCAGGTCGTCTTCTTCATCTATGGTATCACCAACCTTCACAATGCTGGTGTGCTGTACACTGTTATTCATCTGATTTCTTTTGGGTATTGATAGGCTATACTTTAACTTATTACAAGCACATCTTATTGGTAATTTTCTAAAAACCCTCCTTTTAGACAATCATTTTTACTAAATTGTTAAACAACCTAAACAAAAATATTATGGCAGACAACAGAGGAGTAGCGTACATCAAACCCGGAAAGGTAGAAATTCAGAATATTGATTTTCCTAAACTAGCCCTGGGGAAACGGAAATGCGATCATGGGGTCATTTTAAAAATTGTTTCCACTAACATTTGTGGGAGCGACCAGCACATGGTAAGAGGACGTACTACCGCCCCTGCAGGGCTGGTACTGGGTCACGAAATCACCGGGGAAATTATTGAAGTGGGCCGGGATGTAGAGTTTCTTAAGAAGGGGGACATCGTTTCCGTGCCTTTCAACATCGCCTGCGGACGTTGCAGAAATTGCAAAGAAGGTAAAACCGGTATCTGCCTCAATGTCAATCCGGCCAGGCCGGGGGCAGCTTATGGCTATGTGGATATGGGCGGCTGGGTAGGCGGACAGGCAGAATATGTGATGGTGCCTTATGCAGACTTTAACCTGCTCAAATTTCCTGATAAAGACCAGGCGATGGAGAAGATTCGTGATTTAACGCTTTTGTCAGATATATTTCCTACCGGTTATCATGGGGCAGTCACTGCTGGCGTGGGCCCGGGTTCTACCGTCTATGTAGCCGGGGCGGGGCCGGTTGGGCTTGCCTGTGCTGCTTCATGCCATTTACTAGGTGCAGCAGTAGTCATCGTGGGCGATATGATCCCTGACCGACTAGA
>JBBSOG010000597.1:0-3216 GCA_038259985.1 Cytophagales bacterium
GCGCCTAACACTTTGCGGATGCCAATTTCTTTGGTGCGTTGCTCCGCCATGAAAGCCGCTAAAGCCAGCAGGCCCAGGCAGGCACGAAAAATAGCCAGTGCTGTAAAGCCTCCGAAGATCATCCCTACCCGCTGGTCGGCACGGAACAGGGCTTCAAAATCTTCGTCCAGAAAGCTAAAGTCAAAGGGCGTACCGTCGGCGTGCAGGTTCCACTGCGCTTCCAACAGAGTTAGTGTCTTCTGTAAATTGCTAGAAGCTACTTTTACCTCCACAAATTTGTGCTCATCTGAAAGTATCAGCACCAGCGGCTCTACCACTGAGTGTAGGGACTTATAGTGGAAATCTTCTACCACGCCCACGACTTCTGCTCCATTACGTCCCCCTTCCACAGATATTATAGTGCCCACCGGATTGGCTAAGTTTAGTTTCTTTGCGGCCTGCTCATTGAGAATCACTGCGTAGTTGGCCGAATCGGCAGCAATTTCGCGAGAGAAATTACGGCCTTCTTTCAATCGCAGGTTCATCGTGGGTAGGTAGTCATAATCCACCCTGATCAGACTCATTATCACGGCATCTTCATCGCGAAAGGTAAATCCAGAGGCACCATCTTTGGCAGTAGGTGGCGTAAAAACTGTTCCGTCATATTGGGCTAAAGGGGCGATTTCGGAGAAACTCACTTCCTGCACTTCGCTCATACCTTTGAGGGTTTGGTAGAAGGCATTCGGGCTTTCGCCTAATGATCGCCCATTGTTAATAATAATGACATTTTCTTTATTGAAACCTAAATCTTTGTTGCGGACAAATTGCAATTGCTCATTTACCATCAAGGTACAGACGATCAGTACTATGGAAATCATAAACTGAAAGACTACCAGGGAATTGCGGAGCCAGATATTCTTACTCCCCAGTGTCAGTCGGCCTTTGAGTACTTCCGCCGGTCTAAATTTAGTGAGATAAAAAGCCGGATAGCTGCCTGCCAGTACGCCTACTAAGATTCCCAAAAGCAATACAGCGGGAATAAACCAGAAGGAAAGCAGCGGTAGCTGAATGTCTTTGTCTGCTATATCACTAAAAGGTATTCTCAGCAACTCCGCCAAGCCCAAGGCCAGCAACATAGATAATAAACTCAGCATGAGCGACTCCGCCAGAAACTGCCTGACCAAGGTGCTTCTGGCCGAGCCCATTGTTTTGCGTATACCCACTTCCTTGGCACGGTCGGCTGCACGGGCGGTGGAAAGGTTCATAAAGTTGATGCAGGCAATCAGTAGAATAAATAAGGCAATGGCTCCGAAGATATACAGGTACTTGACATGGCTGTTGGGTTCTAGCTCAATTTCCAGATGAGAATACAAATGAATGTCGGTCAGGGGTTGGGTAAACATTTCTATCGTATAGCCCAACTGCTGAAACAAATCGTATTCTCCAAAATACTTTTGCATCAGTGGTTTCAATTGGGCATTGACCGCTTCAATATTGGTATTTTCGTGTAGCAAAAAATAAGTAGGTGAGTCAACGTCACCCCAATCGTCGCTTGCACTGCGGGGATCAGACAAAAAAGAGTAGACAATGTCGAAGTGGAAATGTGATACCTCCGGCACGGGTTCCATAATCCCCGTAACCTGAAAAGGCTTGTCATCTATCAGTATCATCTGCCCTATCGGCTCTTCATCCTGGAAATACTTGTGGGCTATCGCCTCGGTCATCACTACCGAATTGGGTGCTGCTAACACTTGAGCTGGATTACCTTTGAGCAGAGGAAAGCTAAACATGCGGAAAAAATCAGGGTCAGCAGTCAAAACATTACTTTCCTTGATTGTAATCTCGTCTTTTTTAAAAATCTTATTACTCTTCAAATCAAGTCGAACGGCCATCTCTACCTCCGGTACTTCTTCTACCAAAGTTTCCTTCATTGGAGGAACTACTAACGCATAGGTGGCTTCCGTTTCTCCTATATTTATATGCGTAGCCAAGCGATAAATCCGGTCAGCTTTCTCATGAAAGCGGTCGTAGCTTAGTTCTTGCAGAATGAATACCGCGATGAGCAGCGTACACGCCATCCCGATAGCCAGGCCCAATACATTGACTGTCGTATAGAAAGGCCGCTTAAGCAGGTTGCGTAAGGCGACTTTAAGGTAGTTTCTGATCATAATGAATAATGATTAATGACTGGTGAAGAATGTTGAGTTTTGAATGATAAATGTTGAATGAAAATTCAATTTCAACCTATTCATCATTCATCACTTATCATTCAACATTATGATTTGTCCAACTTTCCCGCCAGAGAAATCAAAAATATGCAAACCCTTGATTATCAACCCATTCATTAATCATTCATCACTATTCATCAAAAAGACTGTATCGTTTTCGTGACACTCAGTGTTTGTTTTCGTGACACTATACCGCAACGGAAAAAAGAATTCAGCAATAATCAGAAGTTAAAACTTTGTAATTATCTTTGGCGTTAGTAACGAAATACGTGAGTATGATAATTTCATTTGGTTCAAAGCAAACCGAGAAAGTATGGCATGGCGAAAGAGTGCCGAAATGGCCAATTGAGATTCAGAAAATAGGAAGGAGAAAACTTAGAATGTTAAACAATTCACAAAATGTTGCTGATCTAAGAATACCGCCATCAAACAGAGTAGAGAAGCTTTCCGGAAAGCTTAGTAGATTCTATAGTATCAGAATCAATGACCAGTGGAGAATCATCTTCCAATGGAACAACGGGCAGGCATTAGAAGTAGAAATAATGGATTATCATTAATCATGGAACATTTACCAAACATTCATCCAGGAGAAGTGCTACAGGAAGAGTTTCTGACTCCTCTTGAGATTTCTGCCTATAGATTATCTAAGGATATAGGGATTCCTCAAACAAGGATAAGTGAAATAGTGAAGGGGCGAAGGCGGATCACTGCTGACACAGCGCTGAGGTTAAGCCAATACTTCGGGATGAGCGCTAAATTCTGGTTAGGGTTGCAAGATGATTACGATCTTGAGGAGGAAACAAAAGCAAAGAAATCAGAATTAGAGCGCATCAAAAAATACGAAAATGATGCGGTGTAACAGACCACAAGCGCTATGCTTTGGCTTCACCTCCGTAGCGCCTATGGTGATCCATACGGTTACGTGCCCTTCTTTTTAGAAATTACCCATTTACTTAATTGCTGCCTAAAATATTCCTTTATTTTGTTTTTTAAGCATTACACAGCCTTA
>JBBSOG010000598.1:0-3180 GCA_038259985.1 Cytophagales bacterium
ACCAAAAACTGATTACATATTTTATCAAAGAAATCAAGCCTAACATGAAAATCATTTTCTCCGAGTACAAAACAGATTATTCCAGTTACACTTTTTCTTATGCGGTATATGGCATAAAGGAAACACAGCAGGAATTACCTGAAATATATGACCGTGGTTTTCTGCCATTTACCGGCAATACATCATTAGAAGAAGACACTTTCTACCTGGCGCGTAGCCTGCGTGTTAACTTGCAAAACTTCAAAAGTAGCTCAGAAAACCGTGGGTTGACCGGAAAATAGAACCTCTGGATATCAGCATGCAAGTTCATCAAAAGGAAAATTTTGATTTTCAGGACAAGGACTTTCAGCAGTTTTGCTCAGAGTATGCTGAAGAACGTTTTTCCGGGGGCAGCATGCAGGAAGAACGGCTTGAGTATGTACTGAAAAGGGAAATGCTCACCCACATCATTTCCTTCTATTCGGGGGACAAAGCTTACGGCTATGTCTTCACCGTCATGGAAGGCGATATGCTGCACTACTGGTTTTCCTTTTATGACACGGAGTTTATGCGTTCGCACTCTTTGGGCAAGTGGATGATGTGGAAAGTGATAGACTGGGCAGAGCAGCAGGGCTTAGCACAAGTGTACATTGGTACCTGCTATAAAGAGCGGTCGCTCTATAAAGTCCGCGACCATAAAGGCGCTGAATTTTTTGACGGCAGTAAATGGAATACGGATGTTACCTTACTCAAAGAACTTTGCAAAAGTGATGAGGAAGAGAAAGAAAGTGATTTGTTTAAAAAAAGGCCGGAACTGTACAAATAAAGATTAGATGTATCGTGAACTGACAAAAGGTTGAAAGCAGAGAGAACAAAATACACTAAACATAAAAAAAGGACAGCCATAAAGCTGTCCTTCCTGTATTTGATCATGTTACTTACACTAAAATCAACTTTTGAAAATCTTAGTCAAAATTCCTTTTTTTAGAGGTTTAGCAGAGAAGCCAGCCAGATTGATAATATCCACGACATCTCTAGGTTCCAGGGACTCCTGTCCCATGACGGTCAGCACCTTGTCCTCGTTGTCCGTATCCACATCCCACTGCATGATTTCCTGAGCATTGTTGAGATACGAAGCAACGGTTTCAATGCAGCCGCCACAATTGATGTTAGTCTTAAACTTATAGGTTTTCATAAGCATTTCTTCTTTATAAAGAATCACAATTATACAGAATACATTCTACACAATAATAGTTCCTGGTCTAAAACTTATCACGACAAATCAATTCAAGCCCTTCATAAGTAGGCAAACAGGCTTATATTTGCGCCATGAAAAGATTGATCCGCTGGGCCATCAGATACATACCCCGCAAGTATTTACAGCTTTTTGGACAGAAACTACTGAACGTCATCGCTTTTTTCTACAGGGGAAACAATGTACAGTGCCCGGTAGACGGCAGAAAATACCGTAAGTTTTTGCCCTATGGCAGGATAGAAACCCGCCCTAATGCCCTTTGTCCCAGTTCGTTAACTTTGGAAAGGCATCGGTTGATGTGGTTGTATTTAAAAAATAAAACTAATTTTTTCACCGCAAAACTAAAGATACTGCACGTCGCCCCGGAGATTTGTTTTATCCATCGTTTTGAACAAATGCCCAATCTGGAGTACATTACCGCCGACCTGGAGTCCCCCTGGGCACAAGTGAAAATGGATTTGCACGATGTGCCTTTTGAAGACAACACCTTTGATGTTATATTTTGTAACCACGTGATGGAGCATGTAGAAAATGATATTCGCTGCATGAGCGAGTTATACCGAGTACTTAAACCCAATGGCTGGGCCATCATCCAATCTCCGGTCTATGAATTTGCGGTGACCAGGGAAGACTCAACAATTACAGATCCGGTAGCGCGGGAAAAAGCTTTCGGGCAGCGGGACCATGTACGTATGTATGGCCAGGATTATGCTGATCGCTTACGCAAAGGAGGATTTGCAGTAACTGAAGATGATTACGTGCGCACTTTGCCTGCTAAAAAGGTAAAATGGCATGCCCTCATGGAAAGCGAAACTATCTACTTTTGTGAGAAGAAAGCTGTTGATAAAAACCAGCCGGAAAACTGGGTTGGAAACGCAAATTAAAAGTTTTAGAAAAGAACAAACGACATGAAAGTACTCATACTAGCCGGAGGATTTGGCACCAGGTTAAGCGAAGAGACGCACCTCATTCCCAAACCGATGGTAGAAATCGGCGGGCGTCCTATCCTTTGGCATATCATGAAGATCTATTCTTCCTACGGCTTCAATGATTTCGTGATCCTGCTGGGCTACAAAGGCTATGTCATTAAAGAATACTTTGCCAATTATTTTCTCCATGAGAATGATGTGACCATTGACATTGCCAATAACAAAATAGAGACTCACAGCAAAAATAATAAAGAACCCTGGAAGGTAACCCTCGTCAATACCGGCATCAATACCATGACCGGTGGAAGGCTGAAGCGTGCCCTCCCCTATTTGGGTGACCAGCCATTTATGTTTACTTACGGTGATGGTGTGGCTAATATAGACATCAAGGCGCTGGTGGATTTTCATCAACAACATGATAAGCTCATTACCATGACTGCCGTGCAACCTGAAGGGAGGTTTGGGGCCATGAACATTGGCGATGATATGGCAGTCAATAGTTTTGAAGAAAAACCGGAAGGGGAAGGCGGATGGATCAACGGTGGCTTTTTCGTATGCCAACCTAAAGTGCTGGATTACATTAAGGGGGATGATATCATGTTTGAACGGGAACCTTTAAACATGCTGGTGAGTGACCGACAATTGGTCGCTTATAAACACAAAGGTTTCTGGCAGTGCATGGATACCCTCCGGGATAAGCGTATGCTGGAAAATATGTGGGAAGCAGAAAATCCCCGTTGGAAAATCTGGTAAAACCGAAATTTATGCGTAAAAACATACTAATTACTGGTGGCCTGGGCAATTTAGGCAGCTGGCTCACCGATTATTTCTGCCGTTACACGAATACAAAAGTCTATGTGTTGGCGAGTAAGCTAAGGCCTATTCTACAGGAATTAGACTTCACGTTTATCGCCTGTGACATAGCCGATGCAAAGGCTTGTCAGGAAGCGTTGAAGGAATATCGCTTTGACTTTGTGGTACACACCGCCAGTGTCAACGATTTTTTTAAAGAGAACT
>JBBSOG010000599.1:0-3168 GCA_038259985.1 Cytophagales bacterium
CCAGGAAGGCTTCTTTTCTGGCTAATTTATAAGAAGTGGGTGGTTCCCCTTTATGTTGGTAATACTGACTGATTTCCCGCAAGTAGCCCCGGTTGGCTTGGATGCTGTCTACAATGATTTGTTGGATATTCAGGAATTCCCAACTGGGCCATAAGAAATGGCTTGCCAGAAAAGCCAGCCCCGCCCCCATCGCAGTATCCACTACCCGGAACTGGATCACATTCAGCGCATCTGGTTTGATAAGTGCGTACAGGAAGATGACGTTCAGGGTAATAAAGATAGCTGAACCAGCATAGTTCTTTTGCACCAGCGAAAAAGCTAAGAGTAGTGAGAACGCCGCCAACGTGCCATATACATAGGGATTTTGGGTAAGCAGTACGATCCCCAAAGCAATCACTGCGCCGATCAGCGTGCCGTATACCCTTTGTATAGACCGGCTTTTGGTCAGGCCGTAGCTGGGCCGCATGATCACGATAATGGTGAGCATGATCCAGTAGGGGTTTTGTATCGGTAGCACTGTGCCCAGCACGTAGCCGCATAGCACCGTAAACGTCAACCGAATCGCGTGCCTGAATATCGTTGACTTCGCATTCAGGTTTTGGCGGATGATGCCCGGATCATAATCCTGGGGGGTGATAAACTGCGCTACGTCTTTCCCTCTTTGCAGGAGCTGCTCCTGGTCTACCAGGTTTTGCAGTACCCGCCTGATACTGTCTATTTTCTGCTGTTGTCTATGCTCATAGTCCAGCAAATTCCTCAGAATGATGCCCCCCTCGCGGGCAGGTGAAAGTTGGTGGGTATGGAGATATTGCGTGATGCTTTCGCTGGCCGAGTGGAAGAATGGCCTGGCATCCCGCTTGGGTTCTTTCTTTATATCCCCGTTAACTTGCGCTGCCAAATCCTCCAGTTGCCGGGATAACATATTCATGATGTCTACAAAGGCTTGCAAAGTGGCTGGTTCATCGGCAAAGTACTTGTTGATCTGTTGATAATTGGCCGGATTAGACATCGCCAGCTCCAGGATATCTACCAGTTCAATAAAGATCAGGAGGTATTTGTTGGCAGAATGGGAAGTGCCGGAGCGCGTTCTTTCGGCCACAAAGATCTCCCGTAGCTTTTCGTGCTTCTCGTTGATCTGTGTCTGTAAGAGAAACAGTTCTTCCTGAAGTTCCTTCGTTTGCCCGGGCGACTTAATCATGTTGCCCCTGACTTGTAAATACTGGGCAGTGAGCGCCATACATTCCGCCAAAATCAATTGATTGTGCCGTTTAAAGACAATCACATGTGCCAGCATGGTAACTCCCAGATACCAAATTCCTCCCGCCAGGATAAGGCCCGCGTGCTGGAGCATGGCGATGCCCGAAGCAGGATGGGCAAAAGCAAAGATAATGGCCAGCAGGCCGGAAAAGCTAACCAGGGAAGCCCGAAAGCCAAATACAGACAGCATAGAAAGAGAAAATACCAGCATACTAAGCACCGGTAGGATGACCCAGCCCAGCGAAAAGGATACATCAATGGCCAGTGTAGTGAGGGTAGCGATGCCGCTGCTTACCAAGATACCCAAGGCCATGTGACGGGTACTGCCGGGCACGTCGCTGGGCGAACAAAGAAACACCCCCATCACCATACTGATGCCCAGCGTGATTTCACTCAGCCAGCCAAAGAAAAGTAAGGGCACAAGTACTGCAAAGAGCAGGGTAATACTCTTAAAGAAATCTATGCTTTTCAGGAAGCTAAGCACCGCTTTGTTCATGGCTGCAAAACTAAGCGATAGATGTGAACCATCCCATAGCGCAAGGGGCACCTTTCTTTTTTTATCAAATACTGGTCTGACGCCAGGGCAGGCTGAAGAGGCTAATAATAGATTCTAAAGCTAAGCTTTGCAGTAATGGCTATTTTTTGCAAATTGGAAGCATCAAGTGCTTTGTCCCTGAAATGAAGGGCAAATCTTTAGAACAGATAGAGAAGGAATTAGTGTGAATGTGTGAGTCTGAAGCGGGAAGTAGGGAAGTTAGAAGTTAACTTTTGACTTCCAACTTCCCTACTTCCCTACTTCCCACTTCCAACCATCTTCAACTTGAACGTATACTACAACAAAACAAACACCTATGAAACCACTGTGGGGTATTGACCTGGGAGGAACTAAAATTGAAGGAGTGATCCTCAAAAGTGCCGATGATACGGAAGTGCTCATTCGTAAAAGAATTCCTACCGAACAGGAGAAAGGCTACGAACACATTATTACCCGCATAAAATTTCTGGTTGATAAACTTGCTGAAGCGTCAGGGCTGAAGCCGGAGAAGATCGGCATTGGCACACCGGGAACCGTTGACCCACTGAGCGGACTGCACAAAAATAGTAACACGACCTGCCTGAACGGCAAGCGCTTTCATGAAGGCCTGCAAAAAGCCCTCCACCTACCCGTGACAATGGCCAATGATGCCAACTGTTTTGCATTAGCGGAAGCCCGCCTGGGCATCGTGAAACAGGAGATGCCGGAGGCAAAAGTGGTGTTTGGCGTCATCATGGGCACTGGCGTTGGCGGGGGCATTGTAGTCAACGGAAAAGTGTTGACGGGCAGGCAAGGTATCTCCGGAGAGTGGGGCCATAACTTTCTGGACGATTCTGGGGGTGTGGCCTATACCGGCAGGAAAGGGGTAGTAGAAACTATACTCTCCGGCCCCGCCTTAGAAAGATATTACCATTCCCTGACCCAGCAAAAGAAATCGCTGAAGGAAATACATCAGCTATATCAGGAGGGAAATGATGAGGCTGCCCGGCAAACGATGCAACGCCTTATCCATTTCTTCGGCTTAGGTATCTCCGTGGTGATCAACTTATTAGACCCCGATGCTATTGTATTGGGTGGGGGGGTAGGTAACATTGACCTCCTGTATACCGAAGGCGTTGCTGCCGTAGAGCAGTTTATCTTCAACAACAGGGTAGATACCAAGTTCTTTCGCCCGGCCCTCGGTGATAGCGCCGGGGTATTTGGCGCAGCCATACTGGCGGAGTGATGCATTACCGACCATGTATTGCTCGGGTTATATACCCCAATGTCCTAGTGGGGTCTTCGGCACGAGACCACACGGGGAGAACAACCTTTCATCGTCCTCGTCTGTGACGCGGCATGCAATGCGAGGATGCATGTGACCGGCGATTGTATCG
>JBBSOG010000600.1:0-3162 GCA_038259985.1 Cytophagales bacterium
AACCATGCAGTATATCTGGCTCCACAAAGACTGGAAGGACGCGCAAGCTTCGTTACTCATCTTTAATGACGGACGCCAGCGCCCGGATTCTACCGTAGCCTTTCGCCAAACTTACGGATTTGTGGGTGATAAAAGGCTGGGGAGTGTAAAGCTGGGTGGAGAGTTGTACTACCAAGGTGGAAAAGACCCTGCCGGAAAAAAAGTCAGTGCCTGGCTGGTAGCTATTAATGCTACTATGAATACTAATATTACACCACTCACCTTTGGGGTGGATTATCTCTCGGGAACGAATCCTGAAGATGATGCTAATCGCGCTTTCAATCCCCTGTATGGCACCAATCATAAGTTTTATGGCTTCATGGACTACTTCTATGTAGGCAATAATCACGGGCAAAAGGGACAGACCGCGGGGTTACTGGATTTTTATATACAGTCTAAATTCAAGCTGGGAAAGAAGTCCGCGATGATTGCCCATATACATCATTTTAACTCCCCTACCACCATCTATGCGATGGAAGGTACAAGCGAAGAATTATCGGCCATACTCGGAGAAGAGATCGATCTGGTTTATAACCTGAACCTGACTGAGGAAGTCAATTTCAAGCTTGGATATTCCCAACTTTTTTCCACACAATCTCTGGAAGCACTTAAGGGAGCCAAACGTGAAGGGCTGAACCAATGGGCCTGGGCGATGCTCACCATCAAACCTACATTTTATTCCAAGTAACATTACGTAGAACCCTATCAATTCATTAGATCATGAAAATTACATCAAAAAAAACGACTTCAATAAATCTTTTCAGCCTGAAGACGATACATATGCGGACTTTTCATCTCTCCTGGCTGGCGTTTTTTCTTTGTTTCTTTGGCTGGTTTGGTATTGCCCCACTCATGGCGGTCGTCCGGGATGAACTGGATCTGACAAAATCGCAGATCGGTAACATCATCATTTCGTCGGTAGCTATTACGGTATTTGCCCGCTTGCTCACTGGCTGGCTTTGTGACAAGATTGGCCCAAGAATCACTTATACCTATTTACTAATTTTGGGGTCTATTCCGGTCATTTTTATTGGCCTGAGCAACAGCTATGAATCATTCCTTATGTTCAGGCTGGCTATTGGTATCATCGGCGCCTCTTTTGTCATCACTCAATACCACACTTCCATGATGTTTGCCCCTAATGTAGTGGGTACGGCCAATGCAACCACAGCAGGCTGGGGCAACCTGGGCGGGGGCATCACTCAGATGGTCATGCCACTGGTATTTGCAGGTTTTGTAGGTTTGGGCTTCCTGGAAGCAACCGCCTGGAGATATGCGATGGTGGTACCGGGCATTGCGATGATCATTTGTGGTTTTCTGTATTATAAATACACCACTGACTTACCGGCAGGCAATCTAAAAGATTTGAGCAGAAATGACCCTAACTTTAAAGCAAAAAGCCAGGAAAGTAAAGGTGCTTTCAAAGCAGCCTTAAAAGATTATCGGGTTTGGGCTTTATTTCTGATCTATGGCGCTTGTTTTGGCGTAGAACTCACCATCAATAACATCGCAGCGATCTACTATCACGATTACTTCACGCTAGACCTCAAGACCGCTGGACTGATCGCTGGTTTATTTGGCCTGATGAACATATTCGCCCGTTCGCTGGGAGGTTTTTTCGGTGACAAAGCCGGGATCAAATGGGGGCTGAAGGGGCGTGTAGGTTTTCTAGGCTTGGCCTTGTTGGTAGAAGGTATCGCGCTGATCGTCTTTTCTAAAATGACGGTACTCCCTATGGCTATCGTTTCTATGATCGTCTTTAGCTTGTTTGTACAGATGTCAGAAGGGGCTACTTATTCCGTCGTGCCTTTCATCAATAAAAAAGCGATAGGCGCTATTTCCGGTATTGTAGGTGCCGGTGGAAACGCCGGTGCAGTAGCCGCCGGGTTCCTGTTCAAATCCGAAAGCCTTTCCTATCCTGAAGCATTGACCATCATGGGAATTGTAGTTACCGGGGTATCTGTGCTATCGCTGGCTGTACGGTTTTCTACCTCCGCCGAAACGGAGGCTAAGGAAGAAATGGAAATCGCACTGGCCGAAAGAAATGAAAAGCTGGTGCTGGAACCTGTCCGTGCATAAAAATGACGGTAAGAACATGATTAATCATGTTCTTACCAATACAAAAATCAATATTATGAAACAAGCATCCACCCATCGTACTACCTGCTCCTATTGTGGTGTGGGATGTGGTATTCTGGTCAACAAAGACCGACAGGGGAAAGTCACGGTGACCGGTGATCCTGCACATCCGGTCAACCGAGGAATGCTTTGTTCTAAAGGCATGAACCTGCACTATGTAGTAGAAGACCGAAGCGACCGCTTGCTGCATCCACAGATGCGCTGGAGCCGTTCGGCACCTATGCAGAAAGTAAGCTGGGATACTGCTTTGGATAGGGCGGCAGCGGTTTTTAAATCGATCATCCGTAATTATGGCCCTGACTCGGTAGGTTTTTATGTCTCAGGGCAGTGTCTGACCGAAGAGTATTACTTAGTCAATAAACTGACCAAAGGTTTTTTAGGTACTAACAATATAGATACCAACTCCCGCTTGTGTATGAGCTCGGCAGTAGCGGGCTATGCCAAAACATTGGGCGAAGACAGTGTACCGATTTGTTATGATGATATAGAGTTGGCAGATTGCTTTTTTATTGCCGGGGCCAATCCTGCCTGGTGCCATCCTATCCTTTTCCGCCGAATTGAAAAGCATAAAGAACAAAATCCCGACGTCAAAATCATTGTGGTGGACCCACGCAAAACTCAAAGCTGCGCCCAGGCAGATTTACATTTACAAATCCGTCCCGGTACGGATACTGTACTCTATCATGCCATTGGCCGCTGCCTGATTGAGCAGGGCGATATTGACCTTAACTTTATCCGTGAGCATACCGATGGGTTTGAAGCTTATCGTAAGGAGGTAATGCAGATTACGATACAGGAAGCCGCCAATGTTTGTGACATTGCATTGGAAGAAATTCAATTAGCCGCCAAATATATTGGGAACGCCAAAGGTTTTTTGACCATGTGGGCGATGGGCCTCAACCAGAGTGCTTCCGGGGTCAATAAAAACCTGGCGCTGATTGACCTGAACCTGATCACTGGACATATCGGTAAGCCGGGCTCCGG
>JBBSOG010000601.1:0-3157 GCA_038259985.1 Cytophagales bacterium
AAAAGGTGACAAGTTGTATGATAGTTTCTCTCTTCCTCTCCTTTATGATCTTTTGACGAAAAGCATCATTTGCTGCTGCGGATATTTCAGGATAGATTAAGCGTAAATCTTCTTTACCGTGGTAGAGATTCTTCTTCATCCGGCCAAAAGCTTCTTCCCTTTTGGTTAGGTTCCGGTTGTACTCAAAGCTCGCCGATGCATCTCGGCTAAAACCTACGCCACCTGACATATTTATAATAATTATTGCTGACTTATTATACGTAAGCCGGTGCAGGCAAGTTTATCCCCTTCATCAGCTCCTGGGGAAAGAAATACCAACGGGCAAATCAAACAAAAGCATACACAAATGACTTAATTAGTCAAACCAAAAAACTTTTTTATGTCAATAGTACCCGATTTTTTGTTAAAGACATTGAGTGGCGTGGAAACCGCGCTTGATAAGTCTTCTCTCCAGGTAAAAAAGAAGTTCAATCAGCTAGATCCCTTAACGATCCAGCCTTACCTGGGCTATGGAAATGCCGATAAAGTGCTGATCACTGGGCGCGTGATGGAAGCGCTGGGACAAAGCACCCCCGAAGAAGGGGCCAGTGTGTGGAATAACATCAAGACCATGTACAATCGTTACGGCAGCGATGAAATACCCCAAGTCCGGGTAAAGATTTCCTTTCAGGGATTGGAACAAGTAGTGAAGACCGACAGCGAAGGATATTTTCATGCCATACTTGAGGGGTTTGAACTGAAAGGGGGAGGTAAAACTTGGTATGATGTGAATTTTAAGCTGTTGGATACATTGCAGCACGAACAAAAGGAAGTTACTGGAAAGGGTAAAGTACTGATTCCTAACAAAAGCGAGTATGGCGTGATCTCTGACGTAGATGATACGATCATAATCTCCCGTTCTTCTAACCTAATTAAGAAGGCCCGGCTTACTTTTTTGAATAATGCTCGCACCAGGACACCCTTCACCGGCGTATCTGCTTTGTATAAGGCATTGCAGGGGGGCATTGATGGACAACAAAACAACCCGTTCTTCTATGTATCCAGCAGTCCGTGGAATCTGTATGGCACGATGCATTCATTTTGTAAGGCACATGATATCCCCGAAGGCCCTTTCTTGCTAAGAGATATGGGCGTAGACAAGAAGACCTTCATCAAGGGTAGCCATGAAAAGCATAAAGTAGCGCAGATCACTACGCTTTTTATGCTCTTCCCTGATAATAAGTTTATCCTGGTAGGCGATAGCGGACAAAAAGACCCGGAGATTTATGAGTTTCTGAGCAGGAAATATCCTGATCATATTCGGGCAATCTATATTCGCGATGTATCAGCGGACAAAAGGGATGAAGAGGTAAAGGCTATCGCCAAAAAAGTGAAAGCAAGGGGCATTGACATGATATTAGCTGGAGATACCACCGCGGCAGCCCTTCATGCCCATGAAAACGGTTGGATTTCCCGTGATCGGGTGGAAGAAATCATGGCTGCCAACGAAGAAAGCAAGTAAGTGGGGATAGGCAACTTTATGTTGAGGAAGTTAAGTCAGACAGAGACCCTGCTTGACTTTTGGAGGCTTAACAGAAGGGTAAGGAAGGGACGTATGGGGAAAATCATCATTTTTCCCTACCGTGGCTACGGCAATGACAAAGAAGTTAGTGTCATGGGCAGGGTGATGGAGCATAGCAAACTTGCCAAGCCTAATGTCTACGATAGCAATTGGACCAATCTCAAAGCGATGGTACGCCGCTATATGAGTCGGGAGATTCCTTATGTCCGCCTCAAAGCCTATTTTCAGGGAGAGGAGAAGTTGATCAAGGCGGATGATGAAGGATATTTTCATTTGCAGATGCCCTATCAACATACACTCCCTGCTGATCAGCTATGGCATGAAGTGAAGTTTGAATTGTTGGATCAACTGCTGCCCGGCCCCTTGGAAACCTTCGGTGTGGGGGAAGTGATGGTTCCCGATATTAAATCCCACTTCGGCATCATCTCCGATATTGATGATACCGTGCTGATTTCCAATACGACCAATCGTATCGCTATCATCCGCATGGCGATGCTGAACAATGCCACCACCCGTCTGCCCTTTCATGGGGTGTCAGCATTCTATCACGCGCTACAGAAGGGAGTGGATGGCAAACGGCACAATCCGATCTTCTATGTTTCCAGCAGTCCCTGGAATATGTATGATTTGTTGGCAGACTTTTTTGCACTCAACGACATTCCCAAAGGGCCGATCTTGCTCCGTGACATTGGTATTAGCGAAACCCAGTTTATCAAAGAGAAGCACGCCAGCCATAAGTTGGATAAAATCAGAAAAATCATGTCCTTCTATCCTGACCTTCGCTTTATTTTGATCGGGGACAGCGGACAGCACGACCCGGAAATCTACCAGTCGGTGGTTTACGAGTACCCCGGCAGGGTTTTAGCGGTTTACATCCGTGATGTAAGTGATCCGGTAAGGCATGAGCAGGTCAGGCGCATTGCCGAAGCATTGGTCAGCAAAGGAGTGGAACTGATCATCAAGAAGAAGACCTCAGATGCCGCGCTTCATGCGGAACAGGCAAAATTCATTCAGCCAGGAAGCAATGCCAAGATCAACCAGGAGGAGAAAAAAGATAAATAATCAGTCAAGAAATGAGGTTTATAAGATTTTATAAGACAAGCTGATATGTAAAGCCTTTGTTGTGTCTTTTGACCAACAAATTCTGGCCATAGTAGCGCGATCAAAAGATATAGTAATGGTTAAGTTTGCCTAAATCCAGGAATACCTACTTAAGTGGTGCTTGCTGCGCTGCCAGCCGTTCCTTTACAAACTCCACATCGGTCTTTCCATGAGGGGCAGGTTTGCCGTTGGCATCCAGGTTGACCATCACAATTTTGTCAATGGAAAGGATTTCTTCACGTGTCATCTTGTTGCGCACCACACAACGCACGGTGAGCGAAGTATTACCAAACGAAACTGGCTCTATACCAATTTCTATAATATCGCCGGTAACCGCTGAACTGATAAAATTGATTTCTGAAATATATTTGGTGACCACTTTTTGATTTTCCAGTTGGATGACAGCATAAAGCGCGACCTCTTCATCAATCCACTGGAGCAAACGGCCTCCAAAGAGGCTTTTATTGGGGTTTAAGTCTTCTGGTTTTACCCATT
>JBBSOG010000602.1:0-3156 GCA_038259985.1 Cytophagales bacterium
AATCCTCAACACTGGCTCCTGGATATACTGTGTAAACTCAATGATGCTGATTACGAAGGCAAATTCTCAGATCTGCTGCCTCACCGATGGAAAGAAAATCCTGCCTGAATTCCAACATGGGGATGAGCGGTTGCTTACGTTTCATTTAATTCGTTTACAATTTTCTCGGTTATTTGTCGCTCCTCAGATGTATCGCTAGGCGAAGCGAGAAAGACTTTGTACTTATCTGTTTGGGTCATCCTTATCGTTTTTATGTTCTGTTCGACAACGTAATTCACAATAGGTGTTTATTCCTTTCGTAATATTTCAATATAAGGGCTTTTATATAATTTTACATTAAAATACAAGGTTTTGTGGCAATATGCTTTTTAAAATCTTACCTACGTCTTACCCTTTTCATCCTTAATCCACTTCTTCGCCTATCATTAAGCCAGTAGTATATCCTTTTTTAAGCGCAGCAATGGGTAAGCTAATGTCATTTAATACTTTTTTCCTCGGTCCGACATATAGAACCAAAGTGTTTGATACTTTATTGGGCAGTGCGATTAATAGATCGGTACTGATCTATAGTTTATTTGGTGGTTCAACGCATAGATCGCTACTGATCTATACGTTATTTTGTCGTTCAACTTATATATCAGGACTGATCTGTCCATTGGCGCACGGTCTATGTAATAGATCAGTGCTGATCTGTAAGTTTTTTCACCGCGCATGTAATAGATCAATACTGATCTACAAGTTTTTTGGCCGTACAACTTATGGATCAGTACTGATCTGTCTTTTGTACAAAAGTCAGAACCTTGATTACACCCTCCAATCCCCTGATGTAAGAAAGCAAATCTACGAAAGGGCAAAGTTATTTTATTTATATTTTTTAATTATATATTAATATTTTATGCATTAGCTTTGTCTTGTTGAGCAGGTGTTCAATGCTGTGCCGGCCTGGTGGGTGAAAGGAAAGGAGTGCCCTTCTACCCCTTCTATGCCCGAGTTAAAGGGCCGCGACAGCTTTATTAACGAATACAACAGTCTATGGTAAGAAATAAGAAAGAGTACAAAAAAGGTTGGGTGCAGACTTCCCTGGAAGCCACCCGCCAACACGCGGATATCCAGTCCTCCATGCTGGGCTATGGCTACGATGAGGTCAAGCTGGGCGTAGCGGACAATCTGCTGGGCGAGGTACAAAGGTGGGATTCCCTCTACTTTGAATATTTGGGCGGTCAGAAAAAGGCAACCCAAGACATGAAAGAGGCCCGCACTGAGGTGAATAACCGCTATGTGAAGCACCGGAAAGTAGCCCGGGTAGCCCTGGAAGGCCGTCGTGACCTTTGGGACCTGCTCAAAATAGAGGGGGCGCGCAAACTATCGCTGCCCGAGTGGCTGGGACAGGTGAAGGCTTTCTACTATCACTACGATAGGGCGGCCGATATCCTGAAGAAGTACAACATCACCCGGTCGGAGGTAGACCAGACCATCGCCATGATTGAGGCGATTGAGGACTACCGGGTGCAGCAGTCACTAAGCCGCTCCCGCGCACAGGAAGCCACGCAAAAACGTGATGAGTTTACCCGCGAGCTAGACCAGTGGATGAGCGAGTTTATGTATGTGGCCAAGTTGGCCCTCAAAGACAGCCCCCAGTCCATGGAAGCCCTGGGCAAGACGGTGAAGGCGAAGTAAACAGTACCTAGCCCTATCTCTGAGGCACCAGGATAGGGCTATGTTTATTAATATGGGGAGGATGAGATGCTTAAAGACAGGTAGCAACCTTTGCAATAGCCATGTAGGGCCTTGTAAGAATTTGTTGTTGATGTTTCAATATCAAAAATCGGAGAATTAGGCTTTAGCATACGTTTCTAAAAAGCATAATCAATTTATGCAGTAGTTGTAGTTATTTATCGTTTCTTCACCTGCTCAATCAGTTCTAATAATTCTTTATCGTTTATCGTATCAATGTCCGATTTGTCGTAAATGCTCAACAGAAAAAGATTAATTTGATCAGATAATTCTTCAATTATATAAGTTAGTACCCTTCCACCTCCACTTTTACCTTTCCCTTTACTCTTAATCGCGATTCTATTTTATAACATCCTTTTCCCAGAGCATTCCATATTTTGGATTGGCTTGCAATTCTTTATACAGACTTCGTAAATCAGCAGCAAGGGAGGGGTATTTTTTAGAAAGCTTTTTTAATTCTCTTCAAAACGAAGAGTAGCAGTAATCTTACAGTTCATCCAATAGCTGATCCAAGGTTTTTAGTTGTATTTTTCCGTTTTTATAATCTTCTACCTCTTGAAAAGCTTCTTGCAAGTCCGATTTTATCTTCAAAAGTTGCTTTAATTTCTTATGCTCTTCTTTCAAGCGTTTCCAATCCTCATAGGGGATTTGTACTGCTGTTCTTTTTCCTTTGTTATCTGTCAAATATTTTAATTCACTTTCCATATGTTTTTTTTTAGAAGTTATTTATTTGTTCTAACCCTACCAAATTTTTTCCCTCAACTCCCACTTTGATAACATGCATGCGTTTTATACCAGGAGTATTTATTGCCTGCCCTGTAATTTGTATCGGGCAGGTAACTATCCTTATGTATCACCTAAGATAATAGCTTTTCACTTACACTCTAAGGATTTTGTATGTAAATAATGCATCATTAAGTTAACCTCAAAATCCAGTCTTAGGGAAAGCAAAGGGGTTTACTTAATCTACTACTAGCGACTTTTGCAGTGAATGCAGAAGGTGTGGCGTATGTTAGCTAAATAACCTTTAAATTAGCTATCCTAAACATAAGCAAACCTGAATATATGAAAATAATTACCCGCTGCCTGCTGGGCATTTTTCTGGTCCTCACTAAGCTTAGCGCTTTACATGCCGCACAGATTGACACGGTGCAGATCTACAGTGCCGCGATGGACAAAGAGATTCCGGCAGTGGTCATCACCCCTGACGGCTACGAGGATGAAGACTCCCATTTTCCAACCATTTATTTATTGCATGGCTACAGTGATAACTATGCCGGTTGGATTACCAAGGCAAGTGTAGTGCCGGAACTGGCCGATCAGTACCAAACCATCGTAGTGATGCCTGACGGTGGGTACAACAGTTGGTACCTGGACAGTCCCATTGATCCCCAAAGCCAGTATGAAACGCATATTGCCCGT
>JBBSOG010000603.1:0-3155 GCA_038259985.1 Cytophagales bacterium
GTAACTTCTCAATAAATTGCATAGAAGGCGGCTGGTTGGCTGTTGTAGGGAATTGGGGAAAGGTGACATTTTCATTTGGTTTTGTAAAAAAAAGTTATTTTTAAGGATCAATAAAGCTAATGAAAAAACCGGCAGACATACCAAAAGCTGATAAGCAGATACTGGAACACCCCTATGTTGGGCACCTGCACGATGTAGTGGGTCGGCTGGTGAAAGAACTAACCCTACAGAAAGGGAAGATAGAAGACCTGGAGGCGGAGTTGAGGCGGCTGAAAAAGCTGCCAAAGAGACCCAAAATAGAAGCGAGTAAACTGGATGAAGAGCCAGCAGGAAAAGAACAGGCCGCTTCGGGCGAAAAGGAAAAGCGGCCTGGAAGCGAGAAACGGAAGAAGAAAAAAGATTTACCCATTGATGAATACCGCCAGGTGAAAGTGGAAGGAGTAGCGGCTGGGTGGCGTTTTTGTGGCTATGAGCCGTATGTGGTACAAAGTATAGAGGTAAGGCGCAATAATATCTGTTATCAACGGGAGGTATACCTTACCCCGGAAGGAGAACGCGTGGTAGCCAGCCTACCGTGGGGTGTAGTGGGTCGCGATTTTGGCGAAGAACTACGCCGCTATGTAATACAGCAGTATAATGAGTGCCATGTAACACAGCCCTTGATCCACCAACACTTAACGAGCTTAGGAGTAGATATATCGAAGGGCCAGGTGAATAACATATTGACCGAAGACCCGATTATCGAGGTGTTCACCCAAGAGATGGAGGAGGTTTTCCTGGCTGGCGTAGGGGCTAGCGAAGAGCTTCGCACAGATGATACGAGTGCTCCACATCAAGGCAGGAAGGAGTTCTGTAATTGTATCAATACTGACTTTTTCACCTACTTCAGCAGCAGTTCTAGTAAGAGCAGGATTAACTTTTTACAAATCCTGCAGGGTCCCAATAAAGATTATCACATCAACGAAGAGGCGATCTCGTACTGTGAAAGCCAGAGCTTACCGGCTGGGTATTTAGAGTTGCTACGTGCCCACGAAGGAGCTATGCTGGCTGACGCGGAGACATTCGAGTGTTTTCTTGAGCAATTAAAGGTCACGGCTGTTTATGCCCAACGCACGATGGAGCAAGGTGCCTTGATAGGCAGCCTGGTAGCTCATGGGTTTGACCCCGAGAAAGTTATCCACAGTGATGGGGCAGGGCAGTTTGCTGTGTTTTGCCACGCGCTGTGCTGGAAGCATGCTGAGCGGCCACTTAAAAAGTTGCACATCCATAACCCTGCCCAACAGCTACAGTACGACAGTAAAATGGATGCCTTTTGGCAGTTGTACCGCAAGCTAAAAGTCTTTAAGACCCTGTCCCCTGGCCAACAGTCCCGAAAGAAGCAGGCTCTTGAAAACCGGTTCGACAAGCTATGCCAGCCCGTAGAGGGTTTTGCGGCTTTAAATTTAGTATTGGAAAAATTACAGCGACAAAAAAGCAAAATGCTCCTGGTACTGGACAGACCTTCTACTTCCTTGCATAACAACGCCAGCGAAAGAGACATCAGGGAATACGCCAAAAGAAGAAAGATCAGTGGCTCCACGCGAAGTGAAAAAGGGCGAATAGCTAGAGATACTTTCACTTCCTTGAAGAAAACATGCCAGAAGTTGGAAGTGAGTTTCTGGGATTACATACTGGACCGACTGAAATACCAAGGCGATATCCCGCCCCTGGCCGAGGTGCTCCTCCAACGCATGCAGCAGCCCGTTGCGGCCTCATATACCAAGGGATAAGTCCGCCCAAAAGGCATTTATTGAGAAGTTACAAAATTATCGATTAACAGATTGGTCGCCGTACCTGTGATATGAATAGCTCCGGTATTTGCTATGTTTTGCTTTTGAGTCATGACCACATTTCGGATCGTCAGATCGGTGGCGTCACCAACCCAAAACACCCCATAGTTTAGCCATGTATTCTGGGTATGCTTCCAGACCATGTCTTCAATAGTCACTCCAGTGGGGCTACCATCAAAGCGGAATGGCTCTAAGCCGGTATCCTGGATGGTAAAGCCCTTGAAGGTAGCGTTGACTGCCCCAGCGTTGCCCCGGAAAATAGCCCGGCCAATATCACCGCCATTTCCATCGATCGTAATGTCACCCGTGCCATCATTATCAATATCGCCATTGATGGTGACATCAGAAACAGATAGTACAGGCAAATCGCTGGCCAGAGTGATCGTTTGTCCACTAAGGGCAGGGGCAAAACCAATGGTATGGGGTCCGGCACCAGCGGCATTGGCATCCGTTATGGCCTGGCGTAAGGAACCTACGCCAGCGTCGGCATTTGTTGTTACTAAGAAGCTTGCCAAAATAGACTTAGTCTGTTCTTCAACTGGCCCCGCCGTCCATAACGAAAAATGCTCGATACCATCTAAATGTATCGAGTGGTTGACTACATCCACAATGCTGTTCGGGTGAGGTTGCCAGGTTTGCCCGTCGTCTATGGAAGAATAAAGAATCAGTTTTTCTTCCTCAATCCCATTGAGATCTGCCTGTTTATAGTTGAAGGTGAGCGAAGCCATCAGATTTTCGTCTACTTCGGGCGCAATTTCAACTACTTTACTAATCGAAACCTGCTTATTGAGCTGTACCGGTTGCCGCGAAAGGGCCACTTCGGTTTTGCCTAGACAGGTGGGAGAAGAAATAGTAATGCCGATCTCATCAATCGATAATTGATGGGGTGCTTCCAGCTCCAGAAAAACGCGGATAGTTTCCGGTTCTGTTATTGGCTGCTCGGAACAGCTCCCTAAAAAAGTTATTCCGGCCATGGCCAAAATGATAAAATGCATCACGCACCAATTGTTGTATAGTGCAGTTGATCGTTTTCCTGTATGGGCATAGATCGCCCTTAGTAGTCCGTGACGGTAACCAGATTTCATGAGATATGAATTTTGAATACAATTTTTGCAATAAAACACTACCGTATACTGGTGTACATACACCAGATACGATATATTAGGTCTCCGCTTTCGCCAATGGCGACCTAAAAACTTCTTTAAAAGCAACTTGTAGTTAAGCTCTAAATGAGCATGTGTTGATCAGTATGAATTGTCTTTACGAATGAATGAGCAGATGGATAACCCACTAAGAGCTTGTTTGGGACTTGCTACGTCTGAAAAC
>JBBSOG010000604.1:0-3125 GCA_038259985.1 Cytophagales bacterium
TGTTGACCTCAAAATAAGCTTCGCCTTTCAACCACACTTCCCTAATAATCTTCTCGTCCAAGGTTTTAGCAAAGCTTATTTCAGAATTCGCGTTCAGATAGACTTTGGTCTGGTCAGGCAGCACTAAAGTTTTTACCTCGCCATAGCCGGTATGAAAAGTCTGATCGCTATTGACATAAAAAAAGTAGAGCCCCCCACATAGCAATAGCAGTCCGGTCAGGGATGCAGCTATCCACAAATAAGTAGCGCTTTGCATGCTTACTTCCTTGGCTTCGCCATGCACCTGTCGGGAAATCTCCCCAAACATGCGGTCAGAGGACAGTTTATCTGTCTCACCAACCTCAGTCACTTCCTGCCATAAAGTATGCAACACCTGGTCAAAATCCTGTACCTTCGCTTGCCGAAGGTGAAAGTATAGCTCTTTTTTTTCTTCAGGGGTGCATTTTCCATCCAGGTATTTCTGTAGCAGAATTTCAGCTTGATTCATTGTGAATGTGTTAGTAAAGTGATAGAAGCAAAAGAATACATTTGAGCTTGTGCGCTATACTGTAATAAATACAATTGAGCTTAACGATTGGATGACGCTGGCAGAAAAAACCTGTTTTTTTATAACAGAAATAAATTAACCTGCTAATCATTCCTATTTCACGGATAAAAAATTATTATCATTGCCAAAATTGCAAAAACCAACAATGCTCTCTATGAAAATTTTTTGCACTGCAATCTTTATCTTGGGGTATATAGCTTGCATCGCCCAAGTACCTGTCATTTTAGATGCTGATATAGATTCTGATGTGGATGATGTGCAGGCATTGGCTATGTTACATGCTTACGAGCAGGCCGGAATGATTGACCTAATGGGTGTAATAGTCACCAGCAACGATTCCAGTGCAGCTAGTTGCACCGATGCTATCAACACTTTTTATCAGCGTCCGGATATACCTATCGGTTTTCTCAAACAACAGCATGACTTGCACCATTTCTCAAAATACACCCGGCAAGTCAGCCAGGAGTTTATGCATTCGCTAAGGAGCATTGAGCAGACGACTGAGTCATCCCTTTTGTACCGCAAATTGCTGGCTGAAAGCCCGGACAGCTCAGTGGTGATCATTACCATAGGCCATTTATCTAGTCTACAGGATTTGTTACAATCCGAACCAGACAGCCTATCGCCCCTGAATGGACAAGCACTCGTTCACCAAAAAGTAAAGCGCTGGCTTTGTATGGGCGGTACTTACCCGCAGGGCAAAGAAGCTAACTTCTACCGTCCTGACCCGGCCTCTACGGTATATTGCCTGGAGCACTGGGACCAGGAAGTTATATTTTGCGGCTGGGAAGTTGGCAATCAGATCATTAGCGGGGGTGATTACCTGAAAAGCAATTTGCCGAAGGACAATCCTGTTTACCGGGCTTATGAACTTTATAATGATTTTGCCGGACGACCAGCCTGGGACCAGGTAGCGGTGCTCTTATTGGATGAAAAGGCAGATCAATATTTTGATTTTGTTAAACAAGGCCACGTCACAGTGAACGCTGACGGAAGTAATATGTGGAATGCCGGAACAAAGGCCAATAAAAACCATGTCTATGTGCGTATCAAGCCGGATATTTCTCCCGACAGCATTGCCCGTTATATGGATGAGCTGACGATCTCGCTCAAGCCTTAAAACATCCTGAAAGTGAAGACCTGAAAAGATCAGAAGAGATGTTGTCAATTTTATAGAAGGCAAAACACGAAAAGCAGTAGGCTATTAACGATACTGTGGTAGTTTAACAAAAACTCCTTTACTGTTTTGGTGGCCTTTACTAGCTGCGATTTTACGGTGGTGACAGAAACTCCCAATAAATGAGCAATTTCTGCCGGTGAATAGCCTTCTTCATAATGCATCTTGAAGACGATCTGGCGTTTCTCGGGTAATGTATCTATCAGTTCGTTGGTCAGTCGTTCACATTCATTGTAAGATACTTGATCTTCTGCGAGTTGGGAAGAGGACATAAGAGCTTCGCTTATGTTTTGCTGAAGTTCTGCCTCATATGCCTTTTTTTTGAGATAATTGAACGCGCAATTGCGGGTAATTTTATACAAGTAATGGTCCAGGGAACGGCTGACATCTACCAGATGGCGTTTTTCCCAAAGGCGGATAAACACCTGCTGAGTAATCTCTTCGGCTTCGGCTGAAGATTTGGCAATTTTATAACTATAAGCCAAAATCCTTCCGTGATAGCTATCAAATATTTGCCTGAATGCATCCGCTTGCCCTTGCGAGAAACGTTTGAGTACTGATTCGGAGATGTGATCCATAGGCACCATCAATTAACAATATAACAAAAGGATAACGAAATTAACCACACTATTTGATAGATATTTATTTGGATGCCAACTTATTGTTAGGGCTACTCTATATGAGGATTTTTTTAACCACTAAGTACACTAAGAATACACAAGGAACACAAAGGCCTAAGCTGCTTTAATTGTGCCCTTCGTGCTATCCTTGGTGACCATTGTGGTTTAATTTAATTTTTTCTCATGTAGAGTATGTTAGGGCTTTCACCCATGAACATTTGACCATTAGTGAATGGTTTTACTAAACCTATTCAGGTATCTCGGTAACACAGTATACTTCGTCATATAGCGCTTATCATTCCAAAAAAAATCAAATAAAGTGTAGTTTTTAGGGAAGGAAGCAGACTAATGTTAAAAAATTAAAAAAATTCCCGGGATGAAAGAGCCGCTAGACCATACGTTTATCAAGGAAATCAACCTGCATATCGGGATTGCCCACAAGGTGTGCAATATATACTTTCTAGGGTCTGAGGAGCGTGAGGATGTCTTGCAGGAAATGCTGTACCAACTATGGAAATCGTTTCCACACTTTCAAAAAAACGCCAAATTTTCTACTTGGATGTACCGCGTATGCCTGAATACGGCGCTCACTTATCTGATGAAAAACAAGAAAAACCAAAGTGAAGCGCTTAGCCCCCGGCATTTGCTAATACCAGATCCTGAAGATAGTCAGGATGAAAAAACAAGGATGCTCTACCGCTCCATTGAGTCATTATCTCAACTGAATAAGGCAATCATTCTGCTGTACCTGGAAGATTTGCGTTATGAGGAAATCGCGGAA
>JBBSOG010000605.1:0-3083 GCA_038259985.1 Cytophagales bacterium
GATTCCCGAATGTAGGGATATTTGGCTAAGCCATCTTCGGTACCCATCACATCGCCCCTCAACCGCAAGCCGGGCCAGCCTTGCCCACCGTCGGGACGCGGGGCTTCGGTTTGCAGCCAGTAAAACAGTGAAAGGCTTAACTGTTTGCCTCCGTCAAGGTGTTTGGTATATTCCTGCTCACTCACATCTACCAGGTTGCCCAGCATATAATCATTCTGCGGCCAGTTGACAATCGTGATGTCCCCTGGATACATCCCGGCTTTAAAGTTGTTCTTGTTGATAATCCTCCGGTAGTTCCACAGGTTGAGCATGTCCCCGGTAGCGGTGCCCTCGGGATGAAAACCCAATGACTTGGGTTCCAGCGTAGATGGATTGGAATATTGGAGTGAGAGCAGCTTACCTGACCAGGGTGGGGTGAGTTTGGGTACATGGTTCTTCCAGAATCCGTAGTCACGAGGCTTGTCAATCAGGTGGTTTTCGCCGGGCACATAATCCATTGCAAAACAAACCGTATACGCCTGATGGTTTTGGGGTTCAGCTTGCTCAGCAGCATGTAGTTCGTTGGTCTCACTTTTGGCTTCTGCCCCAGTCACGTATTCCGTACCACTTAAAGGCAGTAAGTCACCCATTTCGGTAGCGTCTACAAAGTAGGGAGCGCTCAGTACTTTTTCCTGTCCGGTGGGCAGATGCTGTACTTGCAGGCTACGCACCTTATCACCACTGACATCGGCAGCGACCGCTTTATGTTCCAGCAGTAATGTCAACTGTCGGGCGCTGATGTAGGGGGCTAACCTATTTTCCAGCACCGCCACGGCTACCCTTGGCTCTATGCACAGGCGTGAGACAGCACCATCTCCGGGATTGAAGTGCTGCCTCTTTTTGGCCTCGTCGGTGAGCAGATAATGTTGTTTGTAATAATTTCTCGTCGCGGTACGAAAGTCACGGTAGAGTTGTGTGGCCCCGTGGGTTTCTATCCACTGATGCTCATCGGGGGGAACGCCCTGCTGACTGATCTGTCCGCCTAACCAGTCGGTTTCTTCGGTCAGGATGACCCGCAGCCCATTGCGTAAAGCCGCCAATGCTGCGGCAACCCCTCCTAATCCTCCTCCGGCGATGACCACATCCGCACTCAGTTCGTTTGCAGCCAACTGTTGCTGCAAGAAAGGTTTGGTCGCCGATGATCTACTAAGCATCGGGCCATAGGCTACTACACCACTTCCGGCGCTGATGAGTTCTATAAAGTTTCTTCTGTTCATTGGTGTAAGTGTCTTACTGATACTTAGATGCGCTTGGGCATTTGCCCTAAAAATCCGTCTTTAAAACAGAATGCACAAATTGCCGGGAAAAGAAAAGTTTGAAAGCCATATATTTTAAGGAAGCCAGAGACGGCAGGCAGGTTAGCGGATTTTCTCGTTTTCGTTATCCTGTCTCCAGCATTCCTTTTTAATACACCATCTCCGGCTCGGCTACTTCCATCAGGCCGGACTCATTGATCTCCGTCAATTTCACCATTCTCAACTCATTGATAAGCAGCGGGTCGTACTTGGCGGTTACGCGCACATAGTTTTCCGTAAAGCCCTGGATTTGCCCATTTTCAATGTCTTCTTCAAACAAAACAGAAGCTTCTTTCCCAATATTTTCCTCGTAAAACCGGCGCTTTTTCTTCTCCGAAAGGATTCTCAGCATCTTAGACCTTCGGGTTCTTTCCTTTTTAGGTACTACGTTTTGCATATTATCGGCAGCCGTATTAGGGCGTTCGGAATAGGTGAAAACGTGCAGGTATGAGATAGGTAGTTCGTTCAGGAACTGATAAGTATCCAGAAAATCCTGTTCAGTTTCTCCGGGGAAACCTACGATGACATCCACACCAATACAGCAATCGGGCATCCATTGCTTGATTTTTTGCACCCGGTCAGCGTACAATTCCCGCAGATATCGGCGGCGCATCAGGCGCAAAATTTTGTTGGAGCCGGACTGAAGGGGAATGTGGAAATGGGGAACAAATCTATCGGAATGCGCAACGAATTCAATGATTTCATTGGTCAACAAGTTAGGCTCAATGGAGGAAATACGGATTCTGTCAATCCCCTCAACTTTATCCAATGCCTTCACCAGATCATAGAAGCGTGCTTCCCTTCTACCCTCTGTGATCCCAAAATCACCAATATTTACCCCGGTCAACACGATTTCCTTTACATTATTACTAGCAATCTGATAGGCGGATTGCACAATATTGTCAATAGTGTTGCTGCGGCTTTTGCCCCGGGCAAGGGGGATGGTGCAAAAAGTACAGTGGTAATTACAACCATCCTGCACCTTCAAAAAAGTTCGCGTACGGTCATGCATGGAGAAAGCATGTTGATAAGTACTCGCCTCTTTGATTTCAGAAGCGATGACCTGTACTTCGCTGCTGCGTTTGAACCCATCCAATAAATCCAGTAGCCGAAACTTTTCTGCCGCACCAAGCACTGCATCTACGCCGGGAATTTCGGAGATTTCTTTGGGTTTTAGCTGGGCATAACAACCAATGATACAGATGTACGCATCGGGTGAAATCGTGCGTGCTTCACGGACCACTTTCCTACATTTTTTATCCGCATTGTCGGTTACCGAACAAGTATTGATGATATAAATATCCGCCTGCTGATGAAACTCTACTTTTCGGTACCCGCGTTTTTCAAACATGCGGCCAATGGTAGAAGTCTCCGAAAAATTAAGTTTACACCCTAATGTGTAAAAAGCTACCGAACGACCTGAGTTTTCCATCTTGCAAATTTAGACAAATTGCAGTCCGTTGAAAAAGACATGTCTTATTTTTAAAAGATCCGGGTCAATTATTATTCACCATCGCTTGATTTTCAGTACTGAAGGGACATCTTTCAGCATTTTTGATGTCAAAATTTTATAAAATAAGAATAAAAAATATTTTACTTATTTCAATTTGACAACAATTATCAAAATTACTTACATTCAAGTAATAATTGCAACAGCTAGGTGTTGAAAAACCCACCCTAAATCTTTGGTTCTAGAACCAAAGATTTAGGGTGGGTTGGCGAAAAAAACTTCATATTTTCGGGTTGCAA
>JBBSOG010000606.1:0-3068 GCA_038259985.1 Cytophagales bacterium
GAAGTACTGGGTCATAATGGATTTCGCTACCGGGTACACCAGGAGTGGGGCAATCTGAACCCCGCGAACACCCCGGTAAAGAACTGCCATGAAATGGTGATGGATTCTAAGGGTCGTCTCATTATGGTCACTGATGAAACCAAAAACAATATTATCATTTACGATAAGTCGGGCAAGCTATTGGAGACTTGGGGCTCTGATTATCCCGGAGGGCATGGCCTGAGCATTTTTGACGAAGGCGGAGAAGATAGGCTGCTCATTTGCGATCCCAACATTGGTAAAGTCGTGAAGACGACGGTGGAAGGCAAAGTATTGATGACATTACAAACACCGCACGAACTTGGGATTTACGAAAAGGATATGAGTTTCAAGCCTACCGAAACGACGGTAGCGCCCAACGGAGATATCTACGTGGCTGATGGCTACGGCTCCCAGTTTGTCATCCAGTATGATACGAAGGGAAAGTACATTCGTCATTTTGGGGGAAGTGGTGATGAAGACGGACAGTTTCAGACCGTACATGGGGTTTGCATAGACCAGCGCAATGGTGCTGCGCCTACACTGCTCTGTACTTCCCGGGCGCACAATGCCTTCAAGCGTTATTCGCTGGATGGAAAGTATATGTCTACTATTTTTCTGCCTGGCGCTTTCGTCTGTCGTCCGGTCATTGATGAGGAAAACCTTTACGCCGGAGTTTGCTGGTCACGGCTTAAATATTTGAACCAGACGCCTAATTCAGGTTTTGTAACGATTCTGGACAAAGACAATAAAGTCATTTCCAATCCCGGAGGCACCAAGCCTGAGTACCGGAATGGTGAGTTGCAAATTATGCTTCAGGAAACGCCGGTTTTCAAGCACTGCCACGATGTGTGTATAGATGAAGACAAAAATATCTATGTCTGCCAATGGAATGCCGACCAAACCTATCCGATTAAGTTGGAGAGGGTTTAGGGGTATACACTTTTGAACTATCATATCTTATGAATCGAATATTCCTAGTTGCGTTGTTATTAGCAATTTCACTAATTTTAAAAATGAAGAAAGAGAAGTTACTAAATAAAGTCATATCTTATCTGGAATGAAGAATACTTCCTGTAGGGATATGGTTAATCTGGTAGAGACCAGGGCAAACGCATTAAAATACTAAGGTGACAGTACAAATTCAGAAATAGTATTTTCAGATTTTACTTTGGTTAAGAATTGATAACGAAATTATCGTTAACGGCTTTATATGCAGTATTTAAAATGCGACACGTTTGCCCTGGTTAGAGACGTATGGATTTCGCTTGGATAGAATTAACGGTAGCCACCATATCTTTGTACACCCTGAAATCCTTGAATTGGTGAACTTACAGAATTTCAAAGGCAAAGCTAAACCTTATCAAATCAAGTAATTCCTTTCACTAATAGAGAAATACAACCTTCAAATGACTAATTAATATGAAAGACTATCATGGGGCTGCCCCCCGCATCAATATATTTTATCGCGCGGCGACCGCAGTGAGGAGGATGAAGGATATGTGGCTGATATACCGGATTTGAAACACTGCGCTGCTTTTGGATAGACTGCTGAACAAGCGCTTTTTGAAGTTTTGCAAGCCAAAATTGCCTGGCTTGAAACCGCTAAAGCACACAAAAGGCCTGTGCCTGAACCAAAATACAAACCCATGATTTATCAAGTGGCTTCATAAGAATTCCGGTTTTTCTGCAAAAATATTATATTGAAGTCTTGACCTCACAATTCATGGGTAAACTTTTATACATCAGCTTTGTCATCACAGCGATTTCCTGTAATGCGCCTTCACAGGAGAAAAGCTTAGGTCAGCTCAAGTCTGACATTCAAGCAGAACTTGCCAAAACACAAGGAGATTTTGCCATTGCTTTCAAAAATTTGCAAGAACCGGAAGAAGAATTGCTTATCCATGCGGACGAAAGTTTTCATGCTGCCAGCACCATGAAAACGCCAGTTCTGCTGGAAGTGTACAAACAAGCGGAAGCCGGTAAGTTTAGCCTGGACGATTCGCTGACTGTTAAAAATGAGTTTAAGAGCATTGTGGACAGCAGTCTTTATTCGCTCAACCCGGAAGATGATTCGTACAACCTGCTGTACGAACAGATTGGTGAGCAGCAAAGCATCCGCGATTTAACGTACAATATGATCATCGCCAGCAGTAACCTGGCAACCAATATTGTCATTGAACTGGTCGGTGCGGAAAATACTACGCAGACGATGCGTGATTTGGGTGCCAACGATATCCAGGTGCTGCGCGGCGTGGAAGACACCAAAGCTTACCAGCAGGGATTGAGCAATACCACCACCGCCTATGACTTGATGCTGATGTTTGAAGCAATAGCCAAGGGTGAAGCGGTAAACCGAAGAGCCAGCGAGGAGATGATTGATATTTTGCTGGACCAGAAATTTAATGAAATGATTCCTGCCCAACTCCCTAATGGCGTGAAAGTAGCCCACAAGACCGGCTGGATCACTGGCGTGCATCACGATTCCGGCATCGTCTTCCTGCCCGACGGCCGAAAATATGTGCTGGTGCTGCTTTCCAAAAACCTGGAAGATGAAGAAGCCGGCGTGAAAACACTGGCCAATGTGTCTAAGATGATTTATGATTATGTGGAGTAAAATAATTAAAGACTCCTGGAAATAGCACGGCTATGGAATACAATCTCGGTTTATTATTTAGCCTTGACTATAGTCTCATAGCTCTGGGAAGGTTTGTGTATCATTTGCTCAACAAAACTCCTAATGTGCAATCAAATCAGATAGATCATTTTCAATGATTGACCACACGATCCCATAGTCGATTCCAAAATAGTCGTGAACAATCCTATTCCTGAACCCTCGGATTCTTTTCCAGTCAATACTAGGATGCTCTTGCTTAAAATCTACATCAATTCTATTGGCAGCTTCGCCTATAATTTCAAAATTTCTTACAACAGCATCTATTGTTTTGTCATCTCCCATGAACAAATGGAGATTTAGTCCATCAGTATACTTTCTAATTTTGAGGGCTGATTCGTACATATCTTCAAGCAATGCGAATCAAGGGTAGCGA
>JBBSOG010000607.1:0-3053 GCA_038259985.1 Cytophagales bacterium
CAAAATCTATGAGATGACGGTGCTCAACCACACTTTTCTATCCGCCGCCGCGGCGATGGGTACCTATATGCAAAACCACACAACGACCGATAAATCAGTACACTTTCAGGTATATATTGACAACACGGATGAGCATCTTAAAGCTGCCCAAGCTTACCTCCGGCACGAACCTGTACCAGATGAAGCCAGCCTTCAGGACTTGGACAAGGCAAAAATATACTTGGAACAGCAATTAGAGAAAGTAAGCCAGCCGACCCAGGAGCTTTCCCCGAGTATCGTTAATCTTCATCAGGCAGATGCAGCACTTCCCTTCCAGGAACTCAGCCTAATCACCGGACAACTCCAATGGCTGTACGCCCTTTCAGAGAATATCAGAAATACCGCCAAGGGATTAGCAAGTGTTAACAGATAGCTCAATACTGTCAGGATCGGGATGCATGGGATTATTGGATGAACAGGATTTAAGTTGATAAGAGTAAGTCATTAAGATATTTTGATGTATACCTTTGATTGATCATCCTGTTATCATTAAATCCTGAACATACTGATGCTGACCTACTCATTCCTCAGCGAATCCACCGGATTTGCCAAAGCCGCTTTAATGGATTGGAAGCTGACGGTGAGTAGGGCAATGAATAGAACTAAAATACCGGAAAACGCAAACATCCACCATTCAATATCGATCCGATAGTCGAAATCTTGTAACCATTGGTGCATCGCGTACCAGGCAAGGGGGCTGGCCAGCAGGAACGACAGCGTGACGGTGCCCACGAAGTTTTTGGCCAGCAGCGAAACAATACCCGACACGGAAGCTCCCAGCACTTTACGAATACCGATCTCTTTGGTACGCTGTTCGGCCGTAAAAGCCGCCAGACCGAACAGCCCCAGGCAGGCAATCACGATGGCAAGGATGGTGAAGACGCTGATCAGTTTGGCAAACTGCTGGTCTTCCTGGTACTGCGTATCAAACGTCTCATCGGCGAAGGCGTACTGAAACGGATTGCCGGGAAATAGCTGCTGATACAGTTGCTCTACGGTAGCGATGGTCTCCGGCAAGTTTCCCGTGGTCACTTTGATAGAGATCTGATCGTTACCCTGATGCAATGTGAAAATAACGCTTTCTCGGGGGTTGTGGGCCGATGACCAGCTAAAATCCTTGAAGACTCCTACAATCTGACCCGACTGACCGTCAACAATGATCTCCTGATTAATAGCATCTTCCGAGTCATCAAAGCCCAGCGTAGCGGTCGCCACCTCATTGACAACAATTGGCTGGGGTTCTTCTTCCGCCGCCGCTTTTCTATTCTCGAAACCGCTGCCAGCGACGAGTTCCATGCCATAGAGTGCGGCAAAGCTGGTGTCAATACGGGTGCCCGCCCCGTTGACATTAGTAGAAGGATCGGCCTCGGCCCTTCGGATGTTGTTGGTGTAGAAATTAAATCCTTTGCCCGGAGTGCTTCCTGAGGTAGCCGTCTGCCGAACGGTGGAAAGCTGGCGTAATTCCTGGGTGAAGGTCTCTACCGCATTTGATCTATTAATGCCTTCCGGGAGCACGCGCGGGGCACTAACCGTAAGGATTTGCTCCAGGTCGATACCCAAGTCCCGGCTGCGCATATGATTGAGCTGGGCATATACAACCGTAATGCCAATAAGCAACACAATAGTGGCCGTAAATTGACCTATCACCAATCCGCGCCTTAGCCACGCACCGCTGGCTGCTCGGCTGACCTTTCCTTTGAGTGTAGTCACCGGCCGAAACGAAGAAAGTAGCAGCGCCGGATAGAGTCCGGCCAGCAGTGAAGTGGCGCAGAATAAGCCAAAGAGGGCTAGCCAAAAACCGGGGCTCGTCCACAGTGCATCGGTAAGATTCAATCCGGCCAGTTCGTTCAGCACCGGCCTGAATACTTCGGCGAAGACCACCGCCAAGGCGAACGATATAAGAATGATCAGTGCCGATTCCGTCAGGAACTGGATAACGAGTTGTCCTCGTTTGGCCCCCACTACTTTGCGAACCCCCACCTCGCACGCCCGATCAAGGGCCCGGGCGGTGGTGAGATTAACGTAGTTGACCAGCGCAATAAGCAGGATGACCAGGCCGATGATGGTAAAGAAGTAAACGGCCTGATGGCTTCCCGTAACCGCTTTCGGGGCACTTAGGTCGGCATTGAGATGAATATCACGCAACGGTTGGACGTTGATGTGTCCGGTGGTGTTGCTTTGCTGCCACTTCTCTTGCTGATTGCGCGTGAAAATAGTAGAAAACTTTTGCTCAACGGCTGAAAGGTTGGCCCGCTCGTCTAGTTGTACGTAAGTAACAAAGTTAGTCCAGTCCCAACCCGTAGAAGGGTCGCTAAAATCGCTTTTCTCCATCAGATCAACCATAGGGAGCAGCATATCAAACTGGAGGTGCGAGTTGGCGGGTACGTCCCGGAAGATACCTTCCACCCGGAAAGTACCGCTGATCCATCCTCTTACGTCCAGCGATTGCCCCACTGGGTCTTTGTCGCCAAAGTATTTCCGGGCAGTAGTTTCGGATAGCATAACCGTTCCGGACGTTAGGGCGCGGGCGGGGTTACCCTCAATCAGGGGATAAGAGAACATCTGGAAGAAAGAGGAATCCGCGTAGTACACCCTATCCTCTTCAAAAGCCTTGTCAGGTTGAGCCGGATTAGCGACAATAGCATTAAAATATTCCGGATGCAACCGCACAAAGTTCTTGACTTCGGGCACTTCCTGGGCCAGCGTTGGGGCTATTGCCCACCCCGTCCTCGCAATAGCATTCGGTTCGCCACCGCCCTGCTGAGTCGTCTGGATAATCCGGTGAAGCGTAGCCTCATTCTTGTTGAAGCCGTCGAAGCTATACTCAAAAGAGACGAACTGAAAGATGAGCAGGCAGCAGGCAAGGCCGATGGCTAAGCCCAGGATGTTGATGGTGGAGTACACCTTCTTGCTGCGTAGGTTTCGGAAGGCAATCTTGAAGTGGTTTCTAAACATAGCCGTATGGTTTGTTGAATAATGATACTTTCTTCTTTTAATATAATCCGGGTGCAGAA
>JBBSOG010000608.1:0-3046 GCA_038259985.1 Cytophagales bacterium
AAGATTTTCGCGGTTATAACCGAGATTTTTATTTTGCAGGTATTGCATTTGTTTAAAAATTACCATTGTGGCAATGATTAGCATCACTGAAAGTGCAAACTGAAATACTACCAGTCCTTTTCTAAGTAAGCCGGTGGAAAGATTCATGGTAACTTTGCCTTTCAGCACTTTGGCCGGCTGAAAAGAAGCCAGGAAGAAAGCCGGATAAGCACCTGCCAGCAGGCCCGTGACTATTGTAATGAACAGCCCGGCAAGGAGATAATACGGCCAGTGGATCATGGAAAGGTTAATGTCTTTTCCAATGAGGTAATTGAAATAAGGGAGAAGCATTTCTACCAATAGCCAACTCATCAGGACCGCTATCAGCACAATCAGCATGGTTTCGCTCAGAAATTGGCGAATCAGGAGAGACTGACTTGCCCCCAGTGTTTTTCTGACACCGACTTCACTAGCGCGTTGACTGGCTTTGGCGGTAGACAGGTTCATAAAATTAATACAGGCAATCAGCAAGATAAACACAGCAATGGCCGACAACACATAGATGTAAACGATATTGCCGTTTTGACCCAGTTCATGTTCACTATTGGAATGCAGGTGGATATCTGTGACCGCTTGTAAATGCAGGGATTTGCTCATGCCTAACTCCTTCAGGTTATCTGCGCCGTATTTGTTGAGGAAAGCAGGGAGTTTGGCTTCCAGGGCGTGCGGGGAAGATTGGGGGTTAAGTTGAACATAGGAGAATACGAAATTTTGCCCGGCCCACTGATCATTGTTTGCCACGAAGCTGCCCAGCCCATCGCTGACCATAGAGGTAAAAAAATTGGCTTCTATATGGGTTTTCTGCCCGGTGTTCTGAAGTACGCCCGTAACTTTATGATCGTATGTGCCAATGCTGTTGCCAATGCTGATGATTTCTCCTAGCGCCTCTTGTTTCCCAAATATTTTGTCAGCCAATTCTTGCGTCAACACCACAGTATTGGGTTGGGTAAGTGCTTTTTCAGGATTACCTTCTGCAAAGGCATAGTCAAAAACGCTAAAAAAAGTGGAGTCAACGAGCAGGCCTTTGTCCACAAAGAGCGACTTCTCACCAAACTTGATTTGATTCTCGTCAACACCGGGAGGACTGATTACCCGGGTAGCATTTTCCACTTCAGGAAACTCGCTGAGCATCGTCATCGCAATCGGTGGGGAAGAAGTAGAAATATGCTCCGCCATGCCATCAATGTTCTGAAAGCTGGTCGTGATACGGTACAAATCCTTGGCATGGGCATGATGCTGATCGTAGCTGCTCTCCGCACTGATGTACAAAAACAACAACTGGCAACAGGCAATGCCTACGGTGAGCCCTACGATATTAATAGCGGCAAAGCTTTTACGTTTGCTGAAGTTTCTGAAAGCGATAAGTAGGTGATTTTTGAACATAAGGGTAGTGTTTTGGGTATAATGCTGTAGTTTTCTTTTGATCGCAAATGGCCTAAAGAACTTAATCACGTGCCATAGATAGAGCCAGTTGGCTTTTCTTTCTCCGTATTCCTCTACCCATTCCCCATACAGTTCATGCAAATCTCCCTGCACTTCCTCTAGCAGCTGAGGTACGCAGAAGCTTTCCAGCAGGCGGTCAGCGAAGTGGGGTGGGTTTTTGCTTTTCTTTTTCATAATGCATCCCATTTCAACGCATTCACCTGCACCTGCTTCCACAATTGCTGCCTCAGTTCCTGGATGTCGTGTAGCATCCGGCTGCCCGCCTGGTTGACGGTGAAGAACCGTTTCCTGCGTCCTCCTCTTTCGGCAGTGGCCCCTCCCATTTGAGAGTTGACCAAGCCTTTATCTTCCAATCTATGTAAAGTAGCATGTATGGCGCTGATACTTAATGAGCGACCGGTTTGTTGGGCGACTTCCTCCATAATTTTGACACCATAAGCGTCTTCGCCCAGAATGGCGATGGTGAGTAACACGATTTCTTCCAGTTCGCCCAGGTAAGTTCTCTTCATCAGCTTAAATGATTAGTTCAAGTTTTGCAGAACAAACCTATTGCCAAAAGGAAAAACACTTTTTCTAATGAATGGAGGGGGTTAGGTAAAAATAAAAGTGTACGGATGTGGGCAGTTTTGTACACTTGCGGACAATCGCTGATACGATCAAATAAGGAAAACAACCTATGGAAAAGCTGCACAGCCTGCTATCTGTACATCATCACCGGATACACTTCTCCGGGGCTGAATACTTCTTTGTCGGGGGGTAATTGCATAAAGGCATCGCAGGCGAGCAGGTTGGCAAAGTCGCCGGAACCTTGTCCTTCTTCGGGGTAGGCCAGCCATTTGCCCTCGGCAGTACTTTTGAGTTTTACCTGCATAAAATAAGTCACAGGTGGGGAAAATTTGATTTTACCTGCCAATTCGGCATATAGAACTGGCGCTTCTTGCGTACCTAAGCTGGCCAGCAGCCAGGGCTTTACATAGCGGTGGAAACACATGAAAGTAGACACGGGATTGCCCGGCAAAGCAAATACTACTTTGTCATCAGTACCCTTTCCAAACCAAAAGGGCTTACCTGGTTTTTGCTTCACCCCATGAAATAGCTTTTCTACCCCCAAAGCTTCCAGTACTTCCGGGACAAAGTCTTTTTTACCTTTAGACACCCCGCCACTCATGATCAGCACATCATGTTTTTCCAAAGCCTGGGCAAGTCCTTGCTGAATGAGGTCTTTTTCATCGGCAAAATGATAAATGTCGGCAGGTACAAGCATTTGCTGAAGCGCTGCCTGGAGGGCATAGCTATTAGAACGCCGTATTTGATAAGGGGCAGGTTGCTCGTCAATATCCACCAGTTCGTCGCCGGTAGAGATGATGCCTACGCTGGGCATCTGGCTTACCTGAAGCTGGCTTTTGCCTACCGATGCTGCTACGGCGATCTCCGGCGGGCCAATCACTATTCCTGGCTTTAGGAGTGCTGTGCCTTCAGTTTCATCTAATCCCTGGGTATGGATATTCTGTCCCTTCTGCTTGGGCTTTTCAAGCAAGCGGGCATATTTCTTACCCTCTTTTTC
>JBBSOG010000609.1:0-3040 GCA_038259985.1 Cytophagales bacterium
ACTTCTATCGATATCTTTTCCGGATAAAATATTTTTCCTGATACGGCCAATTCTTCTGGCCAAAAAGTAAGCGGCTATCCCTAAAACCACTAAAAACATGAGTCGCGAAATGTAAGTCATACTTAGGTTAGGTCAAAAAGATGTATTTTTTCCATGAATTTATAACTAAAAATTTTGCAGGCAACGAAAATTACCTACTTTTGTACCCTTATTTTAAGGTGATGTAGCTCAGCTGGTAGAGCATCGGACTGAAAATCCGTGAGTCGGTGGTTCGAGCCCACTCATCACCACAAGTCTTTTCGCAAGCCGAAAAGACTTTTTTTATGCCTTTTCTTTTCCTTTTGCTCTAAAAGTTACGCTACCTATTCTTTTCTTACCACCCATCGCTCATTTCAGACAAATATAAACAAATAACGAAATAGTATGCAAGCATACTATTTTTGAATAGTACAATTTAAGAAAGAAAATATTACTGATTCTTCAAATATTTTTTGTAAAAAGAAGATTTTATTTGAAAATTTTTATGAACAAAACGCAATGTACGATGCAATATTTTTCAATAACGAATCAAATACTAATAACTAACTTAACTTGTACAAAAAGTCATCTTGAATAATTTAAATACGAAATAAAATTAGTCACATCATTAAAAGGAATCGTTTTTATAGAGTGCAGTAAAATTACACATGTAGGTAAATTGCCTATCCCTATATGTCAAAATATAATTAAGCACCTAAATTTGTTATTATCAAAAAGGTAGGGCAAAAGAAAGCAATAGGGGAGAGAAGCTTTACAAAGTTAGAGAACGTAATAGGTTAGGTTATGTAGTATAATTAAAAGAGGCAGTCCCGATTTGTGAAGATTGCCTCCTTTATTCTCCTAAAGAAAAACTAAAAAAATTATAGGTTAGGTTGTGTAGTGTAATAGAAAAAAGCCATCTGCATATAGACAGATGGCCGCTTTTCTTCCCTTGCCGAATAGACATTAAAGATATATAGATTTTAGGTTAGGTTGTGTAGTGTAATAAAAGAGGCTGCTTGCTAGACAGGCGCCTCCTTTTTTTTGTCTATACTTCAAAGTTCCTTGCTACCGCAATCACTTATTTCTCCCATCAATTTTATCGCAGGTGCTTCAACTGAATGATTTCTTGCTTGCTCAAATGGCGCCAGTTTCCCCGGGGAAGGTCCTTTTTGGTGAGACCCGCATACATGACACGGTCCAGGCGTTCCACAGTGTAGCCCAGATGTTCAAAAATCCGACGCACAATCCTGTTCCTGCCAATATGTATTTGTAAACCCAGACTTTTACGGGTGTCATTGACCAAGCCCATCTCGTCTACCTGCGCCAGACCATCTTCTAAAGTTATCCCTTCCTGAATTTTAATAAAATCTTCATCGGTAATAGGCTTGTCTATATCTACTTGGTAGAGTTTCTTAACATTGTTAGAAGGATGGGCCAGTTTATCAGCTAACTCTCCATCATTAGTAAATAGCAACAAACCTGTGGTGTTACGGTCCAGCCTGCCGACCGGATAAATACGCTCCTCACATGCCTTCGCTACCAATTGCATGACGGTTTTTCTTTCATCAGGGTCATCGGTTGTGGTGATGTAGTTCTTGGGCTTGTTAAGCAGCACATACACCAGATTTTCCGGGTTGAGCGCTTTCCCTTTGTAAACCACCTTATCGGTTATTTTTACCTTAGTACCCAATTCCGTAACTACTTGGCCATTCACTTTGATTTCTCCTGCACTGATGAGGGTATCCGCTTCCCGGCGGGAGCATACTCCGGCATTAGCCACGTATTTGTTCAGGCGGATCAATTCATCCTTCCTTTTCTCGGGTAGATGAACAGATGCCTTTTCCGGGCCTGGCTTTTTGGTATATTTTTTTCTTGGTTTCATAAATTTTGATTACAAATGATTGACCTTCAGAAGGTAACTGAACCAACAGATATATGCGGTATATGGTGCGATAGACAGAAACACCTTGCAAATATACTAAGTCACCGCTTAGCAATGTGCTAAGTGGCTTCCTTTATCCTGACAAATATTAAGGATATGCCTCACGAAAACGAGTAGAAAAATGGAGGAGTGAATAAATTTTTTAAATTTGTCAGCAACGCAAACGAACATATTTTTTATCCTTACTAGCACAATCAACATGGATTACCGAATAGAAAAAGATACAATGGGCGAAGTCCAAGTGCCCGCTGACAAATATTGGGGGGCACAAACCCAACGTTCTAAAGAGAATTTCAAAATTGGCGGAGCAAGTATGCACATGCCGATGGAAATCATTTATGCATTTGCCATTCTCAAAAAATCCGCTGCTGAAGCGAATTATGATCTAGGCGTAATGGACAAAGAAAAACAGGAAATTATCGCCAAAGTCTGTGATGAGATCCTGGCAGGTAAGCACGACGATCAGTTTCCGCTGGTCGTTTGGCAAACCGGCTCGGGGACACAGAGTAATATGAATGTGAACGAGGTGGTTGCCAATCGCGCCCATGTGCTGATGGGTGGTGAATTAAGCGATGCCAAGAAAAAAATCCACCCCAACGATGATGTAAACAAATCCCAGTCATCCAATGACACCTTTCCTACGGCGATGCACATTGCAGCATACCGGATGATTATGGAACAAACCCTACCTAAGGTAGAAAAGCTGAGAAATACGCTAAATGATAAAGTCGCTTCCTTTGGGGATATCGTAAAGATTGGGCGGACACACTTCATGGATGCTACACCACTTAAGCTTGGGCATGAGTTTAGCGGTTATGTTGCCCAACTGGACCATGCCATGCGGGCGATCAAAAACACCCTTTCCCACCTTTCAGAACTGGCTTTGGGAGGAACAGCAGTAGGCACTGGATTGAACACGCCCGAAGGATACGCAAAACTGGTAGCCGAAAAAATCGCTAGGCATGCCGGACATCCTTTTATCACTGCCCCCAACAAATTTGAAGCCCTGGCAGCGCATGATGCCATAGTAGGAACTTCCGGTGCTTTAAAACAACTAGCGGTTAGTTTGATGAAAAT
>JBBSOG010000610.1:0-3036 GCA_038259985.1 Cytophagales bacterium
CAAAGGGCCAGGAAGTAGCAATAGAAGCCCTATCATATCTTAAAGAAAGTTTACCTGGTGTACGATTGATTTTAGCAGGTGGTGGAAAAGCCAAGTATGTTGCATATCTTAAAGAGATGTGCTGTAAGTTAAATGTTGAAAAAAACGTGGTATTTTTGGGCATGGTAGATGACCCTTTTGAAGTATACTACAAATCAGATGTATACCTGATGTGCTCCAGCAATGAAACTTTTGGGCGGGTAACAGTAGAAGCCATGCTTGCCAAATTGCCTGTAATAGGCTACGCAAGTGAAGCAACAGGCACCAAGGAGATTGTAATTGACGGAGAAACTGGGTTTTTGTACAAAGAGGGCGCCCATGAATTATCAATTTGCATGGAAAAAATAATGCAAAGCTCTGAGCTTCTGATAAAATTCGGGGAAAACGCTTACGAAAGGGCTACTCAAAAGTTTAGTGTAGATAATTATGCAAAGAAAATAGAGTCGATTATACAAAGCGTAGGTTCGTAGAAAACATCTTATTTATGCCCACAGTTTCAGTTATTGTCCCTAACTACAACCATGCTGCTTTTCTTGAAGAGAGGATCAATAGCATTTTGGGGCAAACGTACGAGGACTACGAACTTATTATTATGGATGATAAATCTTCTGATCATAGCTTGGAAATCATTCAACAATATCGAGGACATCCTAAGGTAAGTAATGTGCTTATCAATGAACAGAACAGTGGCAGCACTTTTATACAATGGGAAAAAGGCATACAAATCGCTAAGGGAGATTTTATCTGGATAGCAGAAAGTGATGATTTTGCGCATCCTACGCTTATTGAAAAATTATTACCACTTTTACAAAACGATCCGTCCATTGCTCTGGCATATGCTCAATCGCAAGATGTAGATCAAAATGGAAATTTTATAGCCAGCAGATTAAAATGGACAACCAATTTCTCACCTAACATCTGGAATAATAATTTTATCATGGATGGTAATGACTTTATCAATCATTACCATATCTATAAAAATGTAATTCCTAATGCTAGTGCGGTTATATTTAGAAAAGAAACCTTTAAGCAAACATATGACCCTATAGTTACTTCCATGAAAATGGCTGGTGATTGGTTACTATGGATATCTATGATTGCTGAAAATAAAATAGCTTTTTTGCATGAGACTCTTAATTACTTCAGGGAACACCAAACTTCAACCAGGGTACATGATACCCGTGCGAAAAAAATGAAAAGACTTGTTGAAGAAAGTTTTGTACTGAAGAAAGTGGAAAAAATATCGACAGTGAAACCCGAAATTCTAAAAAAACAGTATCAACATATCTTGAAAAGATGGTTCAAGCTTTTTCCAAGATATACAGGAGTCCTGAAGAAAGATTTTTATACTATCTGTGATTATATACAGGTAAGCCGTATTGAATTAATAGTTTATAATTTTAGGACTGTACTTAGTGAATATTTTTTAAAAAATAATTAGTACATGCAATCTCAAAATATTTGCATCATCACCACCAACAAAAAAGGCTATTCAGAAACTTTTATTAGCAACCATATAGAACATCTGCCATTTTCTAAGAAAACACTTTACCGGGGCCATTTGTCAATCCTTTATGACTGGAATACTGACAAACCGATGTCAAGCTTGTTACTTCATAAAGTGAAGCAGAAAATTTTTGCTAATAATGCTATGTATAGTGATACATATGTATCTACTTATCTTCCTCAATACCTTAAGCAAAATAAAATTCAGATTGTTCTGGCAGAATTTGGCACGGTAGGGGCTAATGTACAAGAAGCCTGCCTGAAAGCGAATATTCCGCTTATTGTGCATTTTCATGGGGATGATGCCCATGCGAATGTATATAAAGAGAAATATCAGAATTATCAAAATCTGGTAAAACATGCCAAAGCGGTAGTTGCTGTTTCTTTGAGCATGCAAAAACAACTTAAAGCGTACGGCTTTTCAGAGGAGCAAACACATCTGATACCTTATGGAATTGACACCTCTTTTTTCAACAATGCCAATCCCCTCAACGCTCCTCCTGTTTTTGTATCAGTTGGGAGGTTTGTAGATAAGAAAGCGCCCCACTTAACCATCTTAGCGTTTGAACAAGCCTTGAAAAAAGTCCCTAATGCCAGATTGATCATGATTGGGACAGGCCCTTTGTTCATTGCCTGTAAAGAACTGGCACAAGCATTAGGGATCAGCAGGAACCTTGAATTTAAAGGGATTTGTAGTCCGGAGGAAGTCCGGCAAAGTATAAAGAATGCACGGGCTTTTGTGATGCACTCTGTTACTCCTGAAACGGGTGAAAAAGAAGGAACCCCCCTGAGCATACTAGAAGCCAGTGCTGCGGGCCTTCCTGTCATCAGTACATTTCATGCAGGTATAGCTGAGGCTGTAGTGCATGAAAAAACAGGTTTCCTGGTAAATGAATACGATATCAAGAATATGGCTGAATTTATGATTCAACTGGCAGAAAACCCTGAATTAGCTGAGCAGATGGGTAAAGCTGGCCGTAAACATATAGAGCTTAATTACCTTCTGTCAGATCAAATTGCTAAACTTGCGGAGCTCATAAGCAATATTAGGTAAGTATGAAAATCGTTTTCGTATTTCATGATGCAGAGGTATATGGTGCCCCAAAATCACTTTTAGATTTAATTGATGGATTGTTGGAAAAACATAGCCATATTTATTGCTATGCTATTTTGCCTTATCAAGGTCCGCTTGTGCATGAAATAGAAAAAAGAAAATTGCCCTATAAAATCATTCCATATCCACGATGGGTGCACAAAAAATCACCCAAAGTATCCTTTTACTGGAGAACAATAGCAGACCTTTTACGAAATAATAAATTTGTCCGGGCAGCAAAGACTCTAGGAGGTGCATATCAGATCAGTAAAATTTTAAAGACCTGGCAAATTAATGTTGTATACTCTAATACTTCTGTGATAGCAGCTGGCGCTATCGCCGCTTTGATTGCAAAAAAAAAACATGTCTGGCATATTAGAGAATTTTTAGGAATAGAA
>JBBSOG010000611.1:0-3017 GCA_038259985.1 Cytophagales bacterium
GAAGTAGCTGAAACCCAACAAAAGTTTGGCGTGGGGAGTATGGACTGGAACCTGAACGAACGTACTTTCTGGACGGTAGCATTGCTGGGAATTTTTCACTTTTTAGGCATGTATTCCAGCGATCAAAATATTATACAAAGGTATGTGGCTTCCAAAAGTATGCGGGAAGCCCGAAAAGCCACCATCATTTATTCGGTAGTGGCTTTGCCCACCTGGTCATTGTTTTTCTTTATCGGAACTACCTTGTTCGTTTTTTACACGGTTTTCCCAGATACTGCCATCAATAACTTAGAGGCAGACCAGGTATTTCCCTACTTTATTCTGAGCCAGCTTCCCGCAGGTGTTGCGGGCTTAATCATCGCGGCGGTACTGGCAGCAGGGATGTCTACGCTGGATTCCAGTATCAATGCCATTGCTACGGTGAGTGTGGTAGATATTCTTAAGCCCTATTTGCTAAAAGGACGAAGCGACATTATTTACCTTCGTATGGCAAAGTATATTGCTATTGCCGTATCGGTGTTGATGATGGGCGGAGCGATGTTCTTCAGCGTGATAGAGAAAGAAAGTATCAACGATATCAGTTGGATCGTATCCTCCGTTTTTGGAGGTTGCCTGATGGGCTTATTTATGATCGGTTTCTTCACCACCCGGGTAGGCTACCGGGCGGTGTTGTGGGCACTTCTTTTTGCCGTAATCGTCAATCTTTACCTGGGCATCAGCCTGACCGGTTTGCTTCCCGAAGCATTAAGTGTAAATGTACAGGCCTATTGGGTAGGAGTAATAGTAAACCTGCTTTTTGTTGTTTTGGCCTATATTTTTAGCTTCTTTATCAAAAATAATAAAGACATTAATGGGCTTAGCGTCTGGACAACCCTCAAAGCAAAAGAAATTAAAGTCAGCTAATAAGTATGCAAAAACATAATTTATATCAATTAAAGGGCATTGTTCCTCCACTGGCCACACCCTTACAGGATCAGCAGACACTGGATAAGCCAGCCATAAGTAAACTACTCCGGCACGTAATAGATGGGGGAGTGCATGGGCTTTTTGTGTTAGGGACTACCGGAGAAGCCCCGAGTCTGAGCTATCGCCTCAGGCACGACATGCTGGAGCAGTGTATTCAGGAAGTTAGTGGTGAGCTTCCTGTGTTGGTCGGTGTAAGTGATAGCAGCTTGGAAGAAGCCGTTCAGTTTTCAAAAAAAGCACAAGAAGCAGGTGCCGATGCCTTGGTAGTTGCGCCTCCTTACTATTACCCCTGCACCCAACAGGCGCTGTACGACTATGTGTGTCAGTTGGTCGAAACCGTAGATATCCCGCTTTTCATTTACAATATTCCCAGTCATAGCCCGCATGCTTTTTCTCAGGAAACAGTGATCCGCTTGCTGGAACATCCCCAGGTGGCCGGGTATAAGGATAGCACCTGTAGCATGATGTATTTTCATCAGCTCAGGCACAAACTTGGCGAAAGTTTTAGCAAAACATATTTGCTAGGTCCCGAGGAATTACTAGCGGAATCTGTCATGCTGGGGGGGAATGGTGGCGTAAACGGAGGTGCCAATGCTTTTCCTCGTTTGTACGTCAGTTTGTACGAAGCGGCTCTTTCCGGGGATGTACAGAGAGTAAAAGCTTTACATACCCAGGTGATACGTATCAGTCAGCTACTTTATCAGGGAGGAAAAACAGTCATCCAGGGAATAAAATTTGCCTTGTCGGAGATGGGCATTTGTCACGAATTTGTAGCCCTGCCCCTGGCAAATCTGGAAGAAAATGAAAAAGAAGCCATGCGCCATTTTTTACAAAATTTTGACTATTAGTGAAGTGTGATTTTATGACTCTCAAATGTTCGTAATATCCTAAACTTTGAACCCTTGAACCCTTAACTTTTCTAATGGAAGCGAATAAAACCCATGCCCTGCCTGACTTATTAAAAAAGCTGGAAGAAGATCGTGCTGAGGGCAAAAAAATTGTGTTCACTAACGGCTGTTTTGACATTCTTCATCGGGGCCATGCGACCTACCTTCGGCAGGCTCGCGCTCTGGGAGAGGTGCTGATCATAGGCCTAAATTCCGATAGCTCAGTGAAAAGACTTAAAGGAAAAGACCGGCCTATCAATAGTGAAGATGACCGTGCCTATATCCTGGAAAGCCTGCAATGTGTGACTTATGTGGTCAAATTTGGAGAGGATACCCCTCACGAACTGCTTTCCCGGATCAAACCGGATATTTTAGTAAAAGGAGGTGATTATAAACTGGAAGATGTGGTGGGCCGGGAGTTTGCCCAAGAAGTTATTCTCATTGATTTTGTAAACGGCTACTCCACCACCAAGACTATCCAACAATTGAAAGGGGCAGGGTGAAGACCAATTGATGAGACTGGAATTCGACTTTTTATGTGAGATGAGCGTCCTTAAAAGATGTTTGTAAGGGCGCTCACTTATCTTCAAACCTTTGCATTTTACTTTCCAGGCTCGGGCGCATATGCTATGCGTCCGCATCTTATCGGATCGGACCACGTTGGCCAGGCATTTGCAATGTCATTGATACTGCCCCCCCCTCAAGGCGCATCACAGATGCTTATGTAAATCGGCACGCGAAAAATACGCGCGCCAGCAGGGTTAGGAGATAGTGTTCTTAACCTCAGAGTTCTCTGCGAGTAACTCTGAGTGATGTTATAGATTTCATTGCAAGGAACGCTGAGGAGTATACTGTTCCCATCAAATACTTTATTTTTCCTTTCTAAAAAGAATATCAAATGGAATTTTCCATCGCTTGCGCAAGGTCTGTCTTAATATCCTCTATATGTTCCAAGCCAACTGAAAGACGAATGAGCCCGGGAGTGATGCCCACCTCAGCCCTTTCTTCATCCGAAAGTTTGGAATGGGTAGTGGAAGCCGGATGCGTACAAATGGTACGGGTATCGCCTAAATTGGCAGTCAAAGAGAGCATTTGTAAACTATTCTGAAAGTGTTTTCCCCTTTCCAGGCCACCAGTAAGTTCAAAAGTAAGCAACCCTCCACC
>JBBSOG010000612.1:0-3004 GCA_038259985.1 Cytophagales bacterium
GCCTTTATGATCATTGAACTATGGATGGCGCCTGAGACAGATGTTGAGACATTTAAAATATATGCTCCGGAAGACCGTTCTCCAGCCACCATCAAAGCCCTGAAGGAAGGTTTTGAGGAAATAGAGGCGGTGTATAACCCTTTGAAGGTGGAGGTCATCAATACCGTGCAGCGGCATCCTCCGGGGCTGGAGCCATTGCTACCTTTAGAAAAGGCCAAAGAGATAGGCACGCTACAGATAGGCATTGAGATTCCCCTGATTTACAAAGATGAGACAGGAAATTTATATGCCTTATTGTACAGAAAAGTAAGACGTAAGATATCCCAGGTGTTAAAGAAAGCTGCTTTTGAATTTATCAGAGTGCAGGCATCAAAGCAATTCGGGCATTATCTAACGCTAGGCAAAACCCAACTTACGCAGCTTACCAGATCAGCGGACAGGCAACTGGCAGAACTTAGTGAAAAAATGAGCTTCCTACTCAGGGTAAGCCCGGTGAACCAGACCGTAGAGTTTGAGAATTTCAAAAAGCACCAATACAGTAAGCTCCCTGAATTTAATTATCGCTTGATTTCCCTGGACCCGGAAGAAGAGAAGCGCCGACTGTTTAATATTCCCCTGGAAAATATAGCAGACCCCACCCTAGCCTTCCTTTTTCGCGATAAACGCATGGAACTGGAAAAGCAGCTCCTGATGCTGGAAGCAAGGGAAACTAAAAGCTTTAGGCACCTTAGCAACAGTTTGTATGGTGAAGTTGGAAAAAACGTAGTAGATGCTGCCCGGCAAATTATACAGGAGGTTGCTAACATTATCGCAGATGATGACAGTGAAACGGAACTGACCATGTATGCTGATGATTTTAAGCAACTGGCTCTAAAGGAACTGGAAACTTATCAACAGAAGTTTCCGGAGATTGACCTGGGCGTGGAAATCAGGAATGATATCAATGGGATTATGGTATCAAAGAGTAAACTGCTGATTGGAGAGGACTTTTGCGTAGAAGGTGGTCGGGCTGAGGCACTCATACAACATGAGGTAGGTACCCATATTCTCACTTACTGCAACGGTAAGCATCAGCCTTTCAAGCTTTTTTATGCCGGCCTGGCAGGCTACGATCCTTTGCAGGAAGGTATGGCAGTACTTGCCGAGTACCTGGTAGGTGGGTTGACGCCTTCAAGGTTAAAAACATTGGCAGTCCGCGTACTCGCCGTACAATCAGTCTGTGATGGCGCTGACTTTATTGAAACCTACCGCCTGGTCCATGAAAAATACGGTTTCAGAGAAAAAGGTGCATTCAACATTAGTACCCGGGTGCACAGGGGCGGAGGGCTCACCAAAGATGCTGCCTATCTGAGCGGCTTGATCAAGCTGATGCGTTATTTGCAAAAAGGCGGGGAAATAGATACGCTTTATGCGGGAAAATTTGCGCTGGCGCATGTGCCTTATGTACAGGAGCTTATCCATCGCAGGGTAGTAAAAGCACCCTTTTTGCCCCCTTACCTTAACAGTGAAATGGCAAAAGAAAAACTTGAAAATATACGTCAAGGCATACCCATTACTAAACTTATAGAACATGAAGATCGCATTCGTAATTAATAGTGTAGAAACCGAAAAGGAAAATTATACCACCATATATCTGGCACTATCAGCCCATAAGTTGGGGCATGATGTATATTTGTTGGGGGTTGGTGACCTGGGGTACACTTCCGATGGACATATGATCGCCCGTGCCAAGACAGTGGGTGACCATAAATATAAGTCATCCTCTACCTTTCTGAAAGATATGCAGAAAGCCGAGACGACCAGCATCAGTTCCGAAGAACTGGATGTTTTGTTTCTCAGAAACAACCCTGCCGATGATATCAACGAAAGAAATTGGGCACAGAATGCCCCTTATATCTTTGCGCAAATCGCTTTAAAAGATGATGTAATTGTGCTCAATGATCCGGGAACGTTGTCTGATGCTATCAACAAAATGTACTTTCAGCACTTTCCGGAGATATTGCGCCCCCAAACCATCATCACCCGTGATCCCAAAGAAGTGATGGATTTCTTCAAAAGCCAGAAGGAAAAGATGATCCTGAAGCCATTGCAGGGTTCCGGTGGTACCAATGTGTTTATGGTGGACAATAAGTCAAAAAATAACCTCAACCAGATCATTGAAGCCATTAGTCGCGATGGGTACGTGATTGCCCAGGAATACCTGCCTGAAGCCAAAAAAGGGGATACCCGCCTTTTTTTGATGAATGGTGAACCTTTGCAGTGCAATGGAAAATATGCTGGCTTGAGAAGGGTCAACAAAGAGGATGAGGTAAGAAGCAATATACACGCCGGCGGACAACCCAAAAAAGCAGAGGTGACGGAAGAAATGCTGCAACTGATGGAAATACTTAGGCCCAAGCTGGTACAGGATGGTATGTTCCTGGTCGGGGTAGATATTGTGGGCGATAAGCTGATGGAAGTCAATGTCTTTAGCCCTGGCGGACTTAACCTGATTTCACAAATGTATGAGGAAGATTATGGCGCTAAAATCATCAAGGCCATTGAGAAAAAAGTGTATTACAAAAAGATTTATGGCAACGAGGTAGATAACATAACCATTGCCACCCTATAAAGATTTTTTGCTAGACTGAATACAAACCAAACTAGCTGTTGAAAAGCGTTACCTCTTTGGGGTAGCGCTTTTTTGTTTGGTTTGTTATAGAAAAGCCTCTCCCAAAGTGCTGGAAGAGGCCTAATTCTGTTATCTGGTACGCGTTTCCGACGCTTTTCATTTCGGGCGCACCTGGAGTGCGTTTTGTAATGCGTTCCCCTAGGGTTTGCCTATCTTATCTACCTACCGCAGTAGTGGCTATCAGGCTTATTTCCAGGTCAAACTCATCATAGATGGTTTTGTCGCCCAGGTTATCAAAGAAACTTCCAGAGCCATAGCGCACATCGAATTTTGAGCGGTCGATGACCAATTTTGTCGTAGCCGTATTTCCGTTGATGACCAGATCAAAAGTGA
>JBBSOG010000613.1:0-2998 GCA_038259985.1 Cytophagales bacterium
ATCAAATTGTGCTGGACCGTACTCCTTTCTATCCGGAAGGAGGTGGTCAAGTAGGCGATACTGGTTATTTAAAAAGTCAGGAAAGCAAGATCGCTATCGTTGACACCAAAAAAGAGAATGAACTGATTATTCATTATGCGGATGAACTTCCGGCTGACATTAGCGCGGTATTTCAGTGCGTAGTCAATGAAGGTAAGCGTATGCTGACCATGAGCAACCACAGCGCTACCCATTTGCTCCATGCTGCCCTTAAAGAAGTTCTAGGCAATCATGTGCAGCAAAAAGGCTCTTTGGTGAATGATCACTTACTAAGGTTTGACTTTTCACATTTTGCTAAAATGAGTGAAGAAGAAATTAGAAGAGTAGAGCATATTGTCAACCAAAAAATCCGGGTGAATATTCCGTTGGAAGAAATGCGCAATGTGCCGATGGAAGACGCTAGGAAAATGGGGGCTACCGCTCTTTTCGGCGAAAAGTACGGTGACTTTGTGCGGGTTATCGCTTTTGATAAAAATTACTCGCTGGAGCTTTGTGGGGGAACCCACGTGCGCGCTACCGGAAATATCGGCCTGTTCAAGATTGTTTCCGAGAGCTCTGTTTCTGCCGGAGTACGGCGCATAGAGGCCATTTCAGCGGATGCTGCTGAGACATACGTCAATGCACAGGAAGACTTACTGAAAGAAATCAAAGAAACGTTGAAAAACCCCGTTGACCTGAAGAAGGCCATTGAGAGTTTACTGCATGAACGCAATCAACTCCAAAAAGAAATGGAGGCCCAACAACAAAAAGGGGCACTGAGCGCTAAAGAGGGTATTCTTTCCAAAGTTCAACAGAAAGGGAATATCAATATCATCATGGACAAAATCGCTTTGCCTAATGCAGATATGCTCAAAAAGCTAAGCTTTGACATCAAAAATCAGGTAGATAACTTGGTATTGGTGCTGGCGGCAGATATTGCGGGAAAACCTCAGATCGCTATTGCCATAGATGAAGCGCTTATTAATTCACATAAACTACATGCGGGAAATATGGTCAGGGAACTAGCGAAGCATATTAAAGGAGGGGGAGGAGGTCAGCCATTTTTTGCTACTGCCGGAGGTAAAGATTTGGACGGATTGGATGATGTACTGAAGGAAGCTAAAAAGCTGATTGAGGAAAAAATCAAATGATTTTTAAATATGAATAAAGTGATTGAGGGATTGGCCTGATCACTCTTTACTCTTCATTAAAATCTATTTTTTCTACCAAATAGACGCCATTGATTTGCTTGATGAGCATAACCACCCGAAACTCTCCCCGATCATATGTGAAAGAGCCTATGGTGTATTTAAGTCCCTCTTTAGAAGATCCCTGGTGTACATAGCGGAAACCCTGGGGAGGATATTTATTAAAAAAATCTTTGAGCACAAATTCGGCTTGGTTACGGCTATAGCTTGCTTCCTCACCATTCATGCTGATTTCTACGGTGTTATTAAGATATTTGCTCAATTCCCTTGAGCTTCCTGTTTTTAAAGCATCCCTCACGTTATTGATCACCTCGTTCTGCGCACTAGCAGGGGCACCGCCCACGGCAAACCAACAGAATATGGCTACTACAAACGCTCTAATGATCTTTACATTCATAAACTTACTACAAATTTACAGTTTTGATTACCAAAACTGTGCCAAGGCCCAGCCTCTTGGAAAGATTCAAATTTATCATTCTGAAAACTTCTTTTCACTTTTTATAGCCCAGGTATAGAGATATATTTTGCCGAACCAGAGTGAAAAATTATGACATAAAGCAAGCAATATTAACATACATAAGGATAAACAAAAGGCTTATTATTAATTTAGCAATATATAAAAAAAATAACCACTTATTATTTAGAATTAAGCAACGAGCGACTTTCTTTCCCTTTCTCTGCCAAACGTAGCAGTGATTCCCTATTGGTTATTTTTCGTCAAGCAGTATCTTTGAAACAGGTTATACCTTTTTTTGATGCTTATGCATAAAATATGAGCACTGGCAATGTATTCAGAAAAGTTGGGCAGAAGAAACTAAGGCTGGGCCGTATTACCCTGGGCCTGACTTTGCTGTTGATGAGTATTTTTATCGGTATGACTGGCTTCATTGTACTAGAAAAGTACAGCATGTTGGATGCCTTCTATATGGCTATCATCACATTATCTACGGTCGGGTTTACAGAAGTACAGACACTCTCGGACAACGGCCGTTTATTTACTGGTTTTTACATCATCTTTAACCTGGGCATCTTCGCCTACGCGATCAGTATCATCACCACCTATATCGTAGAGGGAGAATTTCAGGAAATTTATCACCAATATATGGTCAGTAAACGAGTCCAACGTATGCAAAATCATATTATCGTCTGTGGGTTTGGTAGAAACGGAACGAAAACCTGTGCTGAACTGCTCAAAAGCCGTCGCCCCTTTATTCTTATTGAGCAAAATGTAGATCTAGTAGATCATTTTCCCTCTGATACAAATTTTGAATACATCATTGGTGATGCGACCAGCGACGAGACTCTACTCACCGCCGGCATAGAACGGGCAGAGGCCATCATCACTACACTCCCACGCGACGCAGACAATGTGTTTATTACGTTGACTGCCCGTGAGCTAAGCCCAAACGTAAGGATCATATCCCGCGCTACGGAGGAAAGTGCTTCCAAAAAATTGCAAAGGGCGGGTGCCAATCAGGTAGTCATGCCTGACGCAATCGGCGGAATCCACATGGCACAGTTGATCACTAAGCCGGAAGTGATAGAATTCCTGAACCTACTCACTGGCGTAAGTAACGAGCACCTGAAAATGGAGGATTTTTCCTATGACGAGCTCAAACATGAGTATAGAGATAAAACAATCATGGAACTGGACATACGCCGTAAGACCGGCGCTACTGTCATTGGGTTCAAAAGTAAGCTTCAGGGCTTTACCATCACTCCGCCCGGCAACCTGAAAATCCACGAGGGAGATACCATGATCGTCATTGGTA
>JBBSOG010000614.1:0-2992 GCA_038259985.1 Cytophagales bacterium
CTTCCAAGCAAAGCAAAAGGGAGAGTGCGGTGATCAAAAAAGGTTTCATCTCGGTTTGGGTTGTGTAATTGAGGCACGCGATACAATCGCGCGCCAGATTTTGCTTAATAACAACGGCTGTAATGTGTCCGGCTGGCTAGGGGCACGCATTATAAATGCGCGCCAGTATAGTTAATCATGTGCCTTCCAATCATCTATGGCTTTCCTTTCTTCTCGTCAATATTTTCCAGGTACTGCATACCATCTATTTTCATGCCTTTGGATAATTTGGAAATCTGCTTGAGGTCAATCTCACCAAAGAGACTCATGGCCACAAATTTGTGATCCCCGCCTACCAGCATGAGCAGTTCACTGATCTTACCGCCTTCTTCCTGTATCAGAAAGATCATATCGTCTTTGCCATCGCGGACGGACATGAGCTCTTCAAAACTACTGTTCTCAATGCTTGCCTTGGCTTCTTTATAATATTTTTGCGCGTTACCAATGCTGTCAGCTGCAAGGATCTTTAAGCCTTTTAACTTACTAATGGCATTGGCCATTTCCTTAGTATTAGGATCATCCGGTTCAAACTCCGTGAAGAGATCAAACATCTTACTGCTGATGCTGACTTTGGTAAAGTCTTCGTTGTCCGCGTATTTATCAAATAAAGACGCAATCGCGGAGTTTTGTGCCTGCACACTAAAAGCAAGCAATTGCATAGCGATGATGGTTATAATAAGCTTTTTCATAATATATTTTCTTTAACTTTTTCTTGTGCTTCACTAAAATTTTCTAATTTTTCCATGTGTTGGGTACCCTCGTTCATCATTGTGGAGATGAGCAATAGCGCCTGTCTGGTTTGTTCGTAAGCCTGTTCCCGATCCTGATTGTTGGGTAATGTTTCTATAGCTTCCGCTGTATGCTCGGGTTGGTCTTTTACATAATCATTCACCAGCAGGACAGAGGCAACTACCAGTGCTACCGCAGCAGCTATCTTGAAAATGAAACTGAATTTCCAGACGCTAGCTGACTTTTCTATGTCATGGATAAGGGCTTCATCAAAGTCATCATTCAGTGAGTTGAACTGCTGGTCTTTGCTATACTTTTGGAACAGCGCCGCTACCCCTTGTAAGTGCCCGGGCACCTCTTCTTCGGTGAAGTAGCGCTGAAGTACTTGCTCTTCTTTCAGGGTGGTATCACCATCCCAATACTTTTCCAGCAGTTGTTCAATCTTTGCTAATTCCATAAGCGTCAATGCTTTGCAGGTTCTTTTTCAAATTTTGCCGTGCCCGGAACAGGTTGACTTTCACTTGCGCCAGGCTCACATTCAGTATATCACCGATTTCCTCGTAGGTATAGCCTTCCACATCACGCAGTTGTACGACCTGCTTTTGCAGAGGAGGTAACCTTTGCATAAATTTCTCCAGGCTATGCATCACATCCTGTGTCTCAGTGCTGTCGTAAGGTGACGGAGAAGCATAGCTCAATGTCAATTCCTCTTCCAGCACTTCTGTTTTGCTGTAGTGTCCGGACTTCAGCTTATTAAGTGAAATGTTACGGGTAAGTCGCATGCACCAAGCTTCCACATTGCGGTAGAGGTGCAAATCTTCGCGTCGGTCCCAAGCCTTGATAAATACTTCCTGTACCACATCCTGGGCTTCGTCCTCATTGCCCAAATACCGTAGGGCAAAGCGATAAAGCTTGTTTTTGATAGGGAGGACACTATGTTTAAACTCTTCCAGTAGCATATTCAAGGGCAAGACAAGTGAGTGACAGGAAAGTTACACAGAAGATGAAAGTTTTTTTGCAGAAAGATGAAAATGAATTGATGGCCTAGGAGAAATACCTTATCCTTGGGAAGAAGGCCGTTTTAAGCAAAAAAGATATGGAAGATAAACTAGCAACACAGATCAATCAGGCGATTATAGCTGAGTTTGAACGCCGGGTGATGGAAGAATCTATTCCGCGGATCAAAAAGTGCCTGGGCATGCTCAGCGAAGCAGAAGTCTGGTACCGGCCCAACGAAAACATCGTAAGCATTGGCAATCTCATTCTGCACCTCTGTGGCAACGCCCGCCAGTGGATACTTAGCGGGGTAGGAGGGCAGCCCGACCATCGGGAAAGGGATGCCGAGTTTGAGGAAACTGGCCCGATTGCCAAAGCACAGCTTATGCTACAAATGGACCAAGTGGCCGAGGAAATTAGGGAAGTCCTTCATAAACTGGAACCAACCGATTTACTGGACAAACGACCGGTACAAGTGTACGAAGAAACAGTCTTGTCCATGCTGATCCACGTCATAGAACACTTCTCTTACCATACCGGGCAGATTACCTGGATGACCAAAAGCCTAAAAAACGTTGATACCCAGTATTATGGGAACGAAAACCTGAACGCAAATGGGAAATGATTATGTCAAGATTTATGCATAAAAAAGCCCAACAGTATCAAAACTGATGAGCTAACGATTGAATAGCTTCAAGACTTACGCTTTATCTACTTCGTGGTTCTTTTGTTCGTATTCTTGTATCAGTTCTTCGTATTCTTTGGTTTTGCGCTGCATCTCTTCCTGAGTAGCCTGTAGTTCTTCCATGTTTTGTCGCATTTCTTCTTCCTGGGCACGCATTTCCTCCGCCTGCTCTTGCGACTGCTGAAGTAAGATTTGCGTTTGTGCGTTTGTTTTAGCAGTGGATAGGGCAGAGGCTATGATTTCTCCTAAACTCTCTACAAACTTGATTTGGTAATCTTCAAACTGCCTAAAGGAAGCAATTTCCAGGATACCCATCACTTCCTCATTGTACTTCAAGGGAACAATCAGAATGCTACACGGCTTGGCCTGGCCCAATCCTGATGTGATGTTGACGTATGCTTCCGGGATTTCCGTTAGGTAGATAGTTTCTGCCTCTAAGTAAGCCTGGCCTACCAGCCCTTCCCCTATAGCAATGTTCTTTTTGAGGTATTTTTTGCGTTCGTAGGCATAACAGGCAGTGAGTTCCAGTGTATTTTGTAAATC
>JBBSOG010000615.1:0-2991 GCA_038259985.1 Cytophagales bacterium
AACTCGCGTTGCCGAGGCGATGCAATCCTGCAAAAAAGCCAAATTGGTAGGAGTCATTAGTGGCACGCCCGCTAAAATCAAAAATTGGCAGAGCAAGTATAATATCCCGGAAAAGAACTGCTACAACTACGAGAATTTTGACCAGGTCAAGGACAATCCAGACATTGACGCTATATATGTCATCACACCCAACGGGCTGCATCATGATCAAGTGATCCGCGTGGCTAAAGCTGGAAAACATGCCATAAGTGAAAAACCGATGGCGGTCAATGCCAAAGAAGGACAGGAAATGGTAGATGCCTGCGAAAAGGCCAATGTAAAACTATTGGTAGGCTACCGCATGCACTTTGAGCCTCATACCTTGGAAGTGATTCGTTTAAGAAAAGAAGGGGCCTTTGGTACCATTAAGTTCTTCCAGGGACTTTCTGGCTTCAAGATTGGTGACCCTACCCAATGGCGTCTTGATAAAAAGCTGGCTGGCGGTGGCGCCATGATGGATATTGGTATTTATTCTATCAATGGAGCTCGGTATATGGTGGGCGAAGAACCGGTGTGGGTGACTGCCCAGGAAACCAAGACTGACCCGGTGAAATTCAAGGAAGGGGTAGATGAGACCATTCAATTTCAATTGGGCTTTCCCAGCGGTGCGGTAGCTTCCTGCTTGTCTACCTATGCCATCAGTAACCTAGACCGTTTCTTTCTGGATGGTACTGAAGGCTTCGCAGAATTGCATCCTGCCACCGGTTATGGACCGATCGAAGGACGCACCAACAAAGGGGAGTTAAACCAGCCGGTGGTGACCCATCAAACGGTACAAATGGACAAGATGGCGGAGATTATCCTGGAAGGCAAAGAGCCCATTGTACCGGTAGATGGCAAAGAAGCAGTCAAAGATTTGAAAATCATTGATGCCATTTATAAGGCGGTGGATACTGTAAACAAGGTAGAGCTGAAATTGACTTAATAGAGCATTAAAACTTATTCATTTCTATCACGCCATTACAGCTAATTTCTGGCTGTAATGGCTTAGATTAATCAACGAGCAATCTTCTAATAACTTCCTTTATAGTTTGGCTTTCTGTTTGACTTATACGACAAATATATTCAGTAAACCGCATATGCGATACGTTTCTCAACTGCTCTACTAATGCAAAAGAGACGCTTCCAGTCTGCCTTTTGGTAGATGATATCTTAACAACTGTAGGCCAATTTTTTTCTGTCCGGGTTAACGGTACAATGAGGGAGGTGGGTAAGTTCTCATTCATCTCTTTGGGAGAAACCACAAGGCAAGGTCTAATCCCACTTTGTTCTGATCCTTTGGTTGGGTTCAGGTCTACCCACCAAATTGAATACTGCTCAATTTTCATTAATAATCTTCCATGATATCATCGTCCAGTATGTCGGATGTGATAGTTTCATATTGTCCTGTTTCCACTGCTTGTTTGAAAGCAATGCCCCATCCCTCGCGGGGGTTTTTTGCCTGGGTAATTAGAATTCCAGCTTCCGCTTCAACTATCGCGATGTGCTCAGAAATTCCATATTTTTTAAGCAAACGTTTAGGAATAATCACCCCTTTTGAATTACCAACATTAGCCAGTTTTGTTGTGGACATTTTGGATTTTAGTTTGTTTATCTATGAAAGTAAAGTTATAACATCGTTACAACGAAAACAAGTTCCTGATAAAAAGGCCCGATTATAAACATTTTGGTAAATTTTACTTTAACCTGTACACAAGGTTTTCCTGGAAGCTTCATCTACTTCTCAAAAGACGCCTCCACTACTTCCCAAGCTTGCTGGAGTTCTTTGACTTTTTCAGGATGTTGCGCCGCTACATTTTGCGTTTCACTGAGGTCGGTTTTGAGGTTGTACAGTTCATCATTATGGAGTTTCCAATCCCCTCTTCGGAAGGCGCGTTCGTCCTTATATTCCCAGAAAATATCCCGCGCTATATTTTGCACGGCCAACAAAACCTGGCTGATGTCTTTGCCATCAACGGGCAATTCGGAAAGCGCATCCCTAAAACCAATGATGGAAGCCAAAGTAGGTACCACATCCACATTACACAGCGGCTGACTGACAGTTTGTCCCGCGTTGATTTTTCCTTTCCAGCAAACCATCGCCGGAATGCGGATGCCCCCTTCCCAAAGTGTGGCTTTTTCACCTTTGAGCTTACCGTTGCTGGCATGTCCAAAGTAGGTTTCTGCATAACCGCCATTGTCTGAGATAAACCAGATAATTGTTTTTTCCATCAAACCATCTGCTTCCAGTTGGTCTAAAAGCTTGCCCACCTGATCATCCAGGCTACTGACCATCGCGGAGTACATCCGGCGATAAGGGTCTTGGATGTGGGCAAACTTCTGCACGTAGGCTTCAGGGGCTTGCAATGAATTCATGATTTTGTGCCCACCAAAAGTCCCTTCGCTCAAAGCAACAGTCACCTCTAGCACATGGTCAGGATCAGTTTTGCCGAAGTGGGGCGCGTTGTACGGAATGTACAGAAAGAAAGGGTTGGCCGTATCTTTTTCCTTCCCGATAAAGTCTAAGGCATGTTGGGTGATCAGTTCGGTGGAATAGCCTTCCTCCTCAGTGGGTTTTCCATCCACAAACCAGAAGTTGCCGAAGCCACCGTAAACATGGGAAAAGTAATCAATGCAGCCTGCTTTATGTCCTGAGAAAACATCAAAGCCCTGCTGCATAGGCAAGTAAGTATTCTGCCGGGAACCCAGGTGCCACTTGCCCGTGATGGCGGTGGTATAATTTTGGGCTTTGAGCAGCTCTGCTAAAGTCACCTCTCGTTCATCAAAATGATTGTCATCACCTGGCATAATCACTTTGTCCAGGTCATGCAAAGAACGCTGGGGATAGCTTCCGGTAAGCAGGCTATAGCGTGAGGGGGTACAGACCGGGGCGGACACATAAAAGTCCGTAAAGCGAATGCCTGCATGGCCAATACGGTCAATGTTGGGTGTAGGAATATCCCCACCGTAGCT
>JBBSOG010000616.1:0-2960 GCA_038259985.1 Cytophagales bacterium
AATCCAGAGGATGTTGGGTTGTTCAGCAGATTGAGCGGTACTTAGGGAGCAGGACAAAAAGGCAAAACAAACAATAAATAAGGATATAAGGCTGCATTTCTTCATCAGGTGTATCAGTTGTTATGTAGTGAAAGTCCCTTACCATAGGAAACGGAAACAAATTAATCAAAACATAAGAATTTCAGGAAAAGCTGGAGGCTGAAGCTACCTGAAGTAATTCTTCTTCCAGGAAGCCTTTTAATCCCAAATCCTCGTCTACATCAGGCCAGTGTACCCCACTTCCCTGACCAATTAATTCATAATTATTCAATTGTTTTTCAGTGGCCTTCTCAAAACGTTTAGAATACGCAAGGGGGCGTTGTAAGACCTTACCATTATTGAGGACAATAAGCATCAAGTTTAGGTCAGCATGAAAGTGCAATGCCTTGACCCGAATTCCATTTTTGTAAATGAGTCTATCAATGGCGTCCATATTGCCGTAATAGTAGTCTGGTTGATCAGAAGCTTTTAAAGAAGCTAAGTAGGCTTGCGTTTTTTTACTTATTGTAGGTGTCATGCCATTTTTGAATTAGATATTCGTAGTGAATGATTACAATGTTCACTATCTGTTTAATTTCTTACTCAGTCGCACTGCTTCTGCGGTGTGACAAATATCTTCAAGGGTCTCTGGCCCCAAGGATATCACCTCGTGTAGTAGCAAAATCTGTTAAATACAGTGCTAAGGTTGTGTGCTACTTTATTTTGTCATTGTTCACGTAAGATGGTAGGCATAGGGTAAAAATAACTTTTTTTTGATCAAGATTGACATACTAAGTGATATACTTTTAAAAAGTAATAAGTCTCAGAAGGTCTAATTTCCAGGTTTTTGCCAGGGAACCTGCCCCCCTTTTTGGATGTGCTTCATGAGTACTTCGTTAAGCTCCTGTAATTTTTCCGGTTCCTGTTCTACCAGATTATTGGTCTCAAGCGGGTCGTCTTTGAGATTATACAACTCATAAGGTTCAAAGGGCTTGTTTTGTAGCAGTTTCCAATCCCCCTGTCGTACGGCGTAGATACTTTGCCCTCCATAAGCCATACCGCCTTCCCGACGGGTGAAGTAAAGCGGGCGCTCCTCAGCCTTTTGTGCTCCGTTCAACAGTTCAGGCAGAAAGCTACGGCCTTCAATGGCATCTTTAGGCTCAAGTTCGGCGAGGGCAAGTAGTGTCGGATACAAATCCATAGAAAGATATCGCTGTTCTGACACACTACCCTTTGCTATTTTATCCGGCCAGCTGATGGCAGTAGGGACTTTGAGCCCACCTTCGTACATGCTTTGTTTGCCGTCGCGGAGGGGACCGTTGTTCGCTTTGCTGGGCAGATGCCCCCCATTGTCGCTGGAAAATACAATGATGGTATTTTCATACTGCCCACTTTCTTTCAACGCATTGACTACTTTGCCGATACCATCGTCCATGTGCTCAATAAAAGCCACCAGTTTGGCGCGGGTTCCGTCTATCCCTTTTTCCCTCTTGATTACCATATCCAGCCATTCTTGCGGGGGCTGTACCGGGAAATGAGGTGCATTATAGGCCAAATAAAGAAAGAAGGGACGCTCATCGTCTGCCTGGCTTTTGATATAATCTACTGACCATTGGGTAAATAGATCGGTCGCATGGCCTTTGGGGTCAATTTCTTGTCCGTTCATGCGCATATAATTGATATCGTGGCGACGGTGGGTGTAGTAGTCGTCCATCATGTCGCCCAGCCAACCGTGGAAATAGTCAAAACCCCGCTTCACTGGCGTGTTGGGTGACTCCAAGCCCAAGTGCCATTTGCCGATGATTGCGGTATGATAACCAGCCATTTTTAGCTCCTGGGGAAGCAGCGTTGCCGTAGGGTTCAGATAGCCCCAACTGTTAACCGCATGGGTACGGATGACGCCCGGCACGCCCACATAATCCTGGTAGCGGCCAGTGAGCAAAGCTGCCCGGGTAGGGGAGCACACGGGACAGTTAGCATAGAAATTATCAAAGCGCATACCCTCCGCAGCAATCTGGTCAATGTAGGGTGTTTGGATATCCTTCGTTCCGTAATAAGATACATCATGGTAGCCCTGATCGTCGGTAAGGATAAGGAGGATATTGGGTGGATTTTGTTGAAGCGAAGTAGCGTTAGCAGCCGGTGAAAACAGGAATGCGCCGATACTTAGCGACAGGTAAAACAAAACAGATGGAAGCATAAGTAGTGAAGTAGGTTTAGGTGTATAATGTAAATTTTTTGTCAAATTTCAGTCGTACCACACTTGCGGGGCAGTTATTTCAGTCACACTGCAAGAGTGGGGCAAATGAGAATGGTGGAATAAATTCATCGCGTGACCTGCTTGATTTGGTCCATCTCTACTTCCCATTCGCTTAGCTTTGCTTCCAGATTCCGGGTTATGTCCTGCTGTTTACTATATAAATTATTGGCCTCTTTAAGATCTTCTTCCAGATTATATAAGGCGGTGTCATTTTCGGTGATCAGCAGCTTCCACTGCTTGTTCCGGGCGGCTTTCTGGTCGCGGTAACGCCAGAATAACTTCCTGTCCGGTAGGTCGCCTTTCCCGAACAAGACAGGCGAAAAATCTATGCCATCAAAATCCACATTATCCGGTGCTTCAGACCCACTCACCGATAACAGGGTAGGCAGCAAATCCATGCTAATCAGCGTCGTTGAAGACTCGCCGGGCTGAATTTTGCCTTTCCAGTAAGCGATAGCAGGTACCCGATGGCCGCCTTCCAGCAACCCGCCTTTATGACCGTTTAGGTTGCCGTTATCGCCAAATTTCTCCCCTCCATTGTCTGACAAAAAGAAGACAAGAGTGTTTTCCTCTAAACCATTCTTTCTCAGGGCTTCCATGATTTTACCCACCCCCTCATCCATGACATCTACCATTTCCGTGTAAGCCCTCTGTTGGTCTTCTACCGGGCCAAAGTAGGTAA
>JBBSOG010000617.1:0-2917 GCA_038259985.1 Cytophagales bacterium
AAAGATTTGGAAGAAAGAAGCAATCAGATAGACAAGCGTATTACGGAACTCAACGGAACGGCGGAGAAATCTGATAACCAGCAAGCATCCAGCAGTATTCGTACTGCAATCACTGCTTTGAGAGAAGAGAAGGATTCCTTGGATGAAAAGATAAAAACCATACAAAACCGTGAAGAAGACTGGAGCACTGCTTACGATGCCATTACCACCTCTATTATGGACATAGAAACGGAACTGGAAAAGCTGAATACCAGCCTGGAAAATAACTAATCCACTTCCCACCTATATCAGCTATACATCATGAAAACATTAGGACTAACCATTGTAAGCCTCACTGTCATGTTTTGCTTGGGAATCGTACAAGCGCAAGATATCCAAGCAGCCCTGTTTGACAAAACCAACAGAATGATGCAGGAGGCTAAAGATGCCCAGGCAGATATTATCTCTCCACAAGCCTATGAAGACGCGATGGATGCCTATAACGAAGCGCAGGAAGACTACCGGGACGAAGAAGAACTGTCTGAAATCAGGGAAAACCTTGCCGAGGCTGAAAGTAAATTTGCCGAAGCCATGAAAAACACTGAAGTGGGTGGCATGATGTTTTCCAAAGTGCTTTCCGCCCGAAAAGATGCTATCAACGCAGAAGCCAGTCAGTTTGCCCAGGAAAGCTGGGGCGAAGCAGAGGTAGAATTCAAAGAAGCTGCCAAAGAATTTGAAAACGGAGACTTAGAAGATGCCAAAGCGCTGGCATCAAAAGCATCTGACTTGTACCGGAAATCTGAACTGGAATCCATTGAGGCCCATTACCTAAGCAACGCCCGAAGCCTCATTGAGAAAGCAGAAAAGGGTAGGATAGACCGTGATGCCCCCAAAACTTTAGATGATGCAAAGACACTTCTAGCCAAGGCAGAAAAAGCCCTGACTGAGAACCGTTACGATACCGATGAGGCAAGACACTTGGCCAAAGAAGCAGAATATAGGTCATTGCTGGCGATGTATATTGCCCAGCAAGCGGAGGTATTGGATGACAATGACTATGAAACTGAGGATTTTCTGCTGATGGCCTTCAATCCTATAGAGAAAATCGGGGAAAGTATGGACTTAGATGTTGGCTTCAACGGTGGAACAGAGCAGCCAGTTGCCCGCATTATTGAAACCATCAACAGCTATCAAAATACGATGGCTACCCTGGAAGCCAAGCTGTATGAAAGTCAGCAGGAGAACGAAAACCTGAAAGAAATACTGGAAGAGCAGCGCAAAATTCAGGAAGCGATGGCAGGCCAACTCTCCGAAGAAGCGGAAAAAGCGCAGCAAAGGCAAGAGATGCTGCAGGCCAGGTTAGTACGTTTTGCTGAGATTGATGAAAAGTTTGACCGAATTCAGCAGATGTTTGACGAAAAAGATGCCCAGGTCTTCCGTCAGCAGAACGATGTGATTATCCGATTGATTGGGGTAAACTTTGATGTTGGGAAAGCATTAATCAAATCAGATGACCATGCTTTACTTCAACAACTACAGGAAGCCTTGAATATCTTTGATAACGCTGATATTATTGTGGAGGGACATACCGACTCACAGGGCGGGGATGATATTAATTTTGAACTCTCCCAAGCACGTGCCGATTCGGTGCTTAGTTACTTAGAGACACATACTACTATTGACAATAATCGCTTTGAGACCAAAGGTTTCGGGGAGAGCAAGCCGGTAGCCAATAATGAAAATGCCTCCGGCAGGGCACAAAACCGGAGGATTGATGTTGTCATCAAACCCATCATAGATGATACCTTTGTAAACCGGGAGTAAGCATAGTAATGATTTCTTGGCAGGGAAGTTACTCTTCTTCTGGAAGGCATGAATTTTTCCAAGTCGTCACTGCGAGGAGGTGAAGCGAAGCGTAACCGACGCGGCAGTCTCCGGGTATGGAAAGCCTGTTGTTTTGTGCCTCTCATCGGGGAGACTGCCACACCATCTGAGGTGGTTCGCAGTGACGTTTAGAAAAATAGACGGACTATTCCCCGAAGGCAGCGTAGGCTTCCAGTTCCTGCTGCATCTTGCGTACCCGGTCTTCCAGGGTCTCGGAGCTGATTTTCTCCCGCATACGGTCTACCATGATGGGGAAGGCAAAGGGGGTAGGATAGGGGGGATGCTCAATCATGATGCGTTGTTTTCTGATTCGCTGCATGACGTTGGCCAGCTCCGACTGTTCCACTTGCTGATAAAGTGCCTCCTGCATCGCCTGTGCAATAAGTAAATTATCAGGTTCGTACTCAGTAAATACCTCGTAGATGATCTGCGAGGTTGCTTGTAGATGCTTATTGCCAATCGGCTTGCCGGGATATCCCTGAAAAACCAAACCAGCAATAGCAGCAATCTCCCGGAAGCGCCGTTTCGCCATCTCCGTACTATTGATACTTTCCAAGAGGTCTTCCATTAGGTTTTCTGCGGTGAACAAATCCAATTCCAAAGCTTCTTCTAGGGGGATTTCTGTATCGGAAAGCAGCTCAAAACCGTAGTCGTTCATAGCAATGGAGAAGGTAATCGGCTGGATCTGGCTGATGCGCCAGGCTACCAATGTGGACAAAAGCTCATGCACTGCCCGTCCGGCAAAGGGGTACATATAGACATGATAGCCTTCGTTGGTCGTCATTTTCTCTATCAGAAAGTGCTTCTGGTCAGGAAGGCATGACCATCTATCTTGTAATGACAGCAGGGGTTGAATGGCTTTTAGTTCAATATCTTGGTAACCCCCTTCCAAAAACTCGTCAAGCTTATAGCGGATCATCTCGGAGAGCTGGGACGACAAGGCCATACGGCCGCCACTCCAGCGGGGAATCAACCCATTGGTGCCTCGCGCTTTGCGGACAAGTACGGTTAGCTCTTTGATGCGTTCAAACTTAAGGTTCCTACCGGCGAACCA
>JBBSOG010000618.1:0-2916 GCA_038259985.1 Cytophagales bacterium
AAGCCGGAAGGTATTACCTGCCAAGGATTGTTCGTTGCCTTCGGCATCGGTATCGTCAAATCGGGCATGGATGTAGCCGTAGTTGGCAAAAAACTGTAGCGGGCGTGCGACTACATATTGAATAGCCGTCTCAAATCCCAAAGCAGTGGCGTTGCCCACATCACGGGTTTCAAAGAGCAGGCCCCGGTCTTCGGTAAGGCGCGCCACCAGTGTCTGGAAGTCGCGGTAATCGTAGTAGTAGCCGCTGATGTCCCACTGCAAACGGTTGTCTCGGCTGAGCAGTTTGGTACCTGCTTCGTAGCTCCAGACAATCTCATCGTTGAGCACGCTCACCTCGGTGCCCAGCACCTGTATCACATTGGGCCGCCGCCCCCGCGACACACTGGCAAAAGCATTCCATGCTTGAGAAAGCTCATAGTCTAGCGCCAGGCGCCCTACGGCGGAGAGATAAGACTCCGTATGGGAAATCCTGCCCCCACTGGAGGGAAAGATATCGTTGGGAAAATTGCCCAGCACAAAACCGAGTTTACCGAATGGTTTTGCATCCTGGCTCTCAATCGCACCGGTGATGTTTTCATAGGTTCCCCTGATGCCCAGCGTCACATCTAGTTGATCAGTGAGTCGGTAAGTACCGTCAGCAAATATTTCAACAGCATAGTTTCTCCCATGATTCGTCTGCCCTTCGCGGTGGACAGAATCAAGGGGTAGCCCGGAAAACGGACCCAGAAACTGAGGAAGGTCGGGCAAATTGGAAGTCAGGTTAGGCGTACCATCCGGATTAATGAGCGGTATGGAAGGTACTGCTGTTAAAATCTGATCTTTCTCTTCCTGGCTCAGCTCAGGATTGTTAATGATCATCCCGCGAACGAAAGGATTGAATAAGGCATACATGCTCCGTTCATCTGTTTGTAGCGGCGTAGCCTGTGAGCCGTTTTCCCAGAAGAAATTAACACCACCAAAGCCAGTAAAGCCTTGCAGGTTATTGTAGTTGACCCGAAATTCCTGGCTGAATTGCTTGCCAAGTGCTTCTTCGGTAATGAGCAATGCCGGGGCCACCGTGCCGTCTGCGTCAAAAGTTTCCTGGGAATTGAATGCGCGGTATGCGGTAATGGAATTGACATCCCACCTATTGCTCAGTGCGCGGTTGACCAGTATGGTGCCGCCCCACACGTTGCGGTCCACCCCTAGCTCCTCCCCGCGCTCCAGGTCAGCAAAAGTAAATGGGCTGGTATCCCCTCCGGTCGGGGCGTAGGTACCGCTTTTGAATGAGGTGCCCGGTGGGGTATCCAGTTGGTAGTTGAAGATAAAATCTACGACTGTCTGGCGATCGGGCAAATAGCGCCAGGCAGTACGAAAAGCTTTGGTGTCTTTACCATTCAGCGTTCCACCCGACAAATTGTCAATAAAGCCATCCCTTTCGTTGAAAATACCTGCCACCCGGGCAAATAATTTGTCCTTGATGACCGGTACATTGAGATGCCCTGTCAATAAGTATTGTCCGTAATTCCCGAACCCGGCTTTGAATTCAGCGGAGGTTTTGTTTTCGGCCTTGTGCTGGATCAAATGGATGGCCCCGATCTGGGCACCGCGACCAAAGAGCGTACCTTGTGGGCCTTTCAGCACTTCTACCCGCTCCATGTCGTAAAGCTCCACCACTGACCCCCGGGATTTGCTGATGGACGCCCCATCCTGAAAAACGGAAACCCGTGGTTCTAAGCGGGCATCCCCATTGTCGCTGGTAATCCCGCGAATGACAAAGCCTGGGTTATTGACACTTTGGATTTGTACCTGCAAGCCCGGCACATAGTCGGATAGCGCGTCAAACTCAAAGATATTGGTTTCGGTAAGGAATGCTCCATCATAGGTAGTGATCGCAATGGGTACTTCCTGCACCGATTGCGTCCTCTTCTGGGCAGTGACGATGAGGCCATCAAGTGCCAAAATATCTTCTGCCAGCTCAATGTTCAGTGTTTTGGTTTGTGAGGCATCAAGGTTTAGGGTTTCGGTGTAGGTTTGATAGCCTACAAAACTGACCATGAGCTCGTACACGCCTTCGGGTACCTGATGTATACTAAACCTACCCTCAAGATCGCTGATACTGCCCAGGGAAGTGCCTAACAAAGAAACATTAGCACCGGGAACAGGCGCGCCATCTTTAAGTTGCACGATCGTGCCCTCTACGCTTTCTGATGAGGTTTGGGCATTCAACAACGTAGCCTGAGCGCAAAATAACCAACTCAGTAATACAGTAAATGGTAATTGATACAATTTCCATTTCATCCTGGTAGCAGCGTCCCGTATTTCCATAGGTATGAAGATAAGGCTTGGTATTCCGTATTACAACATCTACAAAAAAAGCTATTCCCTAAAGATGGAAATAGCTATGAGTTGGTGCAGAGATAAAGTTAGCGATGAAGAACGCGTTTTAATACTATCCAGCTAGCTCTAGAGCTAGTTGTGCGTATTATTTATGCCAGTTCCATACGATTTTCCATCACTGTACGGGCAAGCTCCATGAAACTTCTGGCACCGGTTTTTTTCAAGATGCGTGAACGATGGTTTTCTGCGGTTCTTTTGCTAATACCGAATAGGTCAGCAATATCGTGATTGCTTTTGCCATCCACTACCGCCCCTAAAATTTGCTTTTCCCGGCGGGTGAGATGGTAGATTTTGTCAATGAGCCCACCTTTGGGAGGCTCCGGCGACCAGTCACCGATAAGCATTTCGGTCACCTGGGAACTGTAGTATTTTTTCCCTTTGCTGACATCTTCAATTCCTCTCATAAGATCTTCACCGGAAGCATCTTTAGGCAAAAATCCTTTGGCGCCTAGTTTAATGGCTTGCTGAATATTAGTGGGCGTAGCGTACATAGAAAGGATGAGAAAATTAGTTTCCGGACGGTCTTTGTTAGTAGCT
>JBBSOG010000619.1:0-2897 GCA_038259985.1 Cytophagales bacterium
CGTACAATTGCTCCCTCTTCTATGTGCCGGGGGATGATCATCACCAGAGATTCCAGTGTAGCAATGACATCAGGTATACTCACCGTCGTAATCTCAGCAATCTGTTTAGCCATCTTACGAATGGTCACTTCGCCACTATTATGTGCCGTTGCATAGTACTTTCTGGGCTGGGTCTTCTTCTGGGGATTGAATTTCGCAATTACATTAAAAGGTATACTCATCTCTATCTTATTTTGTGGTTTACACTATTTTTAAGCAATGCTTATCAAATGCATAGCCCCTACGCAGGAAGAATACATAGCTGTTTCAGCAAATATTACTGGCGTGCTCTTTTTTCAGTAAATCAAAAAAAGGGGGGAGGGATAAATGCTAATGGAGTGAAGATGTTGCTTACTTGCTTTTCAAACGCTTTAAAAGTATTCCTTCACAACACACTAATTCCATGTTTACCTATACGCTCACTTCTCCTGACCCCTTATTTTATAAAAAAAGCCCCACATCCTTGAAGAAGTAAGGCTTTCTTGCGTATTTCTGAAAAGTATCAACTTAATACCCAACCATCCCGATATTCACGGCTCAGATGCTTATTAGCTTCCGGTTTGTTGGTGAAGGCCATCTTTTCACCATCATACCTCAGGGTTTCACCCGGGCTATGAAGGGCAACAACCCCCAAAAGCATCGTCTCAGTGAGTGGAGCAGCATATTCAAAAGGACTTGAGGCTTTTTCTTCACCTAGTATAGCGCGTATCCAGTTCATTTCATGCGCATCTCTTCCACCTTTTATCCTTTCATAAGTTTGAGGTGTGTCGGCATATTCCTCCATCAGCGACTGAGGGTACATCTGCGGATTAGCACCATAGGTTTCATGCATCAGTATTCCTTTTTCTCCAACAAAGATTACCCCACCTCCTCTGTCCAGTTTCACCTCATCGGGCAGTACGGCAGGACGGGCAGGCATTACACCGCCGTCGTACCAGTGCATATGTACTTCGGGGTACATACCACGAGCGGCGAAGGTATAATGTACGGTAGTAGAAAGGGGATACGAAACTTTGCTATCGTCTTTGCCACCCCAAGGGGTAGAAGAAGCTTCTACGGTTTTAGGGTAGTCAAGGCCAAGTGCCCAGTAAGGATGGTCAATGAGGTGGGCACCCATGTCACCCAATGCACCCACACCATAGTCTGTCCAACCTCTCCAGGCAAAAGGATGATATTCAGGACTGTACTCCACATAAGGAGCAGGACCGAGGAAAATATCCCATGCCAGGTCTTTGGGGACTTTAGCTTTGCCTTCAGGACGATCCATACCTTGTGGCCAGATTGGACGGTTAGTCCAAACGTGTACCTCACGGACTGGTCCAATAGCTCCGGCTTGTACCCATTCATTGATACGACGGGCATCGTCACTGGAATGTCCCTGGTTACCCATTTGAGTCACCACGCCGGTTTCTTTAGCAGTTTTGCGAAGCGTGCGAGCTTCATGCACAGTATAAGTAAGGGGCTTTTGTACATACACGTGCTTGCCCATCTTCATCGCCATAGTAGCAGCGGCGGCATGCACATGGTCAGGGGTAGCGATCACGACAGCATCAATATCTTTTTGATTTTCCAGCATTTCGCGGAAATCTTTATACCATTTGGCTTTCTCGTAGGCAGCCTTGAGATCAGCTCTGTCATCCCTGGATATTGCTTTTTGTACCGAACCATAATCACAATCAGCCAAGGCTACTATATTTTGACTGGTAAGACGGCTCATATTGGAAGAGCCCATGCCCCCGGCACCAATAGCGGCTACATTGACCGTGTCACTGGGAGCCCTATATCCTTTTCCTCCCAGCACATTTCGGGGAACAATCATAAAAGACGCGGCCGACATGGCTGATCCCTTCAAAAAATCTCTTCTAGGCATTGGTTTACCTTTTTGACTAGGTTGTTCTTTCATCATGAATTAGGTTTATGAAAATGTAGGTTATATTTACAAAAGGCTTTAATTTATAACAATTTATATTGAAATAGAAGACATTTTAAATTTTGGAAAAATATAATAGAAATCACAAAACCCTGATAAGGCTTTCCTGATAAAATAACATTGCTCGGGACAAGATGATTTGCATATATTGCACATACCTAATGATCAATAGACATGTTAAATTTTGATAAAGTTGTGCTCAAGAGAAGCCAGAAAGTGCCGGTGATAGTAGATTTCTGGGCTCCCTGGTGTGCTCCCTGCAAGACCCTTGGCCCGGTCATAGAAAAGCTTGCGGAAGAAGCAGGGGGAAAGTGGGATTTGGTAAAAGTGGATACTGATCAAGACAAGGAGATTTCCGCAAAGTATAAAGTCCGCAGTATTCCCGTCGTGAAAATGTTTTACAAAGGAGAAGTGAAGGCAGAATTTACCGGATCACTTCCCCGGCATCAAATCATCAAGTGGTTAGTAGAAAACCTACCTGATGAAGGCGGAGACGAACTCACTGTTTTAGTAGATTCATTGTTCACTTACAAGCATACTGATGCGGCACAAGGTCTAGAAAATTTTGTAAAAGCTAAGCCTGACATAAAGGAAGCACAACTTTGGCTAGCTGCTGCAACTGTAGGCCAGCATCCTGAGCGTGCCCAGATTACCCTTCCGGAATCCCATAAACTTCATGAATTATCCAAACAAGTAAAAAACCTGGCAGAAGTGATGACCTGTCAGGATGAAGCCTCCTCTAATCTTATGGACAAAATAAAAGATGCCAGGAACGCATTACAAAAATACCAGTACGAAGAAGCTATTCAAGCTTTAATCTCTATGACCATTTTAGATAAAAATTATGGCAACGAACTTCCCCGTCGTGCTTCGGTAGCTTTGTTTTTGATGTTAGGGGAACATCATCCCATCACCAAAAAGTATCGCC
>JBBSOG010000620.1:0-2896 GCA_038259985.1 Cytophagales bacterium
ACCAAAAACAACGTGATCACTGACGAAGAACATCATGCTGTGAAAGGAGAAATGGAAAAATTTTCTACAGAATACAAATTGCTCAAGGAACGGTTTCAGGAGTTTTTAATGCAGTAGAAGCTTGCTTGAATATTTGAAAATAATTTTAGAAAATTTATTGGGCCTATCGGTGCTGAGTAACCCCTCGCTGCTGGCACATCTTAAGAATACTGCACTGGGAACAATGGGGAGAGACGCCCTTGCAAACATGCTTCCCAAAAGGAACGAGCAAGCGGTTGATTTCTACCCGGTATTGTTCCGGCAGTTTTTCTTCCAAAGCCAGCATCGTTTTCTCCGGTGTTTTGGTATCTACATAGCCCCAACGATTAGTGACGCGATGCACGTGAATATCTACGCCAATGCGCATCTGCTGGCAGGCAATGCCTAAAGCCAAATTAGCACACTTAGGCCCCACCCCTTTGAAGGAAAGCAAAGTCTCAAAATCACAGGGCAATTCATCGCCATGCGTTTTGACAATCGTTTCAGCTATGTCATGAATTTGCCAGGCTTTGCCTTCATGGAAAGTACTAGCCTGAATGGCAGTATCAATTTCTTCTACAGAAAGTAATCGCATATTCTCAGGCGTTCTGGCTTTTTGGAAAAGTTGAATTGCGGTAGGCACGGTAACTTCATCGTAGGTACGGATAGAAATCATACAAGCCACCAGTTGCTCAAACAAAGAAGTATACCCCTGATCGTAGAGATCAAAAAGGGCAGCTTTAGGAAGATCGGCTACTTCCTCTCGCAACAGAACGATAGCACGCTCAATATCAAAAGCTTCTTTTTCAGGCATGGAAGTGGTTAAATATTGAAGGTTAAAAGTTTAAAGAAAAGTGAATAGCTGAATTGCATAGCTCTCCACTTCTTGAACCTTATATTCTTGTTCTCTTTAAATAAATCTCGCTGCCAGAATGTTTTGCTTAGCGTAATTCTGGCAGAGAAATACCTTTGATATGGCGGAAAAGGTCAACGGCATACAGATCAGTCATACCAGACACAAAGTCTATGACCAACTGTACCTTTTCGTAAAGACCGGCGTCTTCTCTAGGTTGGAATTGTAGGGGGAGCAAGCGCATCAGCTTTTTGCTCTGGTGGCCTTTCATGCCCAATACTGCCGGAACAAATTCTTCCAGCAAACCTCCCAGAATTTTATATCCCGCCAGTTCAATTTCTACCACCGGGCGATAATTATAAATACGGTCTACCGATTTATTTTGCAAGGACAGAAAGGCTTCACCCAAAGTACCTGAAAGCTCATCCAATAAGCTTTTCTCGTAAGTTCCTTCCAGGATAGCGTCCCGGTTTTGCCAGAAGATATCCGTGCATTCATTTACCAGGCTATTGATGGCGACCGCCCTGAGATAACCAATCCGCTCATTCAGGTCCTGAATTTTGAGGGCATTTTGCCGGTTCTTTTGTTAACGGTCTGGTGAGTCAGCAAAGAACTCCAAGAGCTGATTTTGCGCTTCCTCCGTACTAATGATTTTTAGGCGGTGGGCGTCCTCCCAATCTATCACCTGGTAACAAATGTCGTCCGCTGCTTCCACCAGGTACACAAAAGGGTGGCGCACGTAAGCTTTCGGATGATCAGATGTGGCTGTAATTTTAAGCTCAGCAGCGATTTTTTGATAAGTCTCTATCTCCGAATGAAAAAAGCCAAACTTACTGCGGCTCTTCCGGCTTTTGTCCAGCCCGATAGCCGACTCACAAGGATATTTTACCATCGCTGCCAAAGTAGTATACGTAAGGCGTAAACCACCCTGGCTACGTTCTTTGAACTGATGGGTTAGCAGGCGCAAACCATTGGCATTGCCTTCAAAGTTAGTCAGGTCGTTCCACTGACTTTGGTTAAAATTTTCTTCCAAAAGCTTCCTCAGTTCCCCCTCCAAATCAGCAAAATAAGTGGAAATAGCTTTCTCTCCCGAATGGCCGAAAGGTGGATTGCCAATGTCGTGGGCAATGCAGGCCGCACTAATGACCGAACCCATCTCATTGCGATAGAAATGCGTAAACAGGTCGCCCTCTTCAGGATATTCATCAGCGATGCGGTGGCCGATGATATTACCCAGCGACCGGCCCACACAAGCTACCTCCAGGCTATGGGTCAGCCGGTTGTGGACAAACACACTGCCGGGCAGCGGAAAAACTTGGGTTTTATTCTGTAATCGGCGAAAGGGAGATGAAAAAATGAGCCGGTCATAATCCTGCTGATAAGGATTACGGATCAAGTCATTATAGATAGGGCGGTCTTCCACACCCAGCCGAATAGGAGAAAAAAGATGGTTCCAGTGCATGATGAATTATCTTTCAAAGAGTGGCAATAAGCCTATTATCAGTACGATAAGCAAGCCTATCCATTAGCTTCATGTCTTTATGAAAAGATACGATTCAATATCAAAAAGCTCATTCCCTTACATGACTGAGATATAGAAATGAATAAATAAAATTATACAAATAAATAATTTAATTTTTGCACAATCATAGTCATAAACTTCATATTCATAGATGCATCTCCGACTTATTTTAATTCATTGTACATTCATACTTTTCTATCAGACCTTGTCTGCCCAAACTTGCACCTCAATCAGCAATGGGTATTGGCAAACTACTTCTACCTGGAGTTGCGGTGGGGGGGCTGGTAATTATCCTAATAGCTCATGGAGCGGTGGAACTCATATTGTCATTGATTATGATGTAACATTACGCGGGAGTGGAAATCCTAAAGTTATTGATCTCTCAAGTTCTAACATTGAGAAAGTAATAATTAAAGCAAATAGAAAACTTATTTTTGAAAACAATACAAAGCTTATTTTACCCCCTGGTGCTGAGGTAGAATTGGAAGATGGTGCTCAAATTG
>JBBSOG010000621.1:0-2888 GCA_038259985.1 Cytophagales bacterium
ATCTATAATGCCTACTTTTTTGCCCATGGCTACATGGGAAATGATGGTGCCCCCACAACCGAGTTCGGCATCATCCGGATGGGCAGCTAATACTAGAATATCTAATTTCATTGAACTATACGGGAATTTTCGGACTTTTAATTGGTGAAGAATTTAATGTAGAGGATAAATGTAAAAAGAATAAAGTCTATTATATTTGGTGAAAAATATTTTTTTGATTTTCCGTTTTATAACGGACTATCATACGTTATGTTCGGTTTTCAAATTAACTGGCGAAGTAAATTATTGGCCAAAAGTAGAATACCAGACAAAATTAAGTTTAACCACATTGATCATTTTCTCTCCATCCCCAAATAGTTATTCATGACAAGGAAGAACCCAATTAGCCCTGATGCCCTCAAAGTATTTGAAACTCTTCCTGCCGCCTATCTAATTCTTTCCCCTGAGTTATACATTCTCAACGCTAGTGATATCTATCTTAAGGCTACACTTGCCACAAGAAATGAGATCATTGGGAAATATGTTTATGAAGTTTTCCCGGATAATCCAGACTCTTCTGATAATAATTCTGCTGCTCAATCTAAAGCTTCATTACAAAAGGTGCTGACAACTTTGAAGCCTCATCAGATAGAATTTTTGAGATATGATGTGCCACGTCCTCGGGAAACAGGTGGAGGATTTGAGAAGAAATACTGGAACATTATAAACACCCCGGTGCTGGATGAGCAGGGAAGTATCCATTACATCATTCACAATGTAATTGATGTTACTGAGCAGGTTCAAAGTCTTCAGCAAGTGCAGGAACTTACTGAAAGAGAGAAAGCCGCACTCAACGAAGTAGAATGGCAAAACAAGAGGCTCAATGAATTTCTATTACAAGCACCTTCTGCTATTGGTATTTATTTAGGCAAGGACTTTATCATTGAGCTTGTCAATCCGTTGATGAGTGAAATCGTGGGGCGACCCAGCGAGGAATTATTAGGTATACCCTTGTTTGAAGCACTTCCGGAGTTAAAGGGACAAGGGTTTGAACCCATTCTTTCTGAAGTATACATTACCGGAAAAACCATTGACTTGCCAGAAGTGCCAGTGGTAATTAAACGTAAGGGTGAATTAGTCGCAGGATTTTACCATACTATCTACCAAGCATTGAAAAACCGGCACGGTGAGATTGTTGGCGTTATTAATATTGCTACTGAGATCAGTGAGCAGGTAAAGAACAGGAAAAATGTAGAAAAAAGCGAAAGGCAATTACGCTTGATTACCGATGCCATGCCGGTGCTGATTGGTTACCTGGACAAGGAAGAAAAATATCGTTTTGCAAATCGTGCTTATAAGACATGGTTTAACCAAAATCCAGAAGAACTTTTGGACCGCCCAGTACGCGAAGTGATTGGGGAAAAGGCTTATCAGGGTGTAAAAGTTTATATTGATCGGGCATTATCAGGGGAACGGCTTGATTTTGATGCTCGAATGCCATATCGTGAAGATTTTATAAAGCATATACGTACCAGTTACGTGCCCGATTTTCAGGAAGGTAAAGTAGTAGGGTTTTATACTTTAATTAACGATATCACTGATCGGGTGGAAGCACAAAAGAAAGTGGAAGAAAGCGAGAAACGCTTTCGCAACCTTCTAGAAAGTATCCCCCAAATGACCTGGACAAATTTGCCTGATGGCAATGTAAACTTTTACAGCCAGCCCTGGTACGAATACACCGGCCTTACCTATGAACTGTTAAAGAATTTAGGCTTCCAATCCATCGTTCATCCCGATGACTTGGGCGAGATGATGGATATTTACCTGAAAGCAATGAAGGATGGTGAAACATTCGTGCATGAAAACCGGCTCAAGCAACATGATGGGACTTACCGCTGGCATTTGAACCGTTCTGTTCCCATGAAGGATGAAAGTGGAGAAGCCACACTTTGGGTAGGCACCTCTACTGACATCCATGAGAAGAAAATACTGGAACAAAAATTAATTGAAAGTGAGCAGTATTTCCGTATGATGGCTGACCATGTTCCGGTAATGATCTGGGTTACCCAGCCGGATGGTTATTGCAATTATTTGAATAAACAGTGGTACGATTTTACTGGTCAGGCAAAAGAGGAAGCCCTCGGTTTGGGATGGTTGAAAGCGGTTCATCCTGACGATTCCCAAATGGCCGGTGATGTTTTTTTGCATGCCAATGCAAACCATATTCCTTTCAAATATACTTATCGCTTAAGAAGAAAAGATGGAGAATACCGCTGGGCTATTGATATTGGTGTGCCAAAATTTAGTGATGAAGGTGAATTTGAAGGGTTTGTGGGCGTAGTGACCGATATACATGAACGTAAAATGGCTGAGGAAGCCCTGCACCAAATATCTCAGGAACTGGCTGCTACCAATGAGGAATTGAGGGCTGCCAACGAAGAAATACAGGCCAACAACGAAGACCTGGCGCAGACTAACCAACAACTCAGTTACATCAACGCTGACATGGATAATTTTATCTATACGGCTTCTCATGATCTTAGGGCCCCTATTTCTAACATTGAGGGTTTGATGGCAGCTTTGTTGAAAAACCTCTCCGAAGATAGCCGCGCCTCACCGATGACCGCTAAAATAAGTGGGATGATTACCCAATCCATTGAACGCTTCAAAAAAACCCTTGCGGATCTGACGCAAATCACCAGAGTGCAAAGGGATGGTATTGGCGAAGACCAAAGTCAGATTGACCTTACAGAAGTTATCAGCGAAGTTAGGCTTGACCTGGCCCCTCAGATTGAACAGGCAAATGCCCAAATTGATATGAGCTTTGATCACTGCAAAGTTCTCCATTTTTCTGCCAAAAATATCCGAAGTATTGTCTACAACTTACTTTCTAATGCTATTAAATATCG
>JBBSOG010000622.1:0-2885 GCA_038259985.1 Cytophagales bacterium
AACCACGACCAGGTGGGCAACCGGATGATGGGCGACCGGCTAACTACTTTGGTTGGTTTTGAAACGCTTAAACTTAGTGCTGCTGCAGCATTACTTTCCCCTTATGTGCCCATGCTGTTTATGGGAGAAGAATATGCGGAGGAAAAACCTTTTCAGTACTTTGTCAGTCATACTGACCCAGATTTGGTTGAAGCAGTGAGGCAGGGCAGAAAGCAGGAATTCGCTTATTTTCAAAAAGAAGGTTTAGAAACACCCGACCCGCAGTCCGAAAAAACATTGGCAGATTCCAGCCTGAGTTGGGATTGGCAGGAAGGGCGTCATCTAACGATGTTTAGGTTTTATAAAATGCTGATCAAGCTCAGAAAAACACATCCGGCGCTGCAAAAAAAGGGCCGTAAATATTGTCAGTTCAGCGCAGATGGCTACGGAATCATCAGTATGCGCAGGCATGATGATGCGCAAAACATCCTGTACATGCTCATGAATTTTGGAAATGAAAGCGCTGATTATACTTTGAATGAAGATCAATCGCTTACCTTTAGCCTGCTGGTAGACTCCGCTTCCGAAGAATGGCAAGGGCCGGGTTCGGAGCTTTCTTCCGTTTATCAAGGAAACCAATCCCTGACTGTTCAGCCCAAAGCAGTCGTTATATTGGCTGCTGAAAAATCATAAAATTGCTTCCATTATAAAATTTACCCATGCGTAACCATAAATTTGATTGTATCCACGGCCACTTTTACCAACCTCCCCGCGAAAACCCCTGGCTAAATACGGTTGAAGTACAGGATTCTGCCTATCCTTTTCATGACTGGAATGACCGCATTTCAGCGGAGTGTTACTCCCGCAACTCTGCCTCCCGTATCCTGGATGAGCAAGGCAAGATCGTAGATATCGTCAATAACTATAGCCGTATCAGTTTTAACTTTGGCCCTACCCTCATGCTATGGATGAAACAACGTGACCCGGATACTTACCAGGCCATTCTGGAGGCTGATGCTGAAAGCCAAAAGAGGTTTTCCGGTCATGGCTCGGCCATTGCCCAGTCATTCAACCACATCATTATGCCGCTGGCCAATGCCCGGGATAAGGAAACACAAGTCATCTGGGGAATTAAAGATTTTGAGCACCGCTTCCAGCGCAGGCCGGAAGGGATGTGGTTGAGTGAAACCGCCGTGAATACCGACACCCTGGAAGTGCTCGCCAAACACGATATCAAATACACCATCCTCTCTCCTTATCAGGCTAAAAATGTCAGGAAAATCGGGGATAAAAATTGGGTGGACGCTACCGGCGCTAAGGTGGACCCCCGCCGCCCTTATCTGTGCAAGCTACCCTCAGGAAGAAAAATCAGCTTATTTTTTTATGACGGGCCGGTTTCACAAGGAATTGCTTTTGAAGGTTTGCTCAATGACGGTAAAGTTTTTGCCGACCGCCTTTGCGGACAGTTGGATTTGGAACATGGTAATGATACGCCGCAGATCATGCACATCGCGACTGATGGGGAAACTTATGGGCACCACCATCGTCTGGGTGAAATGGGCTTATCGTATTGCCTGCACCATATTGAAAATTATGAAGAAGCCGACCTAACTATTTATGGGGAATACCTGGAAAAGTTTCCCCCTGAATACGAAGCACAGATCATAGAAAATACCGCCTGGAGCAGCACGCCCCACCTAGAGAGATGGTCTGATGATGGAGGAGGAAATACTGGCGGGCATCCGGACTGGCACCAACGGTGGAGGAAGCCACTCCGCGCAGCTTTTGACTGGCTCAGAGAAGAAATGATTACCCTCTTTGAGAAAGAAATGAGGCCCCTGGTACGCGATCCCTGGACAGTGCGCAACGAATACATTGATGTGATTCTGGACCGCTCGCGGGAAAATACGGCGGCTTTCCTGAAGCGCCATGCTCTCCATTCACTTTCGTCGGAAGAAGAGATAAAATTTTTAAAGCTGATGGAAATTCAGCACCACGCCATGCTGATGTACACCAGTTGCGCTTGGTTTTTTGATGAAGTAACCGGTATTGAAACCATACAAGATATCATGTACGCCGCCCGTGCCATCCAACTGGCCTATGACATTAGCGGGATCAATTATGAAGAAGAATTTGTAAAACTGCTGGAAAAGTGCCCCAGTAACGTCCCGGAGTATGGGAATGCTGCTGCCGCATACACTAAGTTTGTCAAACCCTCGGTGGTGGATATGCACCGGGTCGGTGCCCACTACGCTATTTCTTCCCTCTTTTTTGATTACCCGGAGAAAACCCGTGTATACAGTTTTGATGTAGATTCGGAAAATTATGAGTTTTACGAAGCAGGCAAATATTCCCTGGCCATTGGCAAAGCTAAGTTGACTTCCGAAGTGACCTGGGAAGAAAAATTGATCAGCTACGCCATTCTCCACCTGGGCGACCATCACCTATTTGGTGGGGTGAGGGATTTTAATCATGATACCTCTTACGGAGAAATGAAGGACGAAGTACGGGAATCTTTTCAAAAGAGCCGGGTGCATGAAGTCATCGTCCTGATGGATAAACACTTTGGTTCTCACAATTACTCTTTCTGGCATTTGTTCAAAGAAGACCAACAACTGATACTGGATAAGGTTATGAGCAGCACCATGAAAAATATTGAGGTGAACTTCAGCAGTATTTATGATAACAATTATTCTCTGCTCCAGGCCATGACAGAACTCGGTCTGACGCCACCTAAACCACTCAAGTTCTGTAGCGACTTTACTATCAATGCCCGGCTGGAAGAACTTTTGAAAGAGGATGATATTAACTTTAAAGCGCTCGACGTTGTGGCTGAAAGCTTCAAAAGGCTGGATGTCAAAGTAAATCAGGTGGGCCTTGATTTTCTCGCAGAGAAAAAAGTTAAC
>JBBSOG010000623.1:0-2884 GCA_038259985.1 Cytophagales bacterium
AATTGCCACAGATTTTGATGAGATTTATAAAGAAGGTATGGCCCTGGCTAAGATTGATGACAAAATTGTGGTCAAAGTCCCCATGATCAGAGACGGAGTAAAAGCCATTAAGAAGTTTACCTCTGAAGGAATCCGCACCAATTGTACGTTGATATTTTCTCCCGGACAAGCTATTCTTGCTGCCAAAGCAGGTGCTTCATACGTCTCTCCTTTTATCGGACGCTTAGATGATATAGCGATAGACGGGATAGCACTCATAGAACAGATCGTAGATATTTTTCAAAATTACGCTTACGAAACCCAAGTGCTTGCCGCTTCAGTAAGGCATACAATGCACCTGATTCAGTGCGCTGAAGTAGGTGCTGATGTGGTGACTTGCCCCTTAAGTGTAATCACCGGATTGTTGAAACACCCGCTTACCGATAGTGGCCTGGAGAAATTTCTCAACGACTACAAGAAAGGAAACAAAGCAGTAACCGCATAATTATCCGCTGGTGGGTTCCATGTACATTATCAAAGTTAAGGGAAAAGCAAAAATCCCTGATTATATACAGTTGCGTGATGATAACTTTGTGCTGGTAGCCTATTTCCGGGCCGATCGGGAATTGAAGAAGCTGGAGAAATATGGTCTGGGTGGCAAAGATGAAGCCCTTCAGGAAGTTATTGAGCATTTACCTTATGGAAAACTGCAAAAGCTGGAAATATAGTTGATGTAAATATGACAGACCCTTCTCCGTTTTTTGATGACAAGCCTGTACTTCAGGTGGCTAATGCCTGCATCTTCCAGGAACATCGGGTAGTCCTGGAAGATGTGCATTTCAGTATTGAGAAAGGGGAGTTTTTGTATCTGGTGGGAAGGACAGGAAGTGGCAAAAGTTCTTTGCTGAGAACGCTTTACGCTGACCTTCCCCTCAAACTGGGTGAAATAGATATTGCCGGATATTCCATCAAAAACATAAAACCTTCTGAAGTCCCTTATCTTCGTCGCCGTCTAGGCATCATTTTTCAGGACTTCCAGCTTTTCGCAGATCGTACGGTAGATGAAAACCTTTTCTTCGTGATGAAAGCTACCGGCTGGAAAGACCGTTCCAAGATGAAGCGGAGGCTTAGCGATGTACTCATGAGGGTGGGCTTAGGTTCTTCTGGCACAAAAATGCCCCATCAGCTTTCGGGGGGAGAGCAGCAGCGGGTAGTGATTGCCCGCGCTTTGATCAATGAGCCAATTATGTTAATCGCCGATGAGCCAACTGGTAATCTTGATCCCCAGGTTTCCTCCGGTATTCTTGATTTGTTCCGCGAAATAAACCGTAGCGGAACTACAGTACTAATGGCTACTCACAATTATCAATTTATTAAAGAGTTTCCTTCCCGGGTGCTCAAATGTGATGACAGCAAGCTTTTAGATTCCCAAAAAGAAAGCTTTGAACTCATTACCGCCCTTTGATTGGTTAAAGTATTCAAGCCTCACTCCACCTTATTATACTACAGCACTCCACGCGAGGTCATCTACGATAGACCCCGCTAGGACATTATAGCCCACGGTGATAGGAAGAAGATGGGCTTGTAACTTTAGCTACCCAAATTATCTTTTTATCCATCGCCGAAGCGGTTATCAGGCATTCAAACTGCTGTTTTAAGGGAGGTAAGTGGCCTTTGTGCCACACATCTGGAGTGCAGGACTATCCGGATAGAGATTCACCACACGAAAAACAAAAATACCTCATCACTTAGCGCTTAACACGTCCCGAAAATTGAATTTTCGTGACTGCTTACCTGCTAAACAGTGACGAAACATGAGTGCTCAGCGGATAAACAATGAAGAAAAAACGGATTTTTGCCACTGTTTAGCGACTTAACAGTGTACTTCGTGTAATTTTTGAGACTGTGCAGGGAGTGATCAATAATGTCGGTGTAATTTTAAGACCTGCACGAAGGTTACTACGATAGCATAAATGACAATGTGTTAAAAAAAACAGCCTTAAAAGGGGCTTTTTTGAATTTATCCCTCAAAAATTACCCAGTAACATCATGCTCTTTTTATTCGGGTTACGAAATAACTACTTGAAATAATACTTTGAAAGAGATGAATGGGAGTTTGAAATTGTAAACTTTAGACTTTCATCCACCGATTTGCCGCCTAAACAGAACACTGGCTTACTTTCTATGAATTTGTACTAAGACTTAGTAAGAAATTTGCACTTTTTGCATTTTTTCTGCTAGTCAAATTGTGATGAAATTTTATCATATTGATGGCTGTTTAGCGAGAAATTTACTGCTGAATTCCATATCGGATGAAGAAGCGTGTCGTAAAAAAGTGGATAGTGGGCATACTGGGTACAACTGTATTGATTGTGCTCCTGCTACAGGCAACGCTCTTGTTTTTTGGAGAGAAAATTTTTAAGGAATCTATCTTACTGGGGTTTAGGCAGTACAGTGAATCGGCTTTCCCACCGGATAAGCAACCCAGGCTTGATTTTGATAAGCTGAGTATCAATATTTTTACCGGAAACCTTTCAGTCACTGGCCTATACTTTTCAGCTTATGTATTTGACGATACTACCCAATCAGTGCAGGCTGACCATTTGCAACTTGCCGTGCCCAAAGCAGGGATTTTATCATTCAAAATTCTTGATCTTTATAAGCATAGAAAGATACAAATAGAGGAAATAATTTTCTACCAGCCTGAGGTGAAGTGGCTTAGCTCCGCTGACGCGGAAACATCAAAATTGCCACCCAATAAAACGATCCATACACTTGCCAGCAACCTCCAACGGCATGTAAACGAATATTTGCATTCATTTTCCGTGGAGTCGTTTACCTTGAAGGATGGAAATATATTTGTTGCCCGTCAAAATACGCCATCAGTCGGCCAAACTGCTGTAAG
>JBBSOG010000624.1:0-2876 GCA_038259985.1 Cytophagales bacterium
CTTCAGGTTCATATCCAGCCTTCAATTTTATGATTCAACGTAAAAAATTTTCTAGCATTATACAACAAATATTTTAACACTTTTTCATGAAATGGTTTTAAGATATAAAAAATTCATAGTGCCCCCTAATGTAAAGGATCAGTAATTTTTATCAAATCCTGAATCATTTTATTGTGATGATCAAATCTTGCCAAGGTATATACACATCTATCTTTACCGACTGCGATAGAATTCACATAGGTAGGCCGTGATCCATCAGCATAAAAAATTGGACCGTGATCCTGGTACTTTTGATTTGGAATATGGTAAGTAATTAAATGAAGGTTTTCAAGCCCCCTGGCCCCGCCTTTAGCGATTGTTTTTTCTCCTTCTACACGTTTTCCTTCACTATAAATCGGCCCACCTGTTAGGTAATAAATCGTTTCATGATCAGGGCATAGCTGAAAACCTAAATACCCATAACTAAACTGATCGTACATGCCACTTTTTTTAGAGGGTAGGGATGTGATTCTATCTACTATTTCAATGGATGGCTTTTGCGGATCAAAACGAAATAAATAGCCTGAGTTACCATGAATGCCATAAGCTACCTCCTCCGGTGCATACCAAAAAATCTTTCTCCAATTGTAGCCCATAGTACCGGGTTGATTTGTAAGGTACCCGCCGAAGTAGTCCAGCCGCATGCTTATTTCATCCAGTGGTTTTATTGATTTTTTGGTAGGACAATAGGCAAAAATATTTCCCTCAGCAGTGGAAAAGTAAACCCGGCCAGTATTGGGATCTACGAACATGGAACGGCAGAGAACACGGAAATCCTTTCCTGGGGTGCCTGCTTCTCCCCTGGCGGAAATGGGGCCGTAGTTTTCAAGTTTACCTTCTTTCAAATCGTAATGGATGAAATTTCCATTTGGCCAGGTAATACAATAGAGCTGGTTCATGGCTTTATCCATCGTCATCGTAAGCACACCTTCTCCATCCGGGACAATGGCCAGTTTTTGAAATGATCCATCGTTCAAATCGTAGGAAAGTAAGTATCCTCCCGGATAAGGCGCATACCCATCAGGAAGTAGCTCAGGAAGACGCTCCATTCCATCAATCAGTTCATAATAGCCAATGTGGGTAGCAAAATAGAGTTTGCCGTTGCTTTCTTCAAACCCAACGTGGCTTTTTCCTTGCGGAATAGACTTTTTCTTTTCTTCACAAATCTCTGTCAGGTCAGCTAGAAATTCAATCTGATCGGTAGCAGGATCGTATACGAACATTTTTCCGCCTACGTCAATAGACTCAGAGGACAGTACATAATAAACTTTTCCATCACTAGCGGCTGTAAGGGCATTATAAGTATCATGCGCTTGGTCAAAACCTGAGTAATACTTTTTGGCAACCAAACGACGGGAATCATTATTAATGAGCATGCTAAGTTCAGTTGTATTTACGAACGTTGACTTTCTTTTTAAGGAAAATCAATTACCCAAAAGAGGAGTAGTTTGCTTGGTAATATCAATTTGCTTCGCCAAATCTACCATTCCAGCAATGATTTTAGCTTCAATATCTCCAGACCAGGTGGATGGAAGGCCATAAACTATTTGTGAAGTTGCCCCTTCATAACCGCCTTCCTGCAAAATTCTGGCGGAAGGAATGTATGCCATGACATCATTAGAATAGCCCAACACAAAAATATCTGATCCGAAAACCCGCTTAAGTTGAATCGCATATTCAACTACCAATTCACCTCCCAGGCTAAATATGGCTTGGTTACCAAGTTTCCAAACTTGTATCGGGTAGGGATAGCTGGATGCCAATGGCTCCCCGGCATTCATGTTTTTTAACATTCTTTCAGCCCAACGTTTTTGATAGGATGATGACTCCTGCACCATTTTTTCTAAAGTCTCTATATCGGGAGGACTGTTGAGCGAAAGTTCAATTTCTGTATAAGCAACGGATAGCTTAGGATTTAGCTCCTTCATTTCTTCGTTTAAAACCCTTTCCACTGAGGCCGCAAGCGTTTGTCCATATTGCTGCGCTAGAGCCACCGTTCGGCGGGGCAATGGGTTTTGGTCGGCCCCTGCTCCCTGAAAAAAAAGGGCGGTTGCCCCGGGATATTTTTTCTCCAAGACCAGCTGCGCAAATCCCGGATAATCCCCTGACCATTGATAAAAACTTAACACCGTAGGATGACATGCATAACCAAAAGCTATCGCTTTAACTTCACCAGATTCATTTTCAACTTTGATCACCGGGACGGCGTAATCATTAGGGCCGTTGAGTTCGGTAGCGGTGTGAAGCGTAGCCTCATCATTATTTCTTCTGTTTACCTGAAAACGGCTGACCCCATTATTTGTGTAAATTTTGACCGGCTCTAATGAAGCAAAAGCCTGATTTACAACACTTACAATCAGGCTTATTAAAGTGGAAGAATACTTTTCCACATCTTTCCACTGGTTTTCATTCAGGGGATAAATATCAGGCAAAGCGGCATCTAACACTGGGCCGGTATGGGTGTGTGAGCTATTGAGTATAATTTGCGCTTTTGAAAGTCCTAGCGTTTCTTGCAACTGCGCCCTAATCTGATCTGAGATATTTTTTGGAATGCCCAATAAGTCTGTCGTAACCAATACTGCACGATTTCCTGAAGCGTCTTCAATGGCCAATGCTTTAGCATAAATATCAAGCAAAGTACCTTCTGCCGGATGGTCCCGCCCTCCATAGCCTGCCATCCAAATTAACTTTGAGGGGGTAATGATGACTTTAGCAACCCCGGCTTTCCAGCCCTTGGCCTGTTGCGGAGTAGCATTTGAGGAAAGCGTGCCCATTAGAAAAGAGAATAATATCAGGTACAAGAATTTATATTTCATGGCAACATTATGCTTAAGGTA
>JBBSOG010000625.1:0-2866 GCA_038259985.1 Cytophagales bacterium
CAAGCTGACAGCCGGGCTATTACCGGGCTGAGTATGGGCGGACATGGCGGTTTGTTTCTGGGGATACGGCACCAAGACATCTTCGGTGCGGCCGGTAGTATGAGCGGTGGCGTTGACCTTACTTACAATATTCACAGTTGGGAGATTGCTGAAAAGATCGGCGCCTATGACAGGCAGCCAGCGACGTGGGATTCCCTCTCTGTCATCAATATGATAGACCGTATCAACCCTGATCAACTGAAAATCATCTTTGACTGCGGCGTAGATGATTTCTTCTCGGAGATTAACCGCCGTTTGCACCACAAACTACTGGAAAATAATATTCCCCACGATTATATAGAAAGGCCGGGTAGCCATAACTGGGTATACTGGGATAATGCGGTGCAGTACCAATTTTTGTTCTTTAGCAACTTCTTCAAAAGACAGGAAAGCTAGGGGTTTGGGGTTCAGGAGTTCACAGTTTTGGGAGTATTTAAGAAATTTTACAGACTCTAATTGAGTTACCTGTAACCTAAGTTCTACAATATTTCTTTACGCTGTCATCCCGCAGGGATCTTTACCCCCTAGAACCGATAGGCAGTTGGTTAGCTATGTAAATAAAATTACTTAGCGGTGTCCGCTGACGTTAAGAAGGTCTCTGGACAGGGGCCGCTTACGCTAAATGCCATATAATTTAGATTACAGTGCCCCAAAAGCCATCACAACATGACCACAAAAACTATTCACATAACACTATGGTCATAAATCGGTTATATAAACAAAAGATATTCTGAGCGATATGGCTAACAACAAAGTGCTCACCATTATTGGCATGGGCGAAGGGATCAGCATGGCAATTGCCCAGAAATTCGGGGCAGAAGGTTTTACCATTGCGATGATTTCCCGCAGCGATACTAACCTGAGTATGTATCAAAAATCATTGCGCCAGCAAGGGATTGAAGCTTACTACTATCTGGCTGACGTAGCAAACAGCACCGAACTGGTCAAAAGCCTGGAATATATCCATGAATCCCTCGGCCCTACGAATGTGCTGGTGTATAATGTGGCAGCGGCCCGCAAGACTGCGCTGATGAGCGTCGCTGAACAGGACTTGCTCATGGATTTTAAGGTGAATACCCTGGGAGCGTTGGTGGCGAGCCGGGCAGTTGTTAAAGAAATGGAAAAGAATGGTGGGGGGAAAATCCTTTTTACCGGAGGAGGCTTAGCAACGCATCCTAATTATGAATACGGTTCATTATCTATGGGCAAGGCAGCGTTGCGCAACCTGACATTCAGCCTGCATGAGCAACTCAAAGCTGCCAATATTCATGTGGCTACCGTGACTGTCAACGGCTTTGTGCAGCAACACGACGAGCGCTACAATCCTGAAGCGGTCGCTGAGCAATTCTGGACGCTATATGAGCAAACGCCGGAATCGGCCGTACCCGAAATTATCTATTAGTACTCAGAAATGATGTTTAATCTATTAACTGACAACAAGCGTGTCCAAAAGCACGTTTGAATAACTTTATAATCCTCGTAAATTTGAGGAACAATTAATTTAAACCACTAAATTTTTTTACCTATGAGATTTGGAAACAACTCTTTTACATTAAAAAAGAAAAAAAGAAGTATCCCTTCATTAGAAGCGCTGAAAGCTGTAAGCTTAGTTACCGGTTCTATTTTGGCCATGAACAAAGTGCTGAAAGAGAAAGTAATGGAGCAGAAAAACATTCTGACAAAATCGCGGCGCAAAAAATCTACTGATCCTGCTGCGATCATCGCTGGCTTCATCGGCGGACTACTTGCCGGGGCATTGACTGCTTTACTTTTTGCCCCTGAGCCAGGAGAAAAACTTCGGGACAGGGTGGGTAGTTTCTTTACAGATGCAGACGGAGAACTAGATCTGGAGAAAGAGATGGAAGAAGCCCGCCAGCAAGCTGAGGAAAAACTCAGTATAAATACTAATAATAATTGATTTTTGGGGCTGTCTCATAAGTAACATCAGTCGCTAGCCTCTGGCTAGTGATGCCTATCCAAAGCACTAATGGATTTGCTTCTGACCCGGTTTTAGGCACTTGATAAGGTTTCCTAAAAAACGGTTAAATTATGAGACAGCCTCTTTTTTCTATATTTTCTTTATTTATAAATAAGCACAATGTTATTCTTGCCTAGGGTTTTGATAAAACATGCTTTCACATCAGAAAAACCTTTCTTTTCTCACTCATCTTCAACATGCCTTTGCCTCGGATGAAGTCAACCCGGAGCAGCTAAGCGAATATCTTTCTTCCTGGACGGCGCAATACAAAGAAATATACCAGGAATTATTTGCTCTTCTCAAAAGAGAGAAAGCAAGTTCACCTTCCATCCTGCTCATCACTGACCCACTAAAGTCCCGCCTGATTGATCAACTCCCTGAAAGCGACCTGCTCAAAATACTAACAGAATCCCTGATCTTTTCTTATGTGTTGAAAGAAGATGCATGGCAAAATGCAGTCAAGAATTTTCACTTAAGTTTCTTGCAGCCTGTTGTAGCACAACTAAAAACCCATAGCAAACAACATTCTGCGATTGACAAACTCATCACATTGAAGGGGGAAGTTAGTACCTATTTACCAGCTCATGTTCAGCCTTTGTTGTGGCAGTTTTTGCATCATGCCCATCAATACCAAAATACTTATCCGATATTTTCAGAAAAGGCCATAACTACCCTTAGCTCCTTTTCCAATTATCTTTTTAAACGCAAGCTTGGCCTGAGCTTTAACGATGAAGAAACGCAAATCCTGTGGATGAATGCGACAAGCCATAGGTGGGTGCAAAATCTACTTTACTTTGTTGAGCCTGATTTACAAGTCCGTACGTTAGCTGACAAAACCTTAAGTTATCA
>JBBSOG010000626.1:0-2854 GCA_038259985.1 Cytophagales bacterium
AAACGGCTTATTTTTCTTTCTTTAGTTGTTGTAGCCAGTAAAAAATCGGAATAATGTCTATTAGTTAAAAGAATTTTCAATTTTCCTAGCCTGAAAACTTTGAACTCTAAACTTTTGAACTTTAAACCTAAAACTGCCCATGGCCTATCAATTCAAAATTAAACTCGAAGGAACAAGTAAACCACCGGTATGGCGCAAACTGCTGGTACCGCAAAACTATTCTTTCTACCAATTGCACATGGCTATTCAGGGCGCTTTTGGTTGGGAGAATGCGCATCTTTTTGAGTTTGTTGATGGCTTTTCCGATGGGGCCAGCATCGGTATCAATTTTGACGATGGCTGGGATGAGGAGGAAAAAGAAGATGCCCATGAAACCCGGGTGGATGAAGTTTTCCGACAGGAAAAGCAAAAGCTACACTACAACTATGATTTTGGTGACGACTGGACGCATTTGCTTATCCTGGAAAAAATCACCGATGATAAGCTGATCCATGCCCGCTGTTTGGGTGGCAAAGGTGCCTGCCCGCCCGAAGACTGTGGCGGGATCTGGGGATATTACGCGATGGTGGATGCGATCAATGATCCCAAAAATCCCGAGCATAAAGATATGCGAGACTGGCTGGGCATGAAGAAAAACGAAGACTGGGATGTCAATGAATTTTCGGTGGAAGAAGCCAATCAGCGAATGATTGCCTATTTACAGGCATAACAAAAAAATCAGGCGAAGAGCTATTTCACAAAATAGAAGAAATGGAAACCATTAAAACAAGCTCCTCATGTATTTCACTTTCTGAAGCCTTTATCTTTGATTCCGATTCTTTGTATTTACCTTCCATATTGATCACCTGATCTAACTTTTCATTCAACAAAGAAAGACTTAGTTAAATTCTATCTGCCCTTTGGTTCCCATGAATAACTACATCTGTCAATTTGTCCAAAGAAGTAACAATTTTACTCAATGACGATTCATGATTATCAAGCCTTGTATTTATTCCTTTTACTTCTTCTGTCTGTCGGTCGCTGCTTTTTAATAGCTCGGCCAATAGTTTTTCAATTCTGCTTTGATTCTTCATTTTACCCAACTTTACGTCAATATAACAAAGCAAGCTGATAAAATCTTCAGCAAAATCTTACTTTTCCTTCGTGCATTGAAGTCGTTACCTGCCATTCCAGCGATCAAAAGCTCTCGTATAAATTGCCTTATACAACATTATTCCAAACACTTTCTTTTTCTCAAATAAGCATCTACCTTTGCACCCGTGCTATGGTGGCTTCGTTCGTTGCTTAACACGGACAAGCTGTAAATAGGGAAAGCGGTGCAAATCCGCTGCAGTCCTCGCTGCTGTAACTCTTTCGTCTGACGCCAAATTCAGACTACTTTTTTGCCACTCCTTAGTCACTGTCCGCCTCAGGCGGATGGGAAGACCGCAAAAAAGACGGAGAAGCCAGAAGACCTGCCCTAGTACATCATCCCATTGTTTCCGAGGATTGAAACAGGTAGAGGATTATACAGCATTTTCTTATGGAACTTTGGAACAAGCAGCGCACAATGCGCTTGTTTTCTGCCTGCCTAAGCTTTAGCTATCTGGCTTCAATAGCCTGGCTATTATCGGCATGTGAAAACAGGCAGCAGCAAGAAGAAACCTTTTCTACCGGACAAACCCCCTGGACAGAAGAGGTACAAATCAACTATGCACAAGGTTTTGACATCAGCTATGCAGCAGATTATAAAGTGCTGCATCTGATCCAAGGAAACGATACTACCCATTACCTGCTCTTGCCGGAAGGTACGGCCCGCCCTGATGTTTATCCCAACGCGCAGCCTATTGATATTCCCATTCGTAGCCTGGTGGCCTTATCCACTACCCATGTGGCGCTGGCAGATTTCGTAAACGCTGACAGCATCATCGTCGGGCTAGACAATACACAGTACGTCTACGATCCGGAGGTGAGGGCAAGGATTGAAGCAGGGGAAATCACTGCAGTAGGCGAATCTGGAAGCTTGAACCAGGAAATGGTGTTGGCACTCCAGCCAGATTTGCTCATGGTATCCGGTATGCCCAATACTGATTTACAAAAATACCAAGCGCTGATCAGTTCCGATATTCCGGTACTCATCAACACGGAGTGGATGGAAAGTACCGCGCTGGGCAAAGCGGAATGGGTCAAGCTGATGGCTGCGTTGGTCAATCAAGAGGAGCTTGCTAATCAAAAATTTAAGGCTATTGCTAAGGAATTTCAGCGGATTGCCCAATTGACAATATCCCTGTCGGAAAAGCCCAAAGTACTTAGTGGCTCACCTTTTCAGGGTACCTGGTACGTGCCGGGTGGAAAAAGCGACCGCAGTAAGTTGTTTGTCCAGGCCGGGGGTCATTGGCCCTGGCAAGATTCGTCCGTAGTAAGTATGCCGGTGGCTTTTGAAAATATCTACGCTTATGGGCTCGGAGCAGACTATTGGCTAAATCCCGGTATGTACAATTCCTTGGATGAATTGCTGGCTAAGGATGAGCGCTTTGCTGATTTCAAATCTATTCAAAATGGGCAAGTATATAACCACAACCGTAGGATGAGCCCCAATGGAAAAGGCAATGACTTTTATGAAAGCGGCGTAGTCAATCCACACCGGGTACTGGCCGATCTGACTTATATCCTGCATCCCGATCTCTTGCCGGAGCATGCGTTGTACTATTATCAACAATTGAAATAAAATGCCTGTCACTTTAGAAAAAAACGAGAAGGATACGGTCAGCAATCAAAACACCTCGCTAATACTGCTTGGCTTAGCTCTGCTGATGCTTTTCCTCTGGCTGGCAGACATCGCTCTCGGTTCGGTAGCCATTCCCTTATCCGATGT
>JBBSOG010000627.1:0-2822 GCA_038259985.1 Cytophagales bacterium
CTTTTCACCCAGTAGATAAGACTTTTGTCCCACTGCCAGGCTAAGCTGGGGGATTTGGTTGGGTACAGGAGGCGCTGCCAAATGTATGACCAATGCACCGATGAAGCCGTAGGCGGCCTGTGGTGCTTTTTCCACTTCCAGGACGATCTCGTTATTTTCATTAGGCAATAGCCCGTCCAGTGTTGCGGTACCATTCTGGTTGAGGGCGGCGTTGAGGGTAGCCTGTTTGCCGTTGGCCCGGTAAATGGTAGTACGGTCGGCACTGAACCAGGAACTGGCAAAGATAGTAAAGTCGTACTTGGCACCTTTAGTGAGCCCACTAATGGTGATAGATTCTTTGCCGCTGGTGTAGAAGTAAGAACGTGAGACAGGTGCGGGGAACGTTGCCCCGTCCTTATCGTTATCGAAGCCTTTGTTGTTGGCCCCGTCCCAGTCGGTATCCAGTATCAGGGAGATGGCCTTTCCTTCAGCAGCGGGGGCTATGGACTTACCGGCAGTGGGGTCCTGGCTGAAGTTGTTCCAACCATTTAGTGCTTCATCCTCGGTACTTTGGTTGAAGTTGATGTACCAGGTCCCGGCTGGGGATGGTACGGGCGATGGTGATGGTTCTGGTTCAGGCCCTGGAGATGGAGACGGGGCAGGAGATGGAGAAGGTGAAGGGGCGGGTTCTGGCTCCGGCTCCGGGGAAGGTGAAGGAGATGGCGTAGAAGAAAAATCTCCATCTCCGCTCTTTAAAAACATGGCTAACTGTACATTCTCCAGTGAGGATGAATAAGTAATGTTTAGGGTGCCGTCTTTTACTACAACGTTTTTAGTGACACAAAAAGAAGGTGATAACCTATCTGTGATATAACCTCCCAGCCGCTCCACTAATAATTTACCTTCTACATGAATAGAAGCACTTGATTGGCTGCTACTGAGTTGGTTGCGAAAGATGAACTGTATTTGGTATTGTCCATTGGATAAAGGGATACTGTTAGTCTGGGTTGAACTAATAAAACTTAAAGGATAATCCGAAAGGTTATACCCGGCAAGCCCTATTTCGTAACCATTATCAAATTTATAATTATATCCATAAAGCGCATTGTTTATATTGAGCAGTAAAAGCAAAAGTAAAAGACTAAAACGTGAATAGATTTTAGTTTCATCTTTATGGATAATAAAATAAAAAGAACTACAAAATATTTTTTGTATAAATGAAATAATGTAAAAATCATACTTTGGTATAAACCCTTCTCTCATAATCGTACCTGTTAATATTTAAACTTTACAGACACGACGTTCAAAAACCGGGACTTTAAAATTATATATTTCTTATATAAGCCCTTAAAACTAAGGGGTGTAACAAATACAATTTGATGAAGCTATTTACGATGCCAAAAAAGGTTTTTGTGGGTTTTTCAAGGGTAATCCATCAGATATTATCAATACGAAAGATAATATTATGTCATTTTAGGAGGGAGAATCTCAAAATAGAAGGGTAAGCTTAGAGGTAGGGCAAGTATGGTTAACTTTAAACATAGCCATGTGCACTACCTTATATTGCAGCAACACTGTTACAACTTACCTATGTCCAGGAATGGTATGGGAATAGTTTTATAGAATTACATCAGCATCAACTGTCAATGAACCATAATGCCTGAGAATTGGTTGATACGACAGACTTTGCAAAGTCGAGTTCATTTTTTCATTTAAATTACCAATCTATGGGCAGATCTCAGAACAGCTTCATGAAGAAACAGCGCGAGAAGAAAAAACAAAAGAAAAAAGAAGAAAAAGTTCAGCGCAAACAGGAACGTCAGGAAAACGCTGGCGGAGGAAGTCTTGATGAGATGATTGCTTATGTGGACGAATTTGGTAATATTTTATCAGAACCACCAAAAGAAGAAAATTTAACTGCTGCTCAAAAAAAGAACCCCAACAGCGATGACCCATTGAAATAGATTTCTTTTGGGTCATTATTTTTTTCAGTAGCCTATCAAATATTTTCCCACCACCTACTGTGTGGAAAGCCCACCTGATTCAGCAGGATAGGTTCACCTATTTTAGGAGTGGCGATGGGTATATGCAGTTTATTAGCTTTGTCGGTCATCCTTTTAATAGGATCTGTCCAGGAATGCATGGCTAGCGTAAAAGCCCCCCAGTGGATAGGCATCATTAGCTTGGTGTTTACATCCAGCGCTGCCTGCGCTGTTTGTTCAGGCAGCATATGAATGGATTCCCAACGCTCATCATACTGGCCACATTCCATCATCGCAAAATTAAAAGGTCCATACCGCTCACCAATCTCTTTGAAGTGGGGGCCATACCCGCTATCACCACTAAAATAAATATTGTTAGTTGGTGATTTGATTACCCAAGACGCCCAAAGTGTTTTATTACGATCCAGAATTCCCCTACCTGAAAAATGCCGGGCGGGCGTACATGCTATGGTTAGGTCAGCATGTTGGATTTCATCCCACCAATTGAGTTCATGAATTTTATTCTTTGCCACGCCCCAAGCTTCTAAATGAACACCCACACCCAATGGGGTGTAAAAATAAGCTACCTTATCCTTTAATTTTTGAATTGAACCAAAGTCCAGGTGATCATAATGATCGTGAGAAATGATGACTGCATCAATACTTGGAAGCTGTTCAATTTGAATGGGCAAATCACCGTAACGCTTGCTGCCCAACATCGGAAGGGGAGAAGGTGATTCACCTAGCATGGGATCTATCAAAATATTTTGGCCATTAATTTCCAGCAAAATAGCCGAATGACCAAACCAGGTAATCCGTGTAATCTTTTCAGGCTTATTCACAATCTGCACAGAATCTAAA
>JBBSOG010000628.1:0-2814 GCA_038259985.1 Cytophagales bacterium
ATTTAGCCATTTAGCCATTTAGCCATTTAGCCATTTAGCCATTTAGCCATTAATTTACCCTCGCAAAAGTCCATGAAATACCTGCTCACTATTGTGCTGACGGCTCTCATCACGGCCTTGCTTTGTTACCTCTGGCTTGGTCCGGGCTTTGGTGAAAATATCACACATGCGGAAGTCAAAACTGCCCAGAAGCTTATTGACATGGATTTTGATGCCCAGGAAATTGACACCATGCTGAAAGACCTGAACAGCAATGCCAAAACTTACGCCTTCATGCATGCCTATCAGTTGAAGAATGATGTGCCACCCGCCTTGCTCTTTGACCCGATTCCCCGGGGCTTCGTGGCAGACAGCATTTTCATCGATAATACATGGAGTATACCGGATGATGTAGCCCTTCCGCTCAACCAAGACGAACTGGCTTTTTATAGCATTTTGGAATTAGCATCTTTGCTCAAAAACCGAAAAATCACGTCTACCGAACTTACCAAGCTCTACATTGACCGTATAAAGCGCTACGACGATACTTTGCAAAGTGTCATCACGATTACCGAAGCCCTGGCCCTACAACAAGCAGCCCGGGTAGATGAAGAAATAGCTCAGGGAATATATCGTGGCCCACTGCACGGTATTCCATACGGGGTAAAAGATTTGCTGTCTGTTGAAGGTTATAAAACTACTTGGGGTTCCAACACTCACAAAGACCAGGTCCTGGAGCAGACAGCTACGGTGGTACAAAAACTGGAAGATGCCGGAGCAGTACTCATTGCCAAAACGACATCAGGAGCCTTGGCCCGGGGCGATGTATGGTTTGGGGGCACGACCAAAAATCCTTGGGACTTAGAACAAGGCGCCAGCGGTTCTTCCGCAGGCTCTGCCTCCGCTACGGTAGCCGGTTTGCTAGGATTCTCCATTGGCACCGAAACGATGGGTTCCATTGTATCGCCTTCTACCCGCTGTGGCGCTTCAGGATTACGGCCTACCTTCGGGAGAGTGAGCCGAAATGGCGTCATGACCTTGAGTTGGAGCCTGGATAAAATAGGGCCAATTTGTCGCTATGCTGAAGACTGCGCCATCGTATTTGATATCATTAACGGCGCAGATGAAGCAGATAAAACAAGCCGCAGCTTGCCCTTTACCTATTATGGAAACGTAGATTTTACACAGCTCAGCTTTGGCTTTCTGGAAGATTATTTTGAAAAAGATACCGTCAATTTTAACAATGATGCCAGCCTGGAAAAACTCCGTGATTTAGGAGCAGATTTGCAAGCAGTCAGTCTGCCAGATAGCACTACCTTGCCGGTGAAAGTGCTCTCCCTCATCATGTACGCCGAAGCTGGTGCTGCTTTTGATGACCTGACCCGCTACAACCTGGATGATGCGATGGTAAAGCAGGACGAGAAAGCGCGGCCCAATGCTTTACGCCAGTCACGCTTTATTCCGGCAGTAGAATACATTATGGCCAACCGCTATCGCTATCAGTTGATCCAGGAGATGCAGGCTTTGATGGAGAAAGTAGATGTTATTGTCGCACCTACCCAGGGGTTTCACCAGTTACTCATCACCAATATGACCGGGCATCCGGTGGTCGTCGTGCCCAATGGGTTTGATGACAAAGGCCGTCCGCAAAGCATTACTTTCATAGGGAAGCTCTACGATGAGGCGACCATTCTGGAAGTGGCCAATGCTTTTCAGAAAGCGACCGAGCATGAAGACCAGCATCCGGAGTACTTCATGCAAGAATCATTAGTGAGCGCATCATCCGAACAGCATTAGCACTGTGGCCTTAAAGAACTACTTGAACCAGCTTGCCCAAAGCAAAGAACCCTTTGAGGATTTGGGTTTTGGAAGTAAAGATTTTGAGGGGATAGACCGCTTAATCCATAAAAACGGCCAGTTCAATGTGAAGAAGAAAGGTATGCCGTGGTTTCGTACCTACGATGCCTATCACCGGCTGATTTCTATGTCATGGATCAAATTCATCTTGTTGGTCTGCGTTTCTTATTCTGTCATTAACCTCATTTTTGCGGCTGCTTATGTGTTTATCGGGATAGAAGAACTTTCAGTGACCAGAAGTAACCTTAAATGGGAGAATTTATATGAAGCCTTTTTCTTTAGTTCGCAAACGATTACTGCCGTAGGTTATGGCCGTGTCAATCCGACAGGTTTTTGGAGCGGCCTAGTGTCTTCAGTAGAGTCATTGCTGGGCCTTATGGTTTTTGCGCTAATTACGGGTTTGATATACGGGCGATTTTCCCGGCCCCATGCCCGTATCCTCTACAGCGAACACGCTATTGTGGCCCCTTATCAGGAGATCAACGCATTGATGTTTCGGGTAGCTAACAAAAGAAGCAGTGAGTTGATAGAAGTAGAAGCCAAGCTGGTGTATACTTACTATGACCCGGACCATAAAAAAAGGATCTACAAAAATTTGAAACTGGAGCGTAACAAAGTGGATTTTTTGCCTTTGACCTGGACCATCGTACATCCCTTGGATGAAAATAGCCCGCTTCAGGGTACAAACGAAGAAGAATTCCTCCGGCAAAACGGTGAATTTCTGATATTACTGAAGGGCTTTGACGATTCCTTTAGCCAGGAAGTATACACCCGGAGTTCTTACAAAAACAAGGAGGTAAAATGGGGACGTAAGTTCAAAATAGCCTATCAAGGCCAAAAGGATGGTACATTAGCCCTTTGGATGGACTCCTTGCATGATTCGGAAGAAGTGCCTTTAAATGGGTAATTGGTAAGCAGATTCTTGTTCAGGCACTCTTTTTCATAAAAGTAATCGGCACATACTCATCGGTGGGCATA
>JBBSOG010000629.1:0-2807 GCA_038259985.1 Cytophagales bacterium
AAATCATCTTCTAAGCTTTCATATTCTTTATTAAAATTTAGTGCTACCTGTTGTGCCCTCTCGTCATCGTACTGCCCATCCTTGAAATAACCCAGCAACTCTCCGGTGGCATCCTGCATATCCAGGGCTTCCCGGGCATCCTGTATGTCCACAATTATCCCGCCCCGGTCCAGTGCAGTGCTGCCAAAAGCCAGCGTGCCTGCCACCGTGAAGTTTTTGAACGTCATGCTGCCGTACATGGTGGTACCGAAGAAAGTGATTTCATCGCCTAGCTGGATATCTAGTTTGGTGGCTAGTTCATCGCTGATGAGTATCTCCCCAGGTTTGCTGGGCACCTTCCCGCTGCGGAGTGATTCATTAATATTGAGCCTGTCCGTTTCATCGCTACTTTTATTAAACAATTCAACAGCCAACCCACTCACCGGGCCCTGGGCGCGGGTTTCACCATTTTCATCCGGTACATCCATCAGGCCACCAAATCGAATACGTTGCACCCATTGCATATTGGGATAGTTGGCTTTCAGGGCATCTTCCACAGAATCTACCCCAATCAAGGCCAGGTCATTAGGCAACTGGTCTGCGTTTTCAGCATACGCCCGGGTCATCACTTTGACGTGACCGGTGGTGAAACGGGCATTGGTATCCACCATATCGCCCATCACCCCAGTGACAAAAGCCGACATGACGATGGTCAAAAATACACCAATGCTGACGATGATGATGGGAAGACGGCTGCGGCTGGCATCACGCCAAACCCCTTTGAATAAGAACTTGATCATTTCTCTGAATTTTAAATTTTGAATGTCTGAATGTTGAATGGGTCAAGTTCATTCAACATTCAGACATTTAACACTCAAGATTTATTGTAGTTTTCCTTTTAGTGCGAGTGTTGGGTTCATCTTAGCAATTTTCCGGGAGGGCAGGAAGCTGACGATTGTGGCTGAAATAACGACCAAAGCTATTGTTCCCAGGATCAAACTTATGCTATACACTGGAAATACGCGTTCAGCTATAGCTATTCCTTCCACACCGGCTGGCATAGGAATACCTACATTTGCCATGTAAATTAACAAAGGTATGCCATAGAGTGAGCCTAATAGCGTAGCCAGTAGACTGTTGACCCCTCCTTCCATCGTAAATAAAGTGACCACCTGGCTACGGGTCATGCCCAAAGCGATAAAAGTGCCGATTTCCTTTTGTCGACGAAATATAGAGAGTACCTGCGTATCAAAAATGGCCAGCAGGCCCATGCCTAGTAGCAACATAAAAATAATATTGCCTGAAAACCTATCTGCCTGGAGCAGGGCATCTATATTGGCCAATAAACTGTCCTGAGATTTAAAATCCCAGTGGTCAAGTCTACTTGGTTTAAATCCCAGACCAGCCACAAAAAAGCTGGCCTGTCCTTCCAAAGCAGTCATTGATTGTAGTTCCTGTAAAGGCAACCATACCTGACCATTGTCAATGCCCCCTACGTTGGAATCAAATATTTTAACGATGGCTATTTCACGGGCATCATAAGTTCCGTTTTTATCGCGCCAGCGGATGGTTACCTGATCACCTTGGTTGAGGTTGGTAGAAGCTGCCATGCGTTTACCGATGAGTGCAGGAATAGTATTAATAGTAGTATCTAATACGCTGGTAGGTAAAGCAAGGACTTTTTGATTAATTGGAATTCCTTTCAAGTTGATCGTTTGCATCCTACCTTGCGGATAAATAGATCCAGGCGTGACAAGGATGGGCACCAGATGGCTAGTATCTACCTTGGTAGGCAATTTACCGTGGGCATCTTGCAAGGTAAAAGGGTCATAGGGGTCATAGTTTTCGTACCATAGTTGCCCCTGCCCATATTCCCAGTCAATAGACTCAGTACGGGCTTTTTGGCTTGCCCCATCCTCCAACCCATTAAAGATGATGATGATGACGTAAGCCAAAGAAAGTATGATCACATTGAGCCAGGTTCGCATCCCTGCTCCTAATAAATTCTTAATCGCTAATTTAAATATAAGCATCATATTATTGCAGTTTTCCTTTCAATGCGAGCGTTGGGTTCATTTTAGCGATTTTCCGGGAGGGCAGGAAGCTGACGATCGTGGCTGAAATGACGACTAAAGCAATGGTGCCTAATATCAACGCAAAGCTATAGGCCGGATAGATCCGCTCGGCAATGGATAAACCATAATTATCGGTAGCTTCAGGCATGGCTAAACCAGTATCGGACAAGTGTAATAACAATGGAATACCATACAACGAGCCAACTACGGTTGCCAATAAACTATTGGCCCCACCTTCTATGGTAAACAAAGCCATGACCTGTAAGCGCGTCATGCCCAGGGCAATGTAGGTTCCAATTTCTTTTTGCCGGCGAAAGATAGACAGTACCTGGGTATCAAAAATGGCCAGCAGCGCAATGCTTAATAACAAACCGTACATGATCGCCCCACTAGCTTTTTTGGATTGAATAACGGTATCAATAGTTGAAAGTAAATCAGCCTGGCTTTTGAATGTCCAGCCATTGAGAGAAGCTTGTTGATAACCTTCCCCTGCCACCCACAAAGTCGCCTGGTCTTCCAGTCCGGTCATCTCTCGCAAGGTCTGCAAGGATAGCCAGACTTGTCCGTTGTCAATACTGCCTACATTAGCATCAAATACCCTGACAATCACAATTTCACGGGCATCATAGGTACCATTCTTATCGCGCCAGCGAATCAGCACCTGGTCACCCTGTTTGAGTTTGGCAGCATTGGCCATACGCTTACCAATGAGGGCGGGCAGGGCATTACTGCTCGTATCTAGTGCAGCAGTAG
>JBBSOG010000630.1:0-2785 GCA_038259985.1 Cytophagales bacterium
ACGACTTCTTACAACTTCAAAGATGCCGATCATGGAGCGAATCTTTTTGCCTTAAAAGAATTTGGCAATATTTATACCCGTATCATGAACCCCACCACTGATGTATTTGAGCAGCGCATGGCCGCACTGGAAGGTGGTGTGGCTGCCCTAGCAGTGGCTTCCGGTCAGGCGGCCCAGTTTATCGCGCTTAACAATATCTGCGAGCCGGGGGACAACATCGTTTCTACCAATTATTTGTACGGGGGAACCTACAACCAATTCAAAATTGCCTTCAAACGGATTGGTATCCAGGTGCGTTTTGTAAAAGGTGATGATCCGGCTGCCTATGAAAAGCAGATAGATGAAAAAACCAAAGCCATCTATTTGGAAACAATCGGTAATCCGGAATTCAATATTCCCGATTTTGAAGCGATAGCTGCTTTAGCCAAGAAGCATGACATCCCATTAGTAGTAGACAATACTTTTGGAACAGGAGGCTATCTCTGCCGTCCTATTGAGCATGGCGCCTCCATTGTCACTGCCTCCGCGACCAAATGGATTGGCGGACACGGTACCAGTATCGGTGGAGTGATTGTAGATTCGGGAAATTATGATTGGGGCAATGGGAAATTTCCCCAGTTTTCCGAACCATCGGAAGGCTATCACGGCATCGTATTTTCTGAAGTGTTTGGCAAAAATAATTCGTTAGGCTTACCCAATATTGCTTTTGCTATCCGTGCCCGCGTAGAAGGCTTGCGTGATTTTGGCCCAGCGATCAGCCCTTTCAATTCATTCTTATTGCTTCAGGGACTGGAAACGCTCTCGCTGAGGGTAGACAGAACAGTAAGCAATGCCCTTGAACTAGCGCGTTGGTTGGAAAAACATCCTGAAGTAGAAAGTGTTAACTATCCCGGACTGGAATCCAGCAAATACCACGAACTGGCGAAAAAATACTTGAAGCGAGGTTTTGGCGGTGTGCTGACTTTCAAACTGAAAGGTGACCTAGAAAAAGCTAAGAAATTTGTCAACAGCCTGAAACTGGTAAGCCATCTGGCCAATGTGGGCGATGCCAAGACCCTGATCATCCATCCTGCTTCTACTACCCATTCCCAATTGTCGGAAGAAGAGCAGGCCAGTTCCGGGGTGCATCCTACCCAGTTGCGTATATCGGTAGGCATAGAGCACATTGATGATATTAAGGACGATTTAAAGCTAGCATTCAAACAAGTTAATGAAACTGTACTGGTATAGATAGCCAATGTATACGGAAGACTATTTTCAATATACTGAAATATTGAAGCTGGAGTCGGGCAAAACACTGCCCGGCTTTCAGCTTTGTTACTCTACCTTTGGTAAGCTCAACACTGCAAGGGATAATGTGATCTGGGTGTGCCATGCGCTGACTGCTAATTCCAATTTTTTGGATTGGTGGGAAGGCTTATTTGGCAAAGGAAGGCTGTATGACCCAGACGAATATTTTATTATCTGCGCCAATATGCCGGGCTCCTGCTACGGATCTACTGGTCCTCTCTCGGTGAATCCGGAGACAAAAAAACCATTTTACCATAGTTTTCCTCAGCTGAGCAACCGTGACATGGTAAATGCTTTTGACCTTTTGAGACAACATTTGGGCATTGAAGAAATCCATACGGTGATTGGTGGTTCACTAGGTGGACAACATGCCCTGGAATGGGCGATTATGCAGCCTGACCGCATCAAACATTTGATTCAGTTATGTTCCAATGCCCAACATTCCCCCTGGGGCATTGCTTTGAATGAATCGCAGAGAATGGCTATTGCGCAAGATCCGACCTGGCAGCAAGATGAACCAGGGGCGGGTTTGAGAGGCATGGCTACCGCACGCTCCATCGCTTTGCTTTCTTATCGTCATTACAATACATATCAGAAAACCCAATGCGAAGCCAGCAATGACAAATTAGACCATTACAAAGCCTCTTCATACCAGCAGTACCAAGGGGATAAGTTGGCAAGGAGGTTCAATGCTTTTTCCTACTGGATTCTTTCCAAAGCCATGGACTCACACAATATAGCCCGGGGACGGGAGAGCATGAAGGTTGCACTGGCAAAGGTCAAAGCAAGTTCACTTTTTCTGGGCGTATCCACTGACATTCTCTTTCCTGCCAGTGAGCAACAGTTTTTGGCAGCCCAGGTAAAAGATGCCCATTTATCAATTATTGATTCTGACTATGGACACGATGGTTTTCTGGTGGAGATCACACAATTAGCCGATGAAATCAAAAAATTTTACCAAAAGGCCCGACTGAAACATGCCATCAGCGAGTTTTGAGAAATTGTGTAGCACTAAGCACTTTTGAGTTCAATACCCCCGAAGATCACTACCCCGGTGATGATCAATTCCGTCTCGGCATTAGGAATGTACGTCTGGGGAAAAGTCCTTTTATCGTCAGTTCCTCCGGCGATAGGCGTAATGTCCAGTTTCACATTCCAGTCATTGGGTACGATGATCGTCGTTCCTCCACATAGTACAAAAACATCTATTTCATGCCTGCCGGGTGCAAGCCGGGCATTGAGCAGGTTTACATCAACACCTCCAAATACGGATGTTACTTTGCCGCCTCTGAAATGATTGGAGTACGCAATCCTTTTGTTGCCACTTAGTATGGCGGATGCCTCAAAATAATCATCTCCGAATTCATGATTTCTGAAGCCTTCCCTATTTTCAGTTTTTTTTTCCCGCGAATGTCTCAACAACAGGGATAATCCGATAATGATAAAAATAGCGGGCCAGAACAGCCACACCTCTGAGATTAGTTCACCGATGGTC
>JBBSOG010000631.1:0-2782 GCA_038259985.1 Cytophagales bacterium
AGCCCCTCCTACATTCGCCTGGCTCCCTACCGCTACAAAAAAGAAGGGTGCTTTGATAAGCTTGGCTACCACCAGCATGACGATGATATGTATGCTAATCCATATCCCACCGACCATAAACAATCCAGGATTGCTTACCACCGTAGTGATGTCCATCTGCATACCAATGCTGGCAATGAGCACATATAAAAATACGGTGGCAAAGCGGGATGAGCCCGCGCCTTCCAATTGGCGTGCTTTGGTAAATGATAAAATTAAGCCCCCCGTAGTCGCGATCACCACGATCCAGAAAAAATCGGAAGTGAGGCTAAATTTGTTGAGTACCGGATAATTGGTTTCCAAAAAAGGGGCAATGATATCCGCAGCGAAATGGGAGAAACCCGTAAGGCCAAATCCAATGGCCAGGATCGTCATAGTATCCGCTATAGTGGGGATTTTGGCAATACTGGCTGCATAGGCTTCTACCTGTTTTTTCACATCATGTATAGACGAAGCATCTGCCTTAAAGTATTTGTCTATCGCTTCGGCTCGCCCACTTCCGTATAACAAAACGGCCAGCCATAGATTAGCCACAATAATATCTACCGCCAACACAGCTGAAAAAAGGGTATTACTCGCCCCGAATACTTCCAGCATGGCCGTTTGATTGGCGCCGCCCCCTATCCAGCTACCAGCTATAGTGGTCAGTCCGCGCCACACAGCATCAGGGCCTGCACCACCTACCGTTTCCGGTGAAAATGTGGAAACGATCAGGATAGCCAGCGGGCCACCAATGATTATCCCTATCGTTCCGGCAAAAAACATCATGACTGCTTTACCTCCTAGGCGGGAAATGGCTTTGATGTCAATACCTAAAGTAAATAGCACCAAACTAGCAGGCAACAGATAGCGGGACGACACAAAGTATAGCTGTGATTCTTCCCCGGAAATGATATTGAGCGAGTTGAGAATGGCAGGAATAAAATAGCAGAGTAGCACCGAGGGAACATAAGTGTAAAGCTTTTGCCAGAAAGAATTTGCACTGGCAGAAGTACGGAAGACAAAAGCCAGGATTAAAATGAGGATACCTAAAACAACAGCGTCATTGGTAAAGAACGGGGCTTCTTTAACTATTTGTTCCATAGAAGATGTTTAGCAGCTCAAAACTAAGCTTTTCGGGTTGAGTAATAAAAAATATCCCCTAATTTGTTTTTATTCAATTCTGGACAGAACAATTCATTGGTAAGTTCGGAGGATAAGTCAAAATTTTAGCTTGATAATCTTTGCTAGTTTTGCTTCTGAGAAAGTATGCCGGATGCAACCACAATGAGAAAAGCTATCATTATATTTTTATGGGTACTCATCAATACTGCCAAAGCAGATGCACAACGTCTGCCGTTTTTCACGCACTATTATAATAATCCGTATCTGTATAACCCTGCCTACGCAGGCTACGAAAAACATACCGTTTTTTATCTCACCCATCGCCAGCAATGGCTGGGTGTAGACGGCGCGCCAGTCAGTTCACAGCTTAGTTTTCACTCGCCTATCGGCAATGCAAACCCTGTTTTTATGGGAGCCGATATTGTTGATGACCGTTTGGGGGCCCTAAAGCACAACGCTATCCGCATTTCTTTAGCTTACATGATTCCCCTTTCTTCCGTACACGAACACTTTCTCAAAACAGGCTTTTCTGCCGGAATCGGGATGCACAGTTATGACCTGGCAGGCATGGATATCGGTGACGACCTGATATTACAGTCCGCACTCAACAGCCGTACTTTCCTGGATGGACGCTTTGGTTTGCATTACCACAACCGGGGCTTCAACTTAAGTGTGGCCATGCCTCATCTTTTCGTACCACCGCCTATACTGGTGGAAGGCTTCGGTGATGTAGCTTTTGATCAGTTTAGCCGGTTAATATTCAGCACCCATTATCGTTTTAGCCTCAATGAGGAAGGCACCACTGCTTTTGAGCCAACGTTGCTTTATCACTATGCGAAAGATGGCGTAAGTCAAATGGAAGCCTTAGGTATATTTTACTTCAACGATACCTTCTGGGCAGGTGGAGGATACCAGCAGCAGAGCGGGATCAGCGGTACTGCCGGGGTCAAGATAAAAAACCTGAAATTTAGCTATGCTTACAGCAGCGGGGGAAGCGAAATATCTACCTACGGCATTGGCACTCATGAAGTACAACTAGGATTGGTGATCGGTAAGAAAAAAGAAGTATTGAAAAGAAAGCCCCGGCTTTCTACCCAAAATACGATTGACGACATCCCCGATGCAGCCCTACTGGAAAAGCACGCCAAAAGCAAAAAGAAGCGGCAAAAGAAAGAAAAGAAAGTGAAAGTTGTTCCTGACCGGAAAAAGGCAAGTTCTCCGCCTACCGTGATTGAGAACAAGCAAACGGAAACACAGCAGGCTGATGAAAACCTCAACAATACTAACGAAGCAGCCAAACCGGAAGAAGCCCTTATCATTTCTCCTGCTACTGGCAAACAAGCTGATATAGCAGGAGAAAGCAAATCGCAGCCACAGTCCGCAGCTGAGGATAATTTTCAGGATTTGAAGTTTGACACTATTGCAGACAACAAACCAGCAGAAGAGACAAGACCTGCTGATAATGGTAATACACCTTCTAGTTTTCGGAACCTCTCCGCTGTAGGCGCCAAAGAGGATAAACCAGCGGATGAAGTGCCAACGGAGCCTAAAGAAGAAAAAATACGGGAAATCACGAGGGACAAAGCACCGGAACAGGCCGCTAACCCCCTGGCGATGAACGAAGGTTTTCATGTGATTG
>JBBSOG010000632.1:0-2779 GCA_038259985.1 Cytophagales bacterium
GGATTGCCCCACAACTGGGGTTCCAGTTATGCCTACCCGGTAGATTCCCTGCGTTCGCCCACTTTTACCGCAAATCATGGTTCTGCTCCTTCCATCATGGACTATGCACGTTTCAACTACATCGCCCAGCCGGAAGATGGAGTGACTAACTTCTTTCCCGGTATCGGTGAGTACGATGACTGGGCTATCAAGTGGGGCTATACCTATTTTCCAGAAGCTGAAACTCCCGAACAAGCTAAAGAAGTATTGGATGAGTGGGTGAAGGAACGTGCTGATGATCCCGCTTACTTTTATGGACGCCAGACCGGGGCGAAAATAGATCCCCGCTCACAGAACGAAGACCTGGGCAATGACGCGGTAAAGGCCAGCACCTACGGGATGGCCAATCTGAAAAGGATTATTCCCGAACTCATGGAATGGACCTATCGTGAAGATGAAACTTATGATGAATTATCGGAGATTTATGAACAAGTCATCGTACAGTGGTACCGCTACATGGGACATGTCACCAAAATTGTAGGTGGTGTATATGAAAACTACAAAACTTACGATCAGGAAGGGAGCGTATACGAAGTCGTAGATAAAGACAAACAGCAAAATGCTATGAATTTCCTGCTGGAAAATGCTTTTCAAACGCCCAATTGGATGATCAATGAAGAAATCCTGAGCAGAATAGAGCATGCCGGTATTCTAAACCGGATTAGAAATTATCAGGAAAACATTCTCAATGACCTGTTACATCCACAGCGCCTGGCCCGTCTGCTGGAAGCACAAGCTTTGTATGGAGATGATGCCTATACTGCGCTCGCCATGATGGACGACCTCCGGGATGGCATCTGGTCGGAGATTTACCTGGGAAGAAATATTGGCCCTTATCGGAGAAATTTGCAACGGGCATACCTGGAAAGAATGGAATACCTGCTTAATAATGAGCTAGACAGCATGTCCGATAGCTTCAAGGAATACTACGGCTGGACAGAAGTAGATGTCAGCCAGTCAGATATCCGGGCTGTCGTGCGGGAAGAGCTGAATATGCTCAAAGAAGACATCGGCAATGCCCTGCGCAGAAACGCTGACCGTGAAACCAGGATTCACCTGGACGATGCCATCTACCGCATAGACAAACTGCTGGATATGGAAGACGACTAGCAAGAGGTCATCAGGGTGAGATTGGCGCTACAATCCTCAAATAGTCCTCATCTTTGATGCGGCATGCAATACTACTTTCTCAAATAGTCCTCGTCTCCAGACGAGGACTCACGAGATTAGCGTCTGTGACGCGGTCGGCCAGACGCGACATTCAATACTATTTTTAATATTGGCGATACAATCGCCAGTCTCATCCATCCTCTTCACAGAAGAGGACGATATGGGTTTGAGTAAGTCAGCATTAAATCATTTGGTGCATTACAGCTTATCAAGCTTATCATATCCTTCCCTTCTTGCGCACAGGTTGAGTCCCTGCTACTGTAGTACCGCGCCGTGGTGCGGGCTATACGAACACCTATTCATTGGGTAGTGTGCGTCCGTGCGCAGTGGTTCAAACCTTGCTTTTAATGACTGCGCCACAAGGCGCACTGCTGCAAAGCATGCTTTTGGGTATTGCGCTTTGAGGCGCAGTAGTTAAAATCATCATTTTAAGTATAGCGCCACAAGGCGCACTGCTTCAAACCCTCATTTTAAGTATATTTCTGCAATGCGCGATGGTGTAAAGCATAGTGGAAAGAGCCCCGCATCAGGAAATAATGCTTGACAGGCCGTTTGATGGGTATTTCAAAAGGGGGTAGAGGGCTTTAACAAATTGCAAGGGTAGTTCCTGAACGATTGCATACGCTTGCTTGGGGGCAAAAACCATTTAGGGGTGACTGAAAAGGGTGTTACTTTATTCTTATCACTTATCAAATACTTTCTCATCAATAGCATCACATATTCCTTCATGTACTAAGGTGTCTTTTTATCAACCCTAGTCATTTTACCTTTGATAAATGTACCGCCTGAAGCATAATTCTATCTTGAAATTATCGGCAATTCAAATTATTTCTGCCCTGCTGCACTTTTAAAGTCCGTAATGGTCTTTCCATCATAACGATGTACCCCACCTCCAGAGCCAAACCAAATATTTCCATCGTTAGCTTCCAATATCCCCAAAAAATCCATTATTCCTCCTGACTTAATTTCGGTTACAGTGTGCGTTTTATCGTATAAGGACTTTGCATCATAACGGGATAGTGCCGAGACGTTCCCATAGAGTTTGACTTCACCAGTAGTCCAGATGTTTCCTTTTTTATCTTGGATTATTGCATAGGCCCCTCTCTGCGATACGTGTGTAAAAGTGCTGCCGTCATAACGCCAAAGACCGTCAACGTTACCGAACCAAATGTTCCCTTTTTTATCTTCGATGATTGACCAAACGTTGTTAAACGCTTTGCCATCTTTGTTTTTTAAAACAGTAAATGTTTTTCCATCATAAACAAACATATTTTCTCCTTGTGCACCAAACCAAAGCTTGCCGGTTGAGTCTTCAAGGAGCAAACGAATACTGTTACTGGGAAATCCATCTTTTGTGGTAAAATTTCGAAAAGCTTTGCCATCGTAACGGCTTGCTCCGATCCAAATAATGCCAGCTTTATCTTCATAAATATGCAATGCTGTATTACTGGCAAGTCCATCTTTTGTGGTAAAATGCTGAAAAGATTTGCCATTGTAATAATAGACACCTGAATCCCTGGTACCGTACCAAAGATTTCCTTTTCGATCTTCCAGAATATCCCAGAAGCTA
>JBBSOG010000633.1:0-2778 GCA_038259985.1 Cytophagales bacterium
AGCTTCCGTTTTTGCGTTCGTAGTAGATCGTTTCAAACAGGTCTAGGTCATGGATTCTTTGTAGCAGGTGCTGGTACTTGCTTCGTCCCTCAGCGATAAATTGGCTGTTGCTAAACTTCTGGACAAAGAACAGGCGTTTGGCTTTCTTGCTTACCCCGATCAGACAGATCTGTTTTGCTTTGATACTATCGGCATAAAAGGCCATGGGGCGGCCACCCGCTTGGCGATCGTAATTATATTCGTTGCAGCTTTGAATGAATGCGGCTAAGCTGGTGGTTGAAGTCGTCTTAAAATCTATCACCGATGGGTGGTATGTTTCGGGACGAACAATTACATCCAGTTTACACTTACATAGAATCCCGCTGACCGGCTCCTGCCATAGGATGACTTTCTCTTTTTCAGAATCATTGAGCAAGCTTTTACAGAATTGGTTAGCAAGTACTGTCCGGTACATCCGGTAGATAAGTCTGATGTCTATATCCTGGCAGCTTTCGGTGCGAAATTTCTCCGGCTCTAAAAGCAGTTCATGGAAAGCACCCCCCAAACGAAAAGCGGCCTCCGGCTTTTGGTAGGGTGTATTGCTGAGGATATGCTCAGCAATGCCCAGATCACTATTGCTGATGCGTTGGAGTTGGTAGTAGGACATGGTCTTTGGGGGTTGGGAATTGGAGGATTAGGGATTAGCGTTTGGAGCAAATAGAAATGTTATTCCCTTGGCTTTTTTATTAAGAAGCAATGAACAATGGGCAATAGATTGTGACAGAGAAAAATGAAGAGAGAAGAAGAAGGAAGGTGTTTGGCTCATTTACGTTTACCAAACCCCAACCGACTAATCCCTAACCTCCAAGCTTCACCGATAAACCGTTTGCTGCTTTTGGAAGATGGACAATCCGGAAATGTCGCGTTGTCCTTCCCGGATAGCTTGGCGAATCTTCTGCTCGTCCAGCATCAGATATTCGCGGGGCACTTGGGAAAGGTTTTGGACTTCAAATGTCCAGATGTGGCGGATGCCTTCGGTACAGAGTTGGGCTTGGGCAATTTGACGTCTGAAGTGGCTTTCCTGCTGGACTTGCTCAACATTAGCGGTTTCATTTTGTAACCTTTCCTGTTCTTCTCGGGCTATCTTGTCCAGCATGGCTTGCTGCTGGGCAGTGATTCGGGCATTAAATTGTTGAATCAAACTATCCGCTTTTTGGATGGCTTGTTCAATGGGTTGAGTTAACTCTTTTTCCCGGCCAATCCAGTTCTTGATTTCATCCTGCATGGGGGTGGTAATCGCTTTTCGGGTGGCCGGCACCCCGGTGGCACCTACCTGTTTGATCAATTGCTTGCCTTCCCGGATGGCAGCAGCAACGATCGCTTTGTCGCCTTCGTCATTGACGACTTCCACCATGTCCATGACCCGGACAAGGTTGTTAATTTTCTTATTGGTTTCAGTTTGAAATTTGGCAATCGCGGAGGATTTGATATTTGTGATTCTAGGTAACATGATACGGTTTGGTTTGATTGTGAAAAGGAAATGATAAGTAGGGAGGCGATAATACCTCCCCTTTTTGAAAACAGATTCTACTTGGTTATCCCAAAGGATATTACCCGAGTGGATACTCACCTTCAAAGATTTTGTCCAGGTCACAGGAGATTTCCCCTAAAGCTGCCTCAATCTCTGCTGACAACGGCTTGGGAGGGCTGACGACTACCGTGTAATCAGTATTTAATCCCTCTCCCTTCTTTTCTACCGTCAGGTCATAACCCGAAGGGTGTCCGTACTCCTCACTTTCAACATAGCTTTTTAAAGCTTTCAGGATGGACTTTTGGGTAAACTCCAACACCTGTAGCTTTTCCTTCTGGTAATTGTATACCAAACTGGCAATGAAATACTTTTGGTTTTCCATTTCCCCGTCCTTTTTCATCCGAACATTGCGGTTGATCATTTCCTCTATGGAGAATTCGCCTTCTGCCTCGCGTCTACGGTAGGGCTTACTAGACTCAGTGCCGTCCTCCCGTTCAACTTTGCCGAAAAAGATAAAACCGGAAACCGGGTTACCTACAAAGCGGAAACGGTTTTTGCCGTAGGCCATCTTCATAAACTGGTTTCGTTTCTCGGGTATCTCATGCCCTTTGTTAAAAAAGTTGGGAGTTGCCAAAACAGTAGCGTTGTCGTTAACTGACTCGTTGCTATTCGCTGAAATGTCTTTTACTTTTGCCATGATCTTTTAAAATTTTGTGTTAGAAAATAAGGTAAAATGAACTTCAATCCGGGGTGCACCTTGCTGATTGATTATAATACAATATACAACTATTGTACGTATTTTACTAAAGTCTATTAGTAATTTCAGTATAAATAAATCAAGTAAATAAGCCTAAAATGAGCCTTTTTATATGATTATAAGAAGAAAATTTCAGTGAAGTGAGTCAAAATAAACGAATTTAACACGTATTTTATGACAAGTTGGCACGGAAACGTAATCCGTAGGCAGTTTCTCCCCCACAAAAAAATCAGAAATTGGCCAGAGGACTGGGTGCTGGAATATCGGCCACCGTTGCCAGTCGCGCCACGATGGCCTTCCCCCACGCTAGTGCCGTAACCAGCCGTTCCAAACAGACAAAGGTGGATGAGGTACGATTCCAATTTATCTTCCTTTGACTGTTTGACATAAGGTTGGTTATCTTGGTGAAGATGGAAGGTGGCCGGCATTCCGGTGGTTGGTATTCCTGGGGTAGGTATGTGCGAACCGGTTCGGGGTGACCGGTAGCGCGAAGAGAGTTTGTCTCCTGAAA
>JBBSOG010000634.1:0-2773 GCA_038259985.1 Cytophagales bacterium
CGATCTAATTTATCTGGGTAAAAATAAGTTTAAGGCATTTATTAACCTGAGTGGCAATGCCTGGAGTGATGCCCATGAAATAGAACCCTTTTTTCCCATCGATAGCCACACCCGGCTTTCTGTGATTGATCTGCTGGGCACCGGCACTTCCTGCATCGTATGGTCTTCTGACTTACCCGCTTATGCGAATGCCCCCATGCGCTATATTGATCTGATGGACAGCAAAAAGCCACACGTACTGATCCATTATAAAAATAACTTTGGCAAAGAAACCACGACTGTATACAAAAGCTCTACGCATTTTTATTTAGAAGACAAATTAGCGGGTAAACCCTGGATTACCAAATTGCCTTTCCCAGTGCAGGTGGTGAGCAAATTGATCGTAGATGAAAAAATTACCGATGTTCGTTTTACCAGCGAGTATCGGTATCATCATGGTTATTATGATCATCCTGAACGGGAGTTCAGAGGATTCGGCATGGTGGAGCAGACAGACTCCGAACATTATCCGGAATGGAGTAGAAACAATGCTACCAGCCAGTTGGAAAAAGAGGAAGCCTTCTACCAAAAACCAGTATGGACCAAAACCTGGTTTCATACGGGCGCCTTTCTGGACAGGGAAAGAATATTGACGCATTTTAAAGAAGAATATTGGCACCAGGCATACAATAGAAGATTCCCATCGGATAGCTTGACCATCAAGGAGCCTGAACTTCAGGATGTCAGACTGTCTGAGGCTATTCTAGCGCTTGCAGCAGAGGAATACCGGGAGGCATTGAGGGCTTGCAAAGGCATGATACTCAGACAGGAAATATTTGCCCTGGATGCTCCCGAAAACCCTGCGGATGATGCGTTGAAGCTACAGATGAAGCCTTACTCGGTGGCTACCCATAACTGTAATCTTCAGTTATTGCAGCCGAGGGATAAAAACAGGCATGGTGTCTTTTTGGTCACGGAAAGCGAAGCTATTTCCATTCAATATGAAAGGGATGAAACTGATCCAAGAATTGCACATACGCTCAATACCAGGATAGATGAATTAGGAAATGTACTGGAAAGTGCGGCTGTGGTTTACAGAAGAAAACAGGCGAAAGCCAACGAAGATTTTCAAAACCTCTCTGATAATATTTCTGATTTCTCGGAAGACGTTTTAAATAATGACGCGGCTCAGAAAACTCAATGGCAAAATGGATTTGATTCCAACATTCAAGCTGCAAAAAAAGAACAAACCCAAAACCATATTATCTATACACAAAATGCCTCGGCAAAATACAATAATGGCGCAGTGGATTTTAAAGACATTGACTTACCCCATGCTTATCGGCTGCGACTTCCCTATGAAACAAAAACCTATGAGATTACGGGCATCACACCTGCTGCTGATCTTTTCCATTTAGATGAATTAGAAAACGTTTTAGCGGTTGCTACTGAAATTGGCTACCACAAAGCGGCAACGGGAGGTACCCAAAGCCGGTTGATTGAACACGTAAAATCAAAGTATCTTAAAGATGAGTTGACGCCCCTTAATTTTGGGCTTTTTGATACCTTGGGACTGCTTTATGAAGCTTATCAATTGGCTTATAAGCCCGAACTGGTGAAAGATATTTTTGCCAAACAGGACGGAACTGAACTGCAAGCGAATGGGGCTGTGGTGAGTAGTATTATCGAAACCAAAGGAAAGTATACCAACATCAATGGCAACCTATGGATACGTTCGGGTATTACCCATTTTAAGGAAAATGCAGCAGAAAATGTAACTAAGGTAAGGGAGCGTTTTTTCTCACCCCTTGCTTTTGAAGATCCTTTTGGCGCCACTACCACTGTCGTCTACGATAAAGAAACGTTCACAGGCAGCACCCGAAATAACGATGGCTACTACCTTTTTATCAAAGCAACCCAGGATGCTATTGAGAATAAAGTACAAATTGATGTTTTCAATTACCGCACTCTTTCCCCCTCCCGCATGATTGACCTCAATGCCAATCCTTCATCGGTTTTAGTAGATGAATTAGGTCTGGTGAAAGCATTGGCCGTGGAAGGCAATGGAGAGTATACTGATGCTACCCAAACGACAGTAAACATTATCAAAGCCGCGGATGATTTATCCAGCTTAAAGGAATATACAGAAGCCGCTGAACTTGCCCTTATTGCGCAACTATTGGGCGCAGCCACCTACAAAAGTACAAACACCAAACCACTTAGAAACGCAGGTAATAGCTTGTTGCAGCATGCCTCTGTCCGTTTTGTCTATGATTTTGACGCATACAAAAGTTCAGGAAAACCTACGGTAGTCGCTGCCATTACCAGGGAGGAGCATTTTGCCGATAATCCCACCAGCAAAATTCAATTGGGTTTTGAATATTCCGATGGTTTGGGCCATGTGGCGATGGCCAAAGTGCAAGCGGAACCAGGGTTAGCGTATTACATGGAAAACGCCACACGAAAACAAAAAGATACCAGCCCTGAGTTGCGGTGGGTGGGTAATGGGCGAACGGTGTTGAATAACAAAGGCAATCCTGTCAAGCAATACGAGCCCTATTTTAGCACCAATTTCTTGTATGAAAACGACCCCCAACTCGTAGAAATCGGGGCAACTCCCATTCTGTATTATGATTCCCCGGGACGCCTGATAAAGACAGTGTTACCTGATGGCTCACTATCCCGGGTTGAATTTGACGCCTGGAAACAAATCAGCTTTGACCAGAACGATACTGTTTTGGAAGACGAGTGTATTTGGTATAAACGAAGAACTGACAATACCCGGGCAGATTTC
>JBBSOG010000635.1:0-2736 GCA_038259985.1 Cytophagales bacterium
ACCTATGTCAATGATCGTCGCGCCCTCCTGGAGTATTTTCTCCGCCTGTCTGAGCAGTACGGTATCACTTTTTTCGTACCGTCCTCCATCAAAAAAAGAATCGGGAGTGACATTGAGTATTCCCATCACGATGGGGTATGTCAGGTCAATGAGATTTCCCCTAATATTCAGGCTTTTTTCAGAGGAAAATAGATTACCTTTTAGCCTCGTATCGCTCAACTTTCGTACCCGTTTATTTTAAATAGCAAATAATTCTGAAAAAACAAAACTAATTTCAATATAGTCAAGTTGTCAGCGCATACAAAAAAAAGGTGATGATTATATAATAGTAATACCTAAAACATTGTATATGTTTTCACATAAGTGATTAAAAGTACTATTGGTAACGCATTTAGTGTGGAATTTGTGATTTGAAAAAGCGTACAAACATCCTCTTTACCTGCCCGGATGATTAAGCTTTCATCAAAAGTGGTTTTGTGTCTGATCAAGTTTAACTTTGCTGGTGTATTAATTTAATTTCATGAACATTATCATCCAGATTTCCCGCATATTGGTTGGCGGTTTATTTATCTTTTCCGGTTTGATCAAGATAAATGACCCGGTAGGTACAGCAATTAAACTAGAAGAATATTTTGAGGTTTTTGCTACCGATTTTGCCCCTTTCTTCACTTATCTGGTTCCCGCTGCGCTTTTTTTCTCTGTCTTGCTGAGCGTACTGGAAGTGGTTTTAGGGATAGCCGTCCTGCTCAACTATCGCATGCGTATTACCGCCTGGATATTGTTGGGCCTGATTGTGTTTTTTACTTTTCTTACTTTTTATTCTGCCTACTTTAACAAAGTGACGGATTGTGGTTGCTTTGGTGACGCTATCAAGCTTACGCCCTGGGAGTCTTTTATTAAGGACATTATCTTGCTGGTGCTTATTGTCGTACTTTTTATTTATCGTAAGCAGGCCACGCCTTTTCTGGGCCATGCCAAAGCGGATATTACCATCGGTGTTGTCACCCTGATCAACATTGCGGGCGCGATCATTGCCATTCAGCATTTGCCTTACCTTGACTTCCGCGCGTACAAAGTTGGGGCAAATATCCCTGGCTTGATGCAACCTTCAGCCCAACTGAAATATAAATACATCATGACTAAAGACGGCAAAGAGGAGGAGTTTACCGACTATCCCAGTGAAGGTGGCTATGAGTTCAAGGAAATGATTTTGCTCAATCCTGAAGCGCAGCCTAAGATCACGGATTATAGTGTATGGAACGATGAAGGGGATTTTACCGAACAGACCTTTGAAGGCAACAAACTTTTGATTGTAATGTACGATGCGCTTAAAGCAAATACCGAGTCTATAGAGGAGATCAATAGGCTCGTGAAATCTTTGACACTACAGATAAAACCCATCATCCTTACTGCTTCGGGAGAAAAAATATTTGAAGATTTCCGGCACGAATATCAATTGGCTATTCCCTATTACTTTGCCGATGCTACCGTGCTCAAAACAATTATACGCTCTAATCCGGGCATCATATTAATACAAGACGGCGTGGTGAGGGGAAAATGGCATTACAATGATGTGCCTGATGTGGGGAAGGTGGAAGAACTCATCCAAGCTGACTTGACATCAGAAAACTAGCCTGAGATGATGAAAATTTTCTTAGTAGGTATGCCTGGCTCCGGGAAGTCAACACTGGGCAAGCAAATTGCACGGCTTATGGAGCTGCCTTTTATTGACCTGGATACTGAGATAGAAAGCCTGGCACGTATCCCAATCAGCGAAGTATTTCTGCAACAGGGTGAGACTTATTTTCGTGAGTTGGAGCGGGATACGCTGGACAAATTGATTCACGAGAATGAAAGCTTTGTGATGGCTACTGGTGGCGGAACGCCCTGCTTTCACCTGAATATGAAAGCCATGAACCAATCTGGCATCACCGTTTTTATTGATATTCCTTCGCACGAAATTGTACGCCGCATGTCCAAGAAAGGGATTGCTGTCCGTCCTTTGTTTCATGGTATTGACCCAGAAAATTTTGTGGAAGCGTTTGACGAAAAATTTAGGCACAGAATATCCTTTTATCAACTGGCATCTATAGCAATATCAGGTGAATATATCACGCCGGAGCGTATTATCCACCTGATATCTTTGAAAGCTAAATCGTCTGGTGCTAAAAATTAAAGCCTACCGAAAGTACGACATTGGTGATGTTATTTTCTGACTGAACAAAGCCTCCTTGAAAGAACTGAGCTCCCTGATAAGGGAAAAAGTCAGTTTCAAACTGGGTATTGACTACCGCCAAATCAGCGAAGAATTTTGAGGTGCTGATCCCTACGCCCCCAGAGAGTACCTGACGATCTCTGTTAAGTGGATCTTCTACGTATTGTGTAGGATCAGTATACATGGCATAGCCCAGGCGCAAGCGGAACATATCATACCTAAACTCCCCACCTATTTTATAATTGATGACCGATTTCATGATGTTGTCTATCTCGGTATTCACATCTCCGGTATTGAAATCACTAGAACTAAATTTATTGGCTGCGTAATTGACATATTCTACATCCGCCGTAATAAAGCCGTATTTTTCAAAGAAGTAGGCAAAACCACCACTCACTTTGGACGGTGTAGACAAGGTGTATTCCGAAAAGTTTTGCGGGCTTCTTCTGATATCGTCAGGGTTGCCACCGAAATCAAAAGGAGCGCTATCATCGCTCTCCTGTATGCCTGATACAAATGAT
>JBBSOG010000636.1:0-2734 GCA_038259985.1 Cytophagales bacterium
CCCTGAACGACTAGAACAAGCCAGGAGCTTTAGTTGTGAAACCATAGATCTGAGGAAAGAAGCCACGCTGGAAGACCAGATTGCTCAAATTTTAGGCGTCAACGAGGTGGATTCAGCAGTAGATTGCGTAGGTTTTGAAGCCAAAGGCCACGGCCATGATGCCAACGAAGAACATCCTGCTACTGTACTCAATGCCGCCATGCAAGTAACCCGTGCAGGTGGGGGAATAGGTATTCCCGGCTTATATGTTACCGGTGACCCTGGTGCGGCAACAGAAGCAGCAAAAGAAGGCAACCTGACCATCAGGATCGGGCTGGGCTGGGCCAAATCTCATTCTTTTCATACCGGTCAGTGTCCGGTGATGCGCTACCACCGGCAACTGATGCAGGCTATCCTCTACGATAAAGTACAGATCGCGAAAGCAGTAAATGTACAAACCATCACGCTGGACGAAGCACCCGGCGGATATAAGGATTTTGACAAAGGGGCAGCCACCAAATTCGTGATTGACCCGCATGGAATGTTGGCCTAATCTTTTTTGATAAACTATAAAGTTAGGGTACGATAAATCATCATACCCTAACTTTTTTATATTTTATCAGCGTATTACTTTTGAACTGATTAGATTTATCGCTATGCCTACTTATCAAAAATTCTTTGCCTTACTCTCTCTTGGTTTTACCCTTCTGTTATCATTCTGCAATACACCTGCTACTAGCCTGGAAACGATTTCTTCTGCCAAACAAATAGATTCCCTGTACATTGATGAAGTATGGTCAGGACATCCGGTAAACTTTGCTTTGCTCACCGAACCACCGCATCAGTTTGTGGCATACTATGATAGTGCGCGGGTGATGACGGTAGCGCAACGCCAGCTTGGAGAAGAGAAATGGAAGAAGAAAAAATTATCGGAAATCATAGGCTGGGATTCACATAATTACATCTCCATGGCATTGGACGGTAAAGGTCATTTGCATGTATCCGGCAATATGCATGTAGATAGTCTGGTGTATTTTCAGGCCAGCAAACCTCATGATGTAGCTAGCCTGGAGCGAAAAAAGCAATTGATCGGAAATCTTGAAAGCCGGGCTACCTATCCTAACTTCTTCCCTTCACCGGAAGGTGATCTTATCTTTACGTATCGGGATGGGGGCAGCGGTAATGGTAACCAAATCTACAACCGCTACAATCCGGGCACACAGCGGTGGGCTCGCTTGCTGGATGAACCCCTAATGGATGGAAAAGGCGAAAGAAATGCTTACCTGCATGGCCCGGTGCTTGGCCCGGATGATTATTATCACCTGATCTGGGTATGGCGGGAAACGCCCGATGCTGAAACCAATCATGATATCTCCTACGCCAAAAGTAGGGATTTGGTGCATTGGGAGCAAAGTGATGGCACACCTCAGCCTCTACCCATCACGCTTGAAAATGGTGAGATCATTGACCCGGTACCCGTTGAACAGGGCATGATCAATGGAAATACCAAGATTGGTTTTGACCAAAACGACCACTTGGTTATCACTCACCATAAATTCGGTGCAGATGGAAATACCCAGGTTTTCAATGCCAGAAAAGAAGGTGAAAACTGGAATATTTATCAAGCCACTAACTGGAATTTTCGCTGGGATTTTGGCGGCAGAGGTTCGCTCAATAGCCGGGTAAAAGTTTTTCCTGTTGCCGTAGAACAAGGACAACTTACCCAACAATATTGGATAGACACATTGGGCATGCAAAAATTTCTGCTGGATGAAGAAAGCCTTTCTGTGATAAAAGAACTACCGGTAGATAAAGGCTATCCCGAAGATTTGGAAAAGACCCGCTCGGCTTTTCCAGGAATGAAAGTTAACCTGCTGACTGAGCAAACGGCTGAAGGGGATAATTTTACCCTGCGCTGGGAAACCCTGGACCGCAACCGCGACCTACCCCGGGAAGGGGCATTACCTGCGCCTACTTCACTGATGCTTTATCACATGCATAAATAGGAAGATTAAGACTTTTGAAAAGCTTATTCCCGCCTAATCTCTTCCAACAGTTATTCTTTTCCTTCCATGTTTTGTAGCTTTGTCTTCCTAAACAGAAATGATGCTGTACATCTCGGTCAGCAGACAAAAACCCACTTTTATAATAAACCCCATGTATGGATAAGGATAGTAAAGAGTTTTTAGTAAAATATTTGAATAATGCCTCCCCCACAGGTTTTGAATCATCCGGCCAGCAGCTTTGGCTAGATTATATGAAACCATATTCTGACGAATATTTCACCGACGTATATGGCTCTGCCGTCGCCGTCATCAATCCTAAAGCAAAATACAAGGTAGTTATTGAAGCCCATGCTGATGAGATCAGTTGGTTTGTCAATTATATCAACGATGAAGGTTTTATCTATGTGCGCCGCAACGGTGGCTCCGACCATCAGATTGCCCCTTCCAAAAGGGTAAACATCCATACCAAAAAAGGAATTGTCAAAGGTGTTTTCGGCTGGCCAGCCATTCACGTTCGGGACAACGACAAAGAAGAAGCGCCTACATTAAAAAATATTTTCATTGACTGTGGTTGTAGTTCTAGGGACGAAGTACTGGAAAAAGGAGTACATGTAGGTTCGGTCATCACCTTTGAAGATGAGTTTATGGAGCTCAACGACCGCTATTTTGTAGGTAGGGCGTTAGACAACCGTATCGGAGGTTTTATGATTGCCGAAGTGGCTAAGCGCTTGAAAAAGAAGAAGCAAAAA
>JBBSOG010000637.1:0-2727 GCA_038259985.1 Cytophagales bacterium
AATCCAAATGATAGCAGCCAACGCAATGATGACCATATTCTGAACTCTAAGCTGTATTTGGAAAAAGATGCCCTCAACCAGATAAGATATCAATGGACGAATCGGCAGAAAGGGGAAGCTTTGCAAGGAACGCAACACCGCATTGATGCCACAAAGTCGCTGGGCAAAATACAGTGGAGTGGGCAGACTTTCATGATGCAAAGCCGTCACTTTGACACCCAGGCAAGATGGCAAAGGTTTTCTGTTGATGCCCACCACCGGGGGAAATATATGCGTCCCGGATATACCTATCGGGTAGATAAGAACCATCAAACGCTCGCCGGAGCTGATTCAGTCACCTTTTCTTCCATGAATTTTGAGGAACATTTATTTTATGTCCGCAGCGGGGATAGCCTTCAGGGAAACTTTCAACTGGACTACAGTATCAGAAAGGATTTTTTGCCGTTCGGTGGTGCGTTAAGACAAAGTGATTTGGCGCAGACTTTAACGGCTACTGCCGCTTTACCCATCTTTGAAAACCATCAACTGAATGTGCAATTGGCTTACCGCCAACTTGATATCATGAATGACTCCCTTTTCTCCGGTAATTACTTGACCCAGGCGCAGGCCAATACCCTAATGGGACAGCTAAACTGGGCAGGGACATTTGCCAATGGCGCGATCAGTTCCGACTTGCATTATAGCCTGGCCAATGGACGGGAGCCTAAGCGGGAGTTCGTATACGTCAGGGTGCCGGTGGGAGAGGGCACTTACACTTGGCGGGACGATAATGAAAATGGGATAGAAGAGATTTACGAATTCTATGAAGCCCGATATTTTGACGAACGTAATTATGTCCGGGTATTCGTGCCTACTAACGATTTTATCCTGGCTTGTACCAATACTTTTAATTACCAGTTGAATGTTCAGCCTCCTTACGAATGGCTGGAAAAAAATGGTATCCGTAACTTTCTGGGCAGGTTTTCTAATGTCACCGCCTGGAACATTGACAAACGTCTTAGCGATGAGAGTTTGGCGCAGCGCATGCTCCCTTGGTTAACAACCGATGACGAACATCTGCTTTCTATTCGCGAAAACCTGCGTTCCACTTTGTTTTTCAACCGCCGACAAACTTCCCATGGCGCGGAGTTAGGCATCCGAAATAACCGGCGGAAGCAATTGCTGAATGGTGGATTTGAAGAACGATTACAAATGGCACACCTGCTGGGGCTTCGCTGGAACCTCAACCGGCATTGGGGACTACGCTGGCAGGGTGAAAGAGGAGAGGAAATCCAGAGGTTGGAAATCAATCAGCAGCAGGGACGGAATTTTCATATAGATTATTACAAACTATGGCCGGAGCTTTCCTGGCAGCCCAGTATGAACGCCCGGATTGCCGCCAAGTATACTTATGAAAATAAGCAGAACCGTTTGGCCGAAGAAAGCGAACAATCAGGTGAGTTTTCCCAGCAACATATTATGGGTTTGGACCTTCGCGTCAACAAACTGATGAAGCATAGTATAAACGCTACACTGGAATACATTGACATCCTTTATGAAGGGGAAGAAAATACGCCTATTGCCTACGAAATGCTGGATGGCCTGAATGCCGGTGCAAATATGCGGTGGACTATCAACTGGCAACAGCAAATCCTGGAAGGCTTACAATTAGCACTTAACTACTACGGAAGGAAGTCTGAAGAAAGGCCCACAATTCATTCGGGTAGCGTAATGTTGCGTGCATTATTTTAGAAAAAAAGATTTTCCAAACCGGAGAAAAACACCAGCAAAAAATTAATTCTTATCTAATTTTTTGTAAAATAGACTATCTTCTGCACATATATTCTACAAAATCAGGTTGTCAATCTACGAACTCGTAAACATGCCAATGGCTAGATCGTTTAAACTTATATAAGCAAACGTTAAACAATTTTTTAAGCGATAACCCATTTTTATGTATAGATATTCACTCATTTTTCTCTTTTTGTGCTTCAGTACTCAGTTAAGCGCACAGGATCAAATTCAAGTAACCGGGAAAGTAATTGACCAGGCAAGCAATAAGGCTGTTCCTTTTGCCCAGGTGGCACTATATCAACCCAATAGTGAAACCCCCTATGCTGGAGGCGTCACCAAAGAAAATGGGAAGTTTAACATTAAAGCGGAACCCGGTGATTATAGAATGGAAATAGTGTTTGTAGGCTATGAAAATAAAAGCATAGAAGATATTACTGTGGGAGGAAAAGTGGTAAAGTTGGGAAAAATTTTCCTGAGTGCAGGTACTAAGCAACTAGAAGAAGTGGTGATTGAAAGCCAAAAAATACGCAGGACAGTAACTACTGACCTGGAAGGATTAAGTGTTAAGCCTGATCAAACGATCTCCAATGTGGGGGGAAGCTTGCTGGATGTTCTAAGAAACACACCTTCAGTAAATGTGAGCCAGGATGGTACGGTGACCATTCGTGGTAGCAGCGGAACCAATGTACTGATTGATGGAAGAAATTCAGCACTCGCCTCTGACTTGGAGCAAATCCCTGCCAGTGCTATTGAAGAGCTCAAAATAGTCAACAACCCCAACGCTAAGTACGATGCCCAAGGGGCTGGTGGTGTACTTAACATACAGCTTAAGCGTGGAGAAGACCAGGGTACAGATGCTAAAGCAGAAGTTACTGTTGGAACAAACAACCGGCTTAGTACCAATCTAAGGCTCAGCCATAAAACTGAAGATTTTAATGTATACGGAGGTTATAG
>JBBSOG010000638.1:0-2724 GCA_038259985.1 Cytophagales bacterium
ATAATATAGCCGTCCAACAGGCGGTAGATAAACTAAACAATAGACCTAGAAAAAGATTCGAGTTCAAATCTCCTAATGAAGTTTATGCTCTTGCAATCAACAGTGAAGGAAAAGTTGCATTTATCACTTGAATCCACGGAATTATACATGCTGCCCGAAAATAATTGTGCAAAGTGAACATCATTTCTTTACTGGCATAATAAGTAATTTTCAGTATTTATCCACGTATGTTGCCTGCCTGTAAGATTCCAAAGTGTTGTAGTTGATCTAATTCTGTGTTGTAAACCACCACTCTCATCTAAAAAAATGATAAGAAATTATATTTCGTACCATTTTTTTAGCAATTGACTGATTGTTAAGTGTTTACATGAGTTAGTCTCAGATTTGATAAAAAGATTTTCCGCAAAGTGAAACAAAAACGCAAGATACCTTGTATAACATAGTACTATATGATAGATTTGCACATGAATATAATGTTAACCCAAAAGCATATCCCTACCCAGGCCATTGACTTGGGTAGGTGTTATGTGACCACCGAGAAGCCTGGCCAGAATAATACGGTCAAAAAGATATTCACCGGGGAAAACGCACAGAAAATCAATTGAAATATGAAAATTGAGAATACACAGGTGCAGATGCGGAAAGGTATTCTGGAATACTGCATCCTACACATCATCTCCCGCGGGGAGGTCTACGCATCAGATATGCTGGAAGAACTTACTTCGGCCAGGATTATGGTGGTAGAAGGAACACTGTATCCGTTATTGACCCGCTTGCGAAAAGCCGGCTTGGTAGATTATCACTGGGTAGAGTCCACTTCGGGGCCGCCACGCAAGTATTACAAACTGACCGAGACGGGCCGGGAGTTTCTGGTTCAACTAGGAGACACCTGGCAGGAGTTGATGAACTCAACGCATCAAATTATTTCCAATACACATCAAAAGAAACCGTAAAAGAAGTCTGACATGAAAAAGAATATCAGCATCAACATAAGTGGTATCATCTTTCATGTGGAGGAAGACGGCTATGAGCTGTTAAAGAGTTATCTGGAATCCATAGGCCGCTATTTTTCTACATATGAGGATAGTAAAGAAATCACTGACGATATAGAAAGCAGAATCGCCGAGATTTTTCTCTCTAAACTCAGTAATAGTAAACAAGTGATCACCCGCGAAGATGTGGATGGGGTCATCAAGACGATGGGTAGTGTAGAAGATTTTGCGGCAGCAGAAGCGATGGACGAAGATACTTCTTACCGTACCAGCTACGAGCAAACTTCCGAAATCTTTGAAGATGAGGAAACTTACGGACGTAGGCGGCTTTACCGAGATGTTAACCGCAAAGTACTCGGCGGGGTAGCGGCGGGGATAGCCCACTATTTTAAGACCGATCCCTTGTGGATACGCCTGCTCTTTTTGATCTTTTTCTTTGCTGATGCATTTGCTTCGTTTGGAACGATCAGTCTGGTGGCCTATATCATCATGTGGATTGTGCTGCCCGGCAATAGTACCCTGAGCCAAAATGCTAAGATCAAGAAACTATTCCGGAATCCTGATGACAAAGTGATAGGCGGGGTTTCGGGCGGTATCGCCGCCTATTTTGGCACAGACCCCACGGTTATCCGATTGTTGTTTGTGCTGAGTATTTTCCTAGGTGGCTCGGGCTTGTTGCTTTACATTATCCTCTGGATTATTACTCCAGAGGCTAAAACCCTTACTGATAAGATGCAAATGAAGGGTGAGCCGGTAACTTTGACTAACATTGAGTCCAGTATAAAAAAAAACTTTAGTGTAGATGAGCATGGCGAGGAAAGTCTGTTGATCAAGATCATTCTGTTTCCTTTCCGTCTTATTGCCATCGTGATCAATGCCCTCGGAAAAGCAATAGGGCCTTTCTTTGGATTGTTAGGTGATCTGGCCAGGGTTTTTGCCGGTCTGCTGCTGATCCTGTTGGGTGGTGGATTTGTTTTTAGCTTATTGGTTTCAGGAGGCCTATTGTTAGGACTTTCATCTTTTGATCCGGTGATTGATGGAGAATTTCCCCTGAGATTACTTCAAGAAAGTATCCCTGCTACTGCATCCGTATTTGCGTTTGTTGCTGTCTTTATTCCGGCAGTAGCTTTGATTATCGCGGGCATAGCCATTATTGTTAAGAAGAAATTAATAAGTTCCACCGTAGGCTGGAGCGCATTTGGATTATGGTTTTTTGCCCTAGTTGGTTTGAGCATTACTGTACCCCAGGTGGTGATGGATTTTAGGGAAAGAGGTAGGTACACGACCAACGAAACTTTTGACCTCAGCGGAACCACCGTCATACTTACCTTGGGTAATTATCCCGATAGTGAGGATTTTGCCCGTCCCCGGCTCATACTCAGGGGGCACGAGGAAAAGGTTTTTGAAATTGAAAAACAATTTGAAGCGAGGGGAAGAAACCGTAAAACAGCCATTGCCTATGCACAGATGGTATCTTATGATGTGGAAGTAGAAGATTCCACCATCAGCTTTTCACCCGCTTTTACTTTCAATGAAGATGCGAAGTTCAGGGATCAGGAGGTAGAGGTTATCCTGTATATTCCTTATCAGCAGCCTTTTATGATGGACCGTGAATTGAATTTAATCCTCCGAAATACACTTTACCGTGATGGTTTTAGCACTTCAGATATCCAGGACAATACCTTTATAATTACCCCAGATGGCCTGCAATGCATTAGCTGCGAAAAAATAG
>JBBSOG010000639.1:0-2721 GCA_038259985.1 Cytophagales bacterium
TATATGTAGATAGCCATGTCAGTTTTACCGATCTCAAACAGACTCTATTACATTTTGCCAAGGAGCTATTTGGATCGGAAACCCGCATTAGGCTGAGGCCCTCTTATTTCCCATTTACGGAGCCTAGCGCCGAACTGGATATCTGGTGGGGAAACGAATCGGAAGCGGATAAAAGAATTACCAAAGGAACCGGCTGGCTGGAGATTGGCGGTTGCGGCATGGTAGACCCGGCAGTGTTAGAAAGTTGCGGCATAGATGCCCAGAAATACACCGGATTTGCCTTCGGAATGGGCATTGAACGCATCGCGATGATCAAGTATCAGATCAAGGATTTGCGCTTATTCACCGAAAATGATATCCGTTTTCTTAAGCAATTTTCTCAGTTCAACTGATACATTTTAGTCAATGCTTGCGTTGGTTAGGTATCATGTCAAGGCAATCAAATAATTGTATGGTAAACGCTAAAAAAAATGTGTTTTTCGGATTAGGTTTTATACTTGCGCTTTTGCTGGGATTTAGTAGTTGCCAACAAGACTGGGTTTCACCCATTCCCTATGTATTGGTAGATACCACCATCAACCTGAACAACCAGCAATACCTTCCCCTTCGCCTGGACAGGGGTTATGTGGAAATATTGGGAGGTTATAAAGGAATCATCATTTACCGCGAGAATGCCACGACTTATCGTGCTTTTGAAAAAGCCAGCCCTTATCGCACCGATGATGCTTGTGCCTATATTTATGTAGACCCTTCCGGGCTGTTCCTACGGGAAGGCTGTGGCAATTCGGTGTACGACTTTGAGGGAAACCCCAGCGGAGGGATATCTCAATATCCTTTGCGCCAGTATCAAACTTATCTGGATGGTAATTATCTCAGCATTTACAATCAGGATGGGATTTAAGAATAAAAAAACCGGATACTAAAACTAGCATCCGGTTTTTTTGTAAGATAGGTCAAGTCACCTTCCTACAACATCTTCTCAATAATATTGCTAATACTCACTCCTTCGGCTTCTGCTTTAAAATTGCGGACGATACGGTGACGGAGAATTGGTTTGGCGACTGCCTGTACATCTTCAATATCCGGGGAATATTTGCCTTTGAGCAAGGCATTACATTTAGCGGCCAGCACCAAAAACTGTGATGCCCTCGGCCCGGCACCCCATTCCAGAAAATCATTGGCCATATCACTGGCACCTGAAGTATTGGGACGGGTCTTATGCACCAGGGTAACAGCATATTCTACGACATTATCGGCTACCGGCACCCGCCGGATCAGATGTTGATAAGCAACAATTTGTTCCCCGCTAAGTATTTCCTGTACTTGATAATTTCTGTCGGAAGTAGTATTCTTGACAATATCCACTTCAGAAGCGTAGGCAGGATAATCCAATTGAATATTGAACATAAAACGGTCTAGCTGTGCTTCTGGCAACGGATAAGTACCTTCCTGTTCAATCGGGTTTTGAGTAGCGAGGACGTAAAACGGCCTTTCTAATGGATATTGTACACCAGCTACTGTGACGGAATATTCCTGCATGGCTTCCAGCAGCGCCGCCTGCGTCTTGGGGGGCGTTCTGTTAATTTCATCAGCCAGGATGATATTGGCGAAAATAGGGCCTTTGATAAACCTGAAGTTTCGGTCTTTATCAATTGTCTCAGCACCCAAAATATCGGAGGGCATCAGGTCAGGGGTAAACTGAATACGGTTGAAGCTCAGGTTTACTGCCGAAGCGATGGTATGGATCAACAATGTTTTGGCTAGGCCCGGTACGCCCACTAGCAAACTATGGCCTTGACAGAAAATGGAGGTTAACAATAACTTAACAACTTCATCCTGTCCGATAACTACTTTGCTGATTTCGTCCTTTAAAGTGTGAAAATCTTCATGCAGCTTATCAGCCAGTTGAATTTCCGTGTTCTGCTGATCCATGGAGTAAAGTTTGGTGTAGAAAAAATATTTTGATGGAAATTATAAAAAAATAGCCAAAAGGCTAATTTTAAATGCTCCCGTTGATATTGCAAGGGCTAAATTCAGGGTCAATATCAATGAATACTTCATCACGGGCATCATCAAACCATATCCTAAGGGCTTCTGTTTTCCGCTCATTGAGTGCCGCATTATATATTTTCTGATAATCTTCTTTCAAGTTCGCTTGATGTGGCCTTGTCCGGTCTTTATAAAACAAGATCCGCACTGCCTCTTTTCCGTCAACCATACGGTACTTCAACGGCTGGGTAATATCATTAATTTTCATGGTATCAACCGTAAAAAATATCACAGGATCAATTTCATCAGTCGGTACCCGGTTGGAGCCGTCCTGGCTCATAAAAAATCCTCCACTGCCAGCGGTTTCTTTGTCATCCGAGTATTCTTTGGCCGCCTTGGCAAAATTTAAGGTGTCATTCATGATCCTGTCACGCAAACTATCCAGGAATACCTCGGCATTAGTGATATCCAAATCGGAAGAGTTTGGTTTCATCAGGATATGCCGACTGTTAAAACGATTTCCCCGCCTTTCTATTAATTGTATGAGGTGAAAACCAAACTGCGATTCTACCGGTTGAGAAATTTCTCCGGGTTGCATTTTCAGGGCGGTGGCTTCATATTCCGGAACAAGCTGTCCCCTTTCCATAAATCCGAGTTCACCACCTTTTACTGCTGAGCCGGGATCCTCAGAGTATTCCTCTGCCAGTTCGGCAAAGCTTTCACCGGACAATA
>JBBSOG010000640.1:0-2691 GCA_038259985.1 Cytophagales bacterium
ACCATCATTTTTACTTTTGGTTTGGAAAAAACTACTGCGGTGTACGGGCCATCCGACAGAAGCTTTTTTCTTTAAATTCTTGCGAAAGGTAGGCAGAGGGGAATTAAGTTGTGGCGCGATGGGCCGGGGTAAGATACGCCCGTAGTATTTTGTCTTTTTTAACGAAACTCTAGGGACAATTGTGAATATCGGTGGGTATGGCTATATGTTTTGAGCATTTTATTGTTGAACTTCAAAAAAAACGAATATGCATAAAATAGCACTTAACTAATTTTAGTTATAATTCATCCAGAATAGTTTTATCAAAAACAGCTTGAACACAAATTGATGGAAGGAAACTCACTGAACAAGCTTTGCCATTTATGTATCTAAAAAAGTAAACCTTACGCGCATCAACATTTGACTAAAAGTAAAGATATCAGGTCAAAGCGTTAAAGAACACCGCTAAGCATTCCTCTTTATTTCGCTTTTTAGCAGCCAATCACTAATTTCCCCACGGCATTTGACCTACACCCTACACCAGTTTATGAAACCAATAAGCTTGTTCATCTACTTCTTTCTTTGTTTCTCTTTTTCCCTCCGAGCACAGGCTCCCGAACCTTATGGCCCTCTCCCTTCGGAGCGGCAACTCGCCTGGCAGGATTTGGAATACTATGCTTTTGTACATTTCAACATGAACACCTTTACCAACAAAGAATGGGGCTATGGAGATGAATCACCGGAGCTGTTTAACCCCACGCAATTGGATTGTCGTCAGTGGGCCAAAATAGCCAAGAATGCTGGGATGAAAGGGATTATTCTTACTGCCAAGCATCACGACGGCTTTTGTCTCTGGCCTTCAGAATATACCGAACACTCAGTCAAAAACTCGCCCTGGAAAAACGGTGAAGGCGATGTGCTGCAAGAACTCCGGGAAGCCTGCGATGAATATGGCCTGGAGATGGGCGTCTACCTGTCGCCCTGGGACCGCAATCATCCTGATTACAGCAAACCTGAGTACCTCACATATTTCAGAAACCAGCTAAGAGAACTATTGATCAATTACGGTGATATTTTTGAAGTTTGGTTTGATGGGGCCAACGGAGGCGATGGCTACTACGGTGGCGCCAATGAAGAACGTAAGATTGACCATAAAACCTATTACGATTGGGAAAACACCTATAAGATCGTAAGAGAACTACAGCCCATGGCGGTGCTTTTCAGCGATGCTGGACCTGATGTACGCTGGGTAGGTACGGAAGAGGGGTTTGCCAACAAAACCAACTGGAGCCTACTGCGCCGGGATGAAGCCTGGCCCGGCTGGCCCCATTATCTGGAACTGCGCTCCGGCCATGAGGATGGTACGCACTGGCTTCCGGCTGAGGTGAACACCTCTACCCGCCCCGGCTGGTATTATCACCCTTCTGAAGACCATAAGGTGAAAACTTTGCCTGAACTACTAGATATTTACTACCATAGCATTGGCCGTAATGGCACTTTTCTGCTCAATTTTCCGGTAGATACCCGAGGGCTCATCCATGAGCAGGATTCAGCCCATGTGATGCAACTAGCCAAGCAGATCAAAAAAGATTTTGCCCATGACCTTGCCCTGAACCAAAAAGTAGAAGCCAGCCAGGTAAGGAACGGCGAAGCTAATTATGCTGCCAATCAGGCAAATGATAACGATCCTGAAACGTATTGGGCTACCGATGATGGTGTAACTTCCGCTTCGCTGACCATTGATTTGGGAAAGCCTACTTTCATCAACCGCTTTCTAGTGCAGGAATACATTCCGCTGGGCCAAAGGGTAAAAGCCTTTACCGTAGAAGGCTGGCAGAATGGCCAATGGAAAATGATTGCAGAAGAAACTACCATCGGTTACAAACGCATCCTTCGTTTTCCCGATGTGGAGGTTTCCAAAGTACGTTTCACGATTAATGATTCAAAAGCTTGTCCGCTCATCGCTAATCTTGCGTTATACCGTGCGCCTAAAGTACTTAGTGAACCTCAGATGCTTAGAGATAAAGAAGGAGTGGTAGAAATTATCTCTCCCGACCAGGATGCCAAAGTGTACTACACGACCGATGGACAGAAGCCAACTGCCTCATCTACTACTTATACCGAAGCTTTTCCATTTGCAAAAAAAGGAACGGTGAAAGCCATCATCATAGATGCACAAACTGGGAAAAGCAGCCCGGTTGCTTCGGTTGACTTTGACATCGGCAAGGCTGATTGGAAACTGATCCAAACAAAAGGTAAAATCGAAGAGGTGAACGCCATTTGGGATGGAAAAGCTTCTACCTATTGGGGTGCCAAAACCAGCGCGATGCCTATCGAATGGATTATTGACCTAGGCAATAGTCACCGCTTGAAAGGTTTGACCTATTTACCGGATCAAAGCAGATATGCCACAGGTATTGTGTCTAATTATGAAGTATATGTCAGTGAGGATGGCAAAATCTGGGGAAAGGCAGTGGCAGAAGGTGAGTTCTCTAACATCCGCAACAATCCCATTGAGCAGCAGATTAACTTTCCTGTCAAAGCAGGGCGCTTTGTGAAGTTTGTAGCGGTAAAAGTATTGGATGACGTCAAAGAAATGAAAGCCGCAGAATTGGGGGTGATAACGGAATAAATGATCTTCAGAACGACTTAACGAAGTCGTTTTACAGACTTCGTTTGACTACAGCTTAGGCAAAAAGACTTCGGCCATCA
>JBBSOG010000641.1:0-2671 GCA_038259985.1 Cytophagales bacterium
AGGAGGGCATGTCTGCCAGTTTCATCACCCTACATTTTTAAATTGATAACGTTTTATCAATATTGTTACAACAAACATATACAAATGGTTCATTATATAAAAATTTTATATAAAAAAATATCATTTATTGTCAGTTTAGCTTTTCAATATGGGCTATCTCAGTTTAAATGCGGTTTTTATATAAACACTAAAGGGGGTTTTAATTAGAATAAATAACACTTAGTTTTCTGGTAAGTTAGATTACCAAACCGATCAAGCCCTGAAGAAATAAATGAATTACCAGGAAGTAGAATCCATCTCGGCTTTCAAAAATTTATTACTCAAAACCTCCGTGCTAAAAAAATGTGCTTTTCAGGGCCTTGATTTTAGTGAGGTACAAGACCTGGTGCATCAAACTAATTTTGTGGGCTGCATTTTTTTGGGCTGTACCATCCCGGATACCGTACTCAAATACCTGCCGGAGAGTAACCTGATTTTCCCTCGCCTTGATGTACCCTTTAATCCCTACATCAATAAGCTATATGACAAAAAAATCCTGTACGCTGGCTACGAAAAGGGCAAACCGGAGACTTATCAAAACACTTTTGACCAAAAAGTATATCGGCATTACTTGGCGAAAGGCAAAGTTTCTTTGGACATCGGCGAAACCCTGGCGCGCAGGCTTCATGACCATTCGGTGACCAATGCTTTGTATGATTTTCTGGAGGGCATTGACGAGAAAAAAATCGTCGCTATCATGGGAGGGCACAACCTGTCCAGGGATAGTGAAGACTACCGACTGGTAGCCCGCCTGAGTAAACAGTTGACCGAAATGGGCTATCTCATGGTGTCCGGTGGTGGCCCGGGAGCTATGGAAGCGACGCATCTCGGTGCCTGGCTGGCGGGCAGGTCACTCAGTACAGTAGATACAGCGATCAGGATCATGTCTAAAGCACCTGCTTATCAGCACCAACTCTGGCTGGACACGGCTTTTGAAGTACTGCACGCCTATCCCAGTTCATCCTATGAGAGCATAGGGATACCTACCTGGCATTACGGCCATGAACCGGCAAGTCCTTTTGCCACCCGCATCGCCAAGTACTTTGCCAATAGTGTGCGGGAAGATGGCTTGCTGAGCATGGCCAAAGGCGGGGTGATCTTTGCGCCGGGCAACGCCGGGACTATTCAGGAAATCTTTCAGGATGCTACCCAAAACCATTATCTCAGTTTTGGCTATGCCAGCCCTATGATTTTTCTTAACCAACACTATTGGGAACACGAAAGGCCGATATTTCCACTGCTGAAAAGCATGGCTGAAGAAGGTAAATACCAAAACATGCTGCTATCCATCTGTTCCACCCAAAAAGAAGTCATCCAAACACTTAAAAAGTTTACAGACCAGTAAAAAAGTTTGTATGCTTACTGTTGAATAGAAAAGAAATTTCCCCAAACTTAATCTCCTATAAGTATGAACGAAAGAGTAAAGATCAAACAAACTGAAGTACTCTCTGACAACTGGTACACTTTACGAAAAGTCACCTTCGACTATCAAAACAAAGACGGAAGCTGGCAGGCTCAAAGCAGGGAAGCCTATGACCGGGGTAATGGCGCAACCATTTTATTGTATAATAAGGACTCCGCTACCGTACTCCTGACCCGACAGTTTAGGTTACCTACTTATCTCAATAAAAATCCTACGGGCATGATGATAGAAGCCTGTGCCGGACTGTTGGACCAGGACAATGCCGAAGCATGCATCAGGCGGGAGACCGAAGAAGAAACCGGTTATCAACTCAGCGATGTGCGAAAAATTTTTGAAGCTTATATGTCGCCCGGCTCTGTCACCGAAATTCTTCACTTTTTTGTAGCGGAATACGCGAAAAACATGAAAGTAAACGATGGGGGTGGGGTGGAAGAAGAAGAGGATATAGAAGTGCTGGAACTTCTCTTTGAAAAAGCATTACAAATGATAAACAGCGGCGAAATTAAAGACGCCAAAACGATTATGTTATTGCAGTACGCTAAAATCCATCAACTGCTCTAGGGGGATAGCATGCAAGCCGAGATACTAGCAATAATCGCTTAATCTTTCTTATATTATCCCCCATATGTTCAGCGTGTTAATTGACGAAGTGCGAAGCGCTATTGCAGGCGTAAGTTAAACAACCTAATGTTCATGCAAAAATCCCTCAGCCATCTACTATATTTTACCTTCATACTGGGAAGCATTGTTTTCTTTTCTTCTTTTGGATTCCAGCAAGCCAGTGATAAACCTCCCCGAGAGCTGGTCATCAAAGCTATTTCCGGCTTGCAATATGATACGGTACGCTTCAAGATGAAACCCGGAGAAACCATCAGGATTACCCTCATCAATACCGATGAAATGGTACACAATATGGTGGTTGCAGAGCCTGACAAACGGGAAGAAATCGTGGACTTGGCCCTGAAGATGGGCGCTGAGGGGCAGGACAAAAATTTCGTGCCCGATTCCAAATGGATACTTGCCTCCACGCCTCTGCTCAAGCCAGATGGGTCCTATAGCTTTACTTTTACCGCCCCCCAACACGAAGATGTCTATCCGTTTGTCTGTACCTATCCCGGTCATGGCACCATCATGTACGGCGCTATTTACGTCACCAATGGTATGATGCCCCCTTTGATGGATGATGAACATATTCCCCCGCAGCGCAGA
>JBBSOG010000642.1:0-2661 GCA_038259985.1 Cytophagales bacterium
ATAAGCTTATACTCATTCACTGCCACCTAAAGCTACTACTCATCTCATGCCTAAGTTCGTTTGTTATACCTACCTTATTAGTATCGCTCTCATCAGTTTATCTGGCTGCTCCGTAGAATCAGGAAGCCAATCCGTATTTGATGAAGGCCCTTCTCCGGAAAAGTCACCGACTGAAGAATTAGCTTCATTCCAGCTTGAACCCGGCCTCAAAATACAGTTGGTAGCCTCCGAACCTATGGTACAAGATCCGGTCGTCATCACCTTTGACCCGGACGGCAGATTGTGGGTAGTAGAAATGCGGGGTTTTATGACCAACATTGATGGAGATGGGGAAGACCAGCCTAGCGGACGGATTTCTGTGCTGGAAGACACTGACAATGACGGGGAAATGGACAAGAGTACTATCTACCTGGACAGTCTGATCATGCCTCGCGCGCTTGCCCTGGTAGAAAATGGGGCGCTGGTGGCAGAAAATGAAGCTTTGTGGCTCACCCAGGACCTGGATGGAGACCTCAAGGCAGACACCAAAACCCTCATTGACCCTGATTACGCGGGCAGTCCCCTACCCGAGCATTCCGGCAATGGCCTGCTGCGGGACATTGACAACTGGTACTACAATGCCAAATCCCGATTCCGTTATCAGTTGGTCAATGGTGAATGGCAGCGCGACAGTACGGAATTCAGGGGACAATGGGGCATCAGCCACGACGATGAGGGAAGACTGTATTACAATTATAACTGGTCGCAACTCCATGCGGACCTGGTTCCGCCCAATTACCTTTCAAGAAATAAAAACCATACCCCTACCACTGGCATAGACCAGGGACTAACTGTAGACCGGAGAATTTATCCCATCCGTCCCAACCCTGCCATCAATCGGGGATACATTCCCGGCACTTTGGATGAAGAAGGCCGCCTGCTGGAATTTACTTCTGCTTGCTCCCCCTTCTACTACCGGGGAGCGGGGCTACCGAGTTCATTTTACGGCAATGTGTTCGTCTGCGAGCCTTCCGGCAATCTGATCAAGCGCAACGTGGTGGCCGAAGATGGTGTGCAACTCCTTGCCGTTGACCCGCACCCCGGCCAAGAGTTCCTGGCCTCTACTGACGAGCGCTTCCGTCCGGTAGCTATCACTTCCGGTCCACAAGGTGCATTGTACATTGCTGATATGTACCGCGGGCTGGTGCAGCACGGCAAATACATTACGCCCTACTTGAAAGAAAAAACCCTGGAACGCAAGCTGGTGTTGCCTGTTCACCGGGGACGTATTTGGCGGATTGTACCAGAAGACTGGAAGCCGAAGCAACCTCAAAAACTTTCCGAAGCTCCAACAGCCACCTTGATTGCCCAATTGTCTGATGCCGATGGCTGGAAGCGGGACATTGCGCAACGACTACTGATTGAAAGAAACGACCAAAGCACAGAAGAACCGCTCACTGAGTTGGCTTTGCAGGGAGATCACACGCTGGGCCGTTTTCATGCGCTATGGACGTTGGAAGGATTAGCATTACTCAACCCTGAGCTTCTGCTTAGCTTATTGGAAGACAAAAGCCCCCTCATCAGTGCCAATGCGCTCCGACTACTGGAACCTATGGCGAAAGAAAATCCAAAAGTGCGGATTAAGCTGGAAGAAAAACTACTCCGGGTATCCCAAAATGCTTCTCCGGAGTTTGTTCTACAAACTGCCTTATCTGCCCAGGTGCTGAGCGAAGAAGTAAACCAGCCCCTGCTGGCAAGTATTACCGAACAATACGGTGATTCTCCCCTGATCCGTGATGCAGTACTGAGCAGCTTGGAAGATCAGGAATTCTCATTCTTACGAGCTTTATGGAAATCCCCTGATTGGAAAACTCAGGAACCCGCCAAAGCGATTTTTCTGGAAATGCTGACTTCCGCGGTCATTCACAAGCGGGAGCCTGCCGAACTGACTGCCCTGCTCAACATGCTGGATGTGGATAAAAACAACATAAGCTGGCGAGAAAAAGCATTGCTTACCAGTATTTCTATCCAAGGCAAGCAGGGCAAAACAAAACCTATCAAGCTAGCAGCAGCCCCGGAGATACTGAAAAAAGAAGAACAAAAAGCCTCCTCCAACTATGCTGTGCTGGCTTCCCTCTTTGAGTGGCCCGGTCATATGGCCGACACCAGCCAGCAGGTGAAACAAAATCTACTGAACGAAGAAGAATTACAGCAATTTGCCCTAGGCAGACAGCACTATCTTACGACCTGCGCTGGCTGCCACAGCACAGATGGGGCAGGATTGAACCGCTTCGCTCCACCGCTGGAAGGCTCTGAATGGGTACTTGGCGACGAGAAGCGCCTGGCCCTCATCATACTACATGGCCTGGAAGGACCACTGGAAGTTGGCGGAAAACTTTATGATGCCCCTGAAATCCTGCCGGTCATGCCTGCCCACTCTAGCCTGGACGATGCTTCTATTGCATCCATCCTCACCTACATTCGTAATGAGTGGGGCAATGCTGCCGGAGCCATTAGCCGGGGAACGGTGAGCAAAACAAGGCTTACTTCTCAAGGCAGAGTGATGCCCTGGAAAATAGAAGAACTCAACCAATACATCAGCGAAACAGAAACACCGGCCGGGGAATGAAAAATGAGTTAAAAGTTGAAGGTCATTAGACATTATTCTGATTTATTTTTAAG
>JBBSOG010000643.1:0-2659 GCA_038259985.1 Cytophagales bacterium
ACCAGGATGCTGAGGATACTTTTCAAGAATGTATTGTCGTGTTTATGGAGACCATAAGACAGGATAAGTTCAGAGGGGACAGTAAGATCAAAACTTTTCTATATGCCATCATGCGCAACCTGTGGCTTAACGAACTAAAAAGACGTCACCGCGCTTTACATCGTGAAAGCAGGTACTACGACGAAAACCCCAAAGTAGAGGAAAGTGTGCAAGTGAGCCTGCGCGAAAACGAAGCGAAGCAACAGGTAGCTTCCCTGGTAGCACAGCTAGGAAACAACTGCAAAAAAATCCTTACCCTTTTTTATTATCAGGATTTACCCATGAAAGACATTTACCAGGAAATGGGTTATGAAAACGAACAGATTGCCCGTAATATGAAGTATAAATGCATGAAAAAAATGCATGCCTTGTTGGATGCTAATGAAGAAATGAAGCAACATTTTAAAAGTTTATTTGTCAATGGATGATCAAGCAATACAATGGGCTGAAAAAATAGACCGCTTTCTGCAAGGGAAGATGGCCGATGAGGAGCAAAAAGCTTTTGAATATCAACTCGCCCAGAATACTAATCTTCGGGAAACCTTTGAGAACACTGATATTGCCCGTCAGGCCATTCGCCATTACGGTTTGAAGAGTGAAGTGCAGGCTATTCGTGGGCAGATGCTTGAAGAAAATGCGATAAATACCCCTACCGATGTGCATTTAACTCATGAAAGTGTATCTGACGAACCACAGCAGACCAAGCAAAAAAGACTGTCTTTTTACCAATATAGTTATCGCGTAGCCGCTGGACTGGTATTGGTATGCTTATCATTTGTGGCTATTCAGACAGCCACCGTAAGCCCCGAAGGCTTGTACGCCAGCAATATGGAGCTTAATATTAGCAATGACATCACCCGGGGAAAAGGGGAAACCACTGCGCAAACAGCCTTACTGGATGCTTACCAGCAAAATAATTTTGAGCAGACAATCAATTTGTATGCCGACCTAAAAGCGCCTGCACTGATAGAAAGCTATTTTGCGGCGGCGGCTTATCTCCAACTCAATCAATTTGATGAGGCGATCAATACTTATCAGCAAATTCTGGCTAATGATCAGGAGGGAGAGAATGAATTTTTACAACAGGAATCTTCTTATAAGCTGGCACTGACCTACATCCGTCAGCGTGAGTATGATGAAGCACTCCCTATCTTAGAAAATCTGGATGATCACTATGCTTACTATGATCACCTGATCAGTTATCCTTTCCTCTGGAAGTTGAAGTTGCTAAGATTTAAAGATAGTCTTCTTGATTAACCAGAACGCTCCCAAGATAATAATTAAGCATGCTATTGCCCACCACAACCATCCATACGAGCGCTCATACATAGGCGCTGTATCCCCGATAAAAATAAAATTAGCCCAGTAATAAGGCGTTTTCAGCAGGGGGTGAATATCTTCTGAGGCCAAATAGTCCAATTTAGCCTGGCGCAGTGCCTGGTCTTTGGAATAGCCTTTCTTGAGATATTCATGTATGTCGGAAGCGATGATAGCCGTAGATTTGTCCTGGGCTTTCCAGAGCGTCGTAATAATGTTGGGGCAACCTGCGTAGGCAAATGCCCTGGCCAGACTGATAATCCCTTCCCCTTTTACCAACTGGCCATTACCCGCTTCACAGGCACTAAGGACCACCAGTTTCACACTATCCAGACGTAGGTTATACAATTCCTGGGTATAAAGCCGGTAGCCAGTAGAAGCTTCGCCTTCATTGGGATAAAAGGCAATGAAAGATTGCAGTGGGTCATCATCGCTGATGCTGGCGTGGGTAGCCAGATGGATAATGCCATAAGAACTCACTAACTCCAGAAACAGCCGTTTGGTAGCCTCGTTTTCCAGGTAAATACTGCCCCCAATGTTCTCCACTTCTTCTTTAGAGCCGAATAAGAGACTAAAACCATTGCTACGGACATTGCCTTCCTCATCTCCGGCAAAAGGAGCCATAGCCAGTATCGCATTGGACTCTTTTGCCTTGCGGGTGCTCACGGCTTCTTCCAATAGGGAAGCAGAATAAGCATAACTGAAAGAGTGGTTGAAAATCAGGTAATGGTTGGCAGCCGGATCATCATTGAGCATCTCAAAAGGAATGTAATTCAATTGTCCATCCGGTACAATGATTAGCCTCTTTTTGGACTTGATCTCTTGGGCGAAAGGTTCAATAAGTTTTTGGTATAAAATGAAAGCTTGCTCACTTTGTTCATAAGGCTGCCCCATCTGGTAATCATACAATTGGGCTTGTATAGCGGTAATAGCATTATAGAAAGCAGTGTCAATGGCTTGGGACTTAATCAGAAAAGAGTTTTGGGTAAGTAAAAAACTATATAGACTATCCTGACCAAGAAAGTATTCCAACAGGGCATCATCTTTACTCAGAAGATGGGCTTGTAGTTGAGTGATATCCACCGAGTCTTGTTGGTATTTGAGCCGATAAAATTTCTCATCTTTTTGCAGGGCTTTGAATGTGCCGGCCAGTGAGATTTCGTAACCATTCAGTTCCTGCTGTAAGCTGCTGAGCTTAGTAGAATCCTGCAATTCTATCAGTTGCAGGCGTAGGCGGGAAATTTGTTGTTTCTGCCTTTTCTCTTCTTGTATCAGGCTGTCACTGACCTGACCGGATGCTTTG
>JBBSOG010000644.1:0-2653 GCA_038259985.1 Cytophagales bacterium
AGGTAGTTCCTGCGGTTTTTATTATCTTATTGCTTCAATAGCTGGGAATTACCAGACAAATCACTACAACCAACCTAAACTATGCAAAGAAGAAATTTCCTTAAAACTTCATTGTTGGGATCAGCAGCACTCACGGCTTTTCCTTTATTCAATGTCAAATCTGCAACCTCCGCGACTTCAGCTTCGGAAATGAAAATTACCAAAATCAGGTATTATAGTGCGCCTGGCTATAATAAACCACTTTTTAACCAAGCCAGGGGAATCGTAGAAGTGGAAACTGACACTGGGATTATTGGTATTGGCGAAGGCGGATCAAAGGATATGATTGAGCAATGCGCCCAGATGCTGATTGGGGAAGACCCTTTTCGGATAGAGCATCTCTGGCAGTATGTATATCGGGGTATGTTTTATCCTCCCGGCAGGGAAAAAATACATGCGCTGGGCGCCTTGGAAATGGCACTTTGGGACATTAAAGGAAAAGCACTCGGTGTACCGGTATACGATTTGCTAGGCGGTGCCACCCGAGATTATGTAGAATGCTACGCTACCGGCTTCCGGCCATCTAACGCAAGTACCGAAGAAGGCAGGGCACAGGATTGTATCAAAGCTGGCTTTCGTGCTTACCGGATCAACCCAACCGGTGGAAACGGCGAGGAACGCTTTGATTTTTATCAAAATGCGCATAAGACGATTGAGTTTTGTCAAAGAATAGATAAAGCGGTAGGGGGACAGGGCAATTGGGCGATTGACCTGCACACCCGTTTTGATATGACCGAAGCCATTAAAGTATGTAAAGCGATAGAAGAACTGGAGCCTTATTTTGTAGAAGATATTATCCGATCTGAAAACCCGGAAGTGTATGATACTATACGCCAGATGACTACAGTGCCGATAGCGGTGGGTGAGCAATTTGGGGACCGGTGGGACATCAATGTGTTGATGGAAAAACATTTGATTGACTATTCCCGGGTGACGCTTCCCAATGCGGGAGGAATTTCGGAATTAAAGAAAATAGCAGCGCTGTGCGAGACACATTATATAGGCATGATTCCCCATTTTACCGGGCCTTTATCTACTGCTGCTTTAGTACATGTGCTGGGTTCCAGCAGTCCCAACCGTTGTTTGATTGAGTTGGCGGGGGGTGAAATTGAAAAGCCCGATTATTTTAACCAGGATATGCTTAATTTCAAGGAGGGAAAATTATACCTGAACCCCAGCCCAGGTTTGGGGGTAAAGTTTGACTCTAAAAAGGCTACATTTGTAATGGAAATTACTGCCAAGCCCGAATTTCCACATCCTATACTCATTAGCCCCGATGGGTCTATACATAATTGGTAAGATTAAAAAAAACGGGGAGTGTTTAGATTCCCCGTTTAATATCCTGACGCGTTCTACATCAAGTTTTCCATTCACCAGCTAATTTTATTTGAAGAATTTTTTGATAAGTCCGATCGTATATGCGTTATCTCCTTTCTCCTTGCCCGTTAATAAATATTTGAAGGCATCTTTTTCCGAGGAGTCCAGGGCTGTCTGGTACTCAATTTCATAATTATCAAACTTCTTGGCCCCCATTTGCCAACTAGGAAAAGACCTTTCTTTAATAGGGGCGGTATTGATCATGATGGCATTTTTATGTCTGCTATCGGCTTTAATTTTGTCATATAAAGAGGATATCTTTCCATATTCCCCTTCCAGATATTGTACAAAATGCGTGTCGGAGTAGAGAAGTACACCGGTAACATCTTTTTCTTTGTTATTTTTTTTACAAGCTGCCAAAATTTTTTGTATTTCTTCTTCAGTACAATTTGTATTTCGGGCACTAACGTAAACTAATTGTGATAGCATATAAACAATTTTAAGGATGAATAATATTTGTTTATCTTAATTTCATATTAATTAAACACTAATTAAGTGTTTTTGTTCTAAAAAAAATAACTAAAGTTCAATTTTCTGTTATCTCGCGGGTAAGTTTCTTCTACAACTTGAATAAAAATTTAATTACTATAATTTGCTTGAGCATGATGTAGAGTACTATTATAAAATATGAATGTACTTTCGTTTAGAAATGAAAATTACCTGTATGTAAGATAACTTTCAGATTAGTGAAAAAATAAAGGTGTGAAAAAAGTAGAAGTGAAATCTTAGTAAGGTCTATTCATTGATGTTAAAAGTTCAACTAAATATGAGAAGTGGGATAGTTTACATGCGTTTCATCATTCGTTTTTTAAGGATTTTGAAGGATTAGTTTTGGCAGTAGCATAGGTTTGGTAACTCACCGTCAAAAGAGAAATTACGATGATTACGAGTGCCGGAAGCAAAAAGAAGTCAAAGCTGATCTCGGTTTTGTAGGCGTAATGATCCAGCCAAAAACTTCCTCCCAAAATAATGGCAGGAACAGCCATCGTGATGGCAATCAATAGCAGAATCATGTATTCGCGTGAGAGCAAGACCATCAGGTTGAACATACTCGCCCCGAAAACTTTTCGGATGCCAATCTCCTTGATGCGGATAGTAGCCGAATATGACACCAGTGCAAACAATCCTAAACAGGCAATGAAAATAGCCAGTACCGAAAAGGTAGAAAATAGATTACGAAACTGAAGGTCAGCTTGGTACTGCTGATTAAAAGCTTCGTCCAGGAAAAAATAATGAA
>JBBSOG010000645.1:0-2621 GCA_038259985.1 Cytophagales bacterium
ATCAATGAAATAACCCCTCAAGATTTTTTGGTTGAGGATGCCACAGCATTACAGTTTTCAGAAACAAAGCAAGGTGTGCTGGAAGGAATAAATAATGATTACATAGTTGATCAATATTTTAAGCTATATTTCTCTGATTACCTGACGGATGAAGACCGTATTTTCAAGCACGACGAAAGTTTTATCATTAAGACTTTTCAGCAGTCCCTAAGAAAGAAAAGCAAGGATATATTTAATAAAATTAACAGGGATGTTGTAATAGAATCTGACCGGACGGCTATGAAGTTTGACTTTCAATGGAAAAATGGATCTACTAACCTCATTAAATCAGTAGGATTTGATTTATCTGATAGCGACAGTATAAATAACAAATCTATTTTGCTGTATGGTAAGTTGAACTTCTTGACAGCAAAAGCCGAGCAAGAGCATTTACAATATGATTTGCTAGTATCCCGCCCACAGGAAAAAAAGCTATTTGCGGCCTATGAAAAGGCTTTGCAGATACTTGATTCTAGTGAAGCCCCGAAAAGGATTATTACGGAAAAAGAATATGGCATCTATGCTGACAAATTAGCAGATCAGATTTCATAAAATTTGCTACCCACCTCTACAACAGGTAAGAGATACCGGTAACTGGAACGACAGGTTCGCCGTGCAATGGATACTGTACAGATTATTCTGAAAGTACGCACATAAATAAGAAGTAATTTCTGTACACCTTCCCTTCTCATGCACAATTTCTTTTGATTTTTGTGCATATTATTTATACCTGCACAAATAAAGGCTTCTTCAGTGCAGATAATCAATCTATGATTTTTTTTCCTCAAATATCTAATTAGTGAGACGGCGTCTCACCAATTGAGGAAACGGAATAAGGCACATTGTACCTCACCTTGATTCTGGAAATAAGAGTTAGAAAGCTGTTCAAAATGCTTTATTGGTTGACCCCAGCGGATTCACCACAACCAAGCATGGTTTATGTATTAATAAAGGCACCAACACAGCTAAAAAAAGCAGCCACCCTTGCCGCCTGTTCCCCAAAAAGTACAAAAAGTACAGCCTACAGGCAGGCCGAAGGATCACCGAACAAGTACCGAAGAAACACCGAAGCTAAGCTACCGCCTATTTCTACGCAAAATACAATTTCTCCCCTCTCGCCAAGCACACCCTCAGTTCCCAGCGAGTGACCAATATCTCTCAAAACTCCGGGATAAACCCTAAATTTAACCTTTCACTTTCAACTTATAACCTTCCACCCTCTTATTCCCGCCTAAAATCCCGCTTGCCTCCGCTTTTCGCCATCAGCTTGCAGTCTTTGATCACAATGTCGTGGGAGAGGGCCTTGCACATATCATAAATGGTGAGGGCAGCTACATTAGCCCCGGTGAGGGCTTCCATCTCCACGCCGGTCTTGGAAGTAACGCCTACCGTACATTCCACCACTACTTCCTCAGCCTCATTAATATGGATCAGCACCTTACACTTCTCTATGGGCAAGGGATGGCAGAAAGGGATCAGCTCATGGGTCTTTTTGGCTGCCATCGTTCCGGCAATGATCGCCGTCTGGAAGACCGGGCCTTTCTTGCTATAGATTTCCTCCCTGCTTCCGCTTTGGGTAAGCTCCTGCATGATCTCTTTGCCCAGCACTACAATACACTGGGCGGTAGCGCTCCTTTGCGTCACTTGCTTATCTCCCACATCCACCATCGTAGGTTGGTTTTGGGCATCCAGATGGGTGAGGCGCTGATTATCTTCTGTCATAATTTCTGATTTACGCTAAATATAAATCGCTGTTTGTCTCTTCCCAAACTCAGTAAGCATCGTTTTAAATATAAAAAGAGGGGTTTTCAGTCAACAATAACCAAAAAACTCCACATTATTGGGAAATTATTGCACACATCTTGTATAGGGGCTTCCGTCAGTCTCTATACAGAAAAATTAAATGTCCCTTATAACGCATCAAACAGGGCTTTTTACCTCCAATATAGGAGTTTACGAACTTCGTGGCATTATATTTAAACCCTATATTGTATAAACATCGTATATAATTTTATGGAAGATATAAACAGTAAAGACAAAGTAAAGATGACAATCATTAGATTAGTCGTATTATTAATGTGTGCATTAATTATCCCGGTAAGCATTATTGCCTAAAGGAAACGCATATATAGATTAACATATTTTGAAAATTCAGTAAGGTGCTCCAGGGCACCTTTTTTATTTCGCCACTACTTTAGTAACATTGCTCTACAGCTAACCTAATACGCGCATGATTGATGTACAGCAGGCTTTTGAAACGGTAATGCAGCATAAGCTGAGTCCCAAATATGAAACCCTTGCCTTAGAAAAATGCCCGGGCAAAGCACTGCAAGAGCGCATTGATGCCGACCGTGACTTTCCCCCTTTTGACCGGGTGACGATGGATGGCATCGCCTATCAATATGATTCCCTCCAACACCTAGCACAAAACGGCGGGCTGATGTGGGTAGAAAGTTTACAAGTGGCGGGTACGACTCCTCACACCCTCCAAGACAAACATGCCTGTCTGGAAGTGATGACCGGGGCAGTCTGCCCTATCCATACGGATACCGTCACCCGTTACGAAGATGTGGAGTTTGTGG
>JBBSOG010000646.1:0-2616 GCA_038259985.1 Cytophagales bacterium
GGTAATTATATTTTTCTCTATTTTTGGTGTCGTTCATGCCCAGGGAGTTACCGCTTCCCAAGATGAAGCGGTACAGCTTATTTTTTGGAACGTGGAAAACCTATTTGATACCGAAGATGATAGCTTAACCAATGATGAAGAGTTTTTGCCCTACAGCATGAGAGGCTGGAACAGGGGTAGGTATCAAAAAAAGTTGTTCAGTATTTATAAGACCCTGATAGGCGCTGGGCAGTGGAAATTCCCTGAAATAATCGCTTTGGCAGAGATTGAAAACGAAAAGGTATTGCGTGATTTGATTGAGCAAACCCCTTTGTTGAGAGCAGGTTATGAAATTATACATCAAGATTCAGAAGACCGGCGGGGCATAGACCTGGCAGTTTTGTATCGGCCAGAACGCCTTCAAATCATAGACACAAGTTTCATTAAACTGAATTTTCCCGACGACGCTTATGCTAAATCCCGGGATATCATTTATCTGAAAGCACAAGGGAAAGAAGGACATGACTTTCATCTATTTGTGAACCATTGGCCTTCTCGCTACGGAGGAGGAAAAGCTTCGGAAAAACGTAGAAATTTTGCTGCTTCGGTAGTGAGAGCAACGGTAGATTCGCTTTTGCTGGCGGACCCTGAGGCTTCCATCATCATCACCGGTGATTTCAATGATACGCCTGAAGATCTGAGCCTTAAACTTTTGGCTGGTCGTGATTCTACGTTACAGATTATTTCTAACCGCGACTTTTCCGGAACACATAAATACCAGGGGATTTGGAGCCATTTTGATCATGTTTGGGTGAGTAAACCTTTGCTACAAGGAAATATATGGTATATCAAGAATCAGCAAGCAGAAGTATTTCATCCAGACTGGTTGTTGGAAACCGATAAAGCCTTTGGAGGCGTAAAACCCAGTCGGACTTACGAGGGCTTCCGCTATCACGGAGGCTATAGTGACCATCTTCCGGTTTTTTTAGAACTCAATGTAAAGCCCAATGCGCTGGCTGGAAAAGAAAATTAAACATCAGCGACCCACGCCCGGCGTGGCGACGTTGGGTGCTTTTATTTTTCAAGCCTGTAGTGCTAACTATGGCATTTTTACAGCGAAGAAAACTATTGCTTATGCAAGATTACTTAATATATGCAGAGTATCAGTAGAAGTATTATCGTACCGGCACGGCTGATTATGATCATGTGGGCAGTATTGCTTTTTGAATATACCTATCATACAGACCTTGCGCTTTTCGGTATTTGGCCCAGGACTATCAGAGGACTTATTGGTATTGTAACGGCGCCACTACTTCATGGTGGGGTCAGGCATCTGGCATCCAACACCATTCCATTGCTATTCCTAGGCACGATGTTGTATATGTTTTATTCCCGGATTGCCACCCGTGTTTTCCTGCAATGTTATTTTTTGACGGGCGTATTGGTGTGGCTTTTTGCGCGTCCGGCTTTTCATATCGGTGCCAGTGGGTTAATTTACGGCCTGGCATCCTTCCTGATCTTTTTCGGCATCTTCCGCCAGGATTTTAAGTCCCTGGTCATTTCTCTACTCATTATGTTTATCTACGGCGGTTTGTTTTATGGGGTACTACCTACGCAGACCGGAGTATCCTGGGAGTCACATCTTCTGGGTGGAATCGTAGGCTTCATCAACGCGGTAAGCACCAGCAAGACGAAAAGTGTGGGCTATTAAAGTCTTGGTATGTTCTTAATCTTAAGCTTTAATTTTTGACATCATGCTATAATAGTGGAATGTGAGCATAGCACCCACTAACAGCCAACCAAAACCATTAGCAAAAGTGTGGAAAAGCAAGAACTCATCCAATTAATTTCAAATACTTCTAAAAGCATATATCCCAGATTCATATCAAATATAAGGTAAATTATTTATTTTAGTTAAAAAATAGATTCACAATCTATTATGCGAACTAGAGTATTTTTACTTTTTCATTTGAATAAGAAGTAAAAATGAATTTTTTAGGAAATATATTGTGAATTACTTATTTTTTTTTGCACGTAAATAAACCTATATCAATTGAAGAATGCCTTAAACGTTACTTAGGATGACGAAATATTGATAAAACACTTCTTCAAAGAATTACAACGAAAATTTAAGAATGATAACAGGAATAAGATGAACAAGCTCATAACCAAATCAATATTATTGGGAGGCTTATTAATGGCTTGTAGGGAGGAATATCCTTTTGAAACGCCTAGGTTTCCGGATGAAGTGACTGTCTTTGATATTCTGAATTCTCGCTACGACGATATGAACTCTGATCTGAATTACCTGACTACAAATCAATTTGAGATTACATATTCCTCTAACAGTGGTAGTTCAGGGCAAAACTTCAGTTTTATAAACGAAGAAATCAGCATTAACTGGGACAAAAGGACAGGCCGTTTATCGTTGGATAAAAGAGATCAGAATTTCATTACCGTGAGGACAACTAAGGAGTTTATGTATCAGGTGAATACGCAGGATTGTGACGAAAAAGGCCCTTATACTTATTCAGCATCTGAGGAGAGTTTGATACTACTATACTGTTCAGAAAATAGGATTCCCGAATTTGTTTAACTTACAGGAAAACAATTATCAAAGATGGACTTTCCACTTAA
>JBBSOG010000647.1:0-2609 GCA_038259985.1 Cytophagales bacterium
AATTCAATATTGCGGTAGGGATCTACTTCTACGAAATGTTTTTGCCGAAATTCGTAGCTGAGCTCACTGCCCCAGTGATACCCACTGTTGAAAAGCCTTCTATCTTTTCCCTTATACTTTGCAAAAACACCCTGCCCCTGGTCATCTTGTGCATTCTTGGGAGAAAGCACGTTTTGGTCATATTTGGTGAAGGCCAATTCAACAGCTAACTGGTCTTTGGCTGAGATATTTGCTTCTGCACCCATCACAATCATTTGTTGGCTACGGGGAGCGACTAACAAACGTACTGGTTCATAACTGCCCCGAGCATTTCCGTTTAACGGAGCTATCCATTCGTAAACTTTGCTGTTTACTGCCGAACCGGAGATGAGGTAGTTGCCTTTGCCTTCTCCCACATAACTAAAGTCCACTTTGAAATCCCCCGCTTTGCCTACGAAATCATAAATCTGGAAAATTTCACCATTTGCCAGGGTATCCTTTCGGTCGTAAAATATTTGATAAAGGTTGCCCACGCCCGGCACATCGGCGCTGCGGTTGGTTTGGTACTGAGGTTCCTGCTGAAAATGTACGGCTGAATCTACGGCAGGCACTAGCGCATTTCCCAGGGCATCACCTGCTTCCTGTAGTTGAAATTTTTCTTCATCACTCAAGGTAAAACCCAGGGCCTGATTGGGGTTATCTTTCTCACGATAATAGTGGGTGTAAAGACTTATACGCTTGAAGTCCTGCCGATGGCTGGCGGTAATGATACTTCGGCTATAGCTTCGGTCGGCATACTCAAAATCTATGTATACCCGGGAAAAGCGGGTGAGCAAAACCCGGCTGGTGAAGATGATTTCACTGAGGTTGTAGTTGATGGTGTAATCTTTATCATAACCCCTTTCCAGCAGTTTTCCATCCAGATAAACTTTCTCACTGTTGGCGATCATAAAATAAGCACGCAGCAGACTGTTACTGCTATTTCCACTGCTTTGGTTCTCCGGCGAATTGATTTGGTACGGCCCCTGCACACCTTCTTGTATATTCAAAGTGATGGAGGCAAACTTTCCTTTGGCCAGGGCGAATCCGGCGCGGGTTTCACTTTGGATATTTTTTGAAAAAGCGTGACTGGTCTTAATCGTTCCACCTTGTACATTACGGCGATAGCGCAGAAAATAAGGCTGGTTAGTGCTGGTAGACAATTCACTGCCTGTTCGGTTATTTCCTTGCCATAAATTACCGCCCTGCTGCAAGATCACATCACCGGCTAATAAAGACAAATCATCATTGTACAATTCAATATAGATGTTATCAAAATCCTGGAGTTGCTGGGTATTTCCGTCCGGCTGGATAGGAATATTCTGATCGGTGATAGATGCCCGGATATTGAGTTCATCGGACAAAGCTCCTTCCAGTTGTAAGTTGAGCGAAGAATTGAGAAAGACATTTTGCCGGTTTCCGATGGAAATTCCCCGGCTGATACTACCGCTTTTCTGAAGACGGGGCGTTTCAAATAGTTCTTCTTTAGATTTAAAGCCAAGGGTATTTGGGGCTTTTATATCTTTAAAAAATGCCGTGGAATCGTAGATACTCAGGTTCTTGTGGGCATGAGTTGCGCTGAGATCAAAAGGTAAAACCCGGTAATTGATCTGCCAAGTTGCTTGCCGCGCAATAAGACTGTCTTCTAAATACAGATATCGGGTATTGAAATCGTAAGTATAGCTATCAGGGCTTATTAACTCACCGTTCCTCAACATACGCAGTGAGCCAGGAACCAAGCTCAGGGAATCTAATTGGATAGAATCGAAAGAAGTGGTGAAGTGTAGGGAACGCTCATCCAGGGAGGGGCTTTCCCCCATGTTTTGCGCGTACAGACTGATGGAGCTTAGGCAAATAAAGAGCGTGATATATATTTTCTCAAGCCTCATTCTTTGTAGGTAACTGCCTGCACATCAACCGCTAAAGGTAGTTCAATAAAAAAAGTCGTACCCTTATCTTCCAGGGTATCAAAAGCAATACGCCCTCCCGCGTGTTCTATACCTCTTTTGGTAATAGCCAAACCAATGCCCGAGCCAGCATATTTAGTACTGAAGTTGGGCAAAAATACTTTATGCTGTATTTCTTTGGCGATGCCTGTTCCATTATCGCTCACTTTCAAGATGAGTTTGTCACGGCCTACCTGCTGCAAATGTATATCAATCTTGGGGGTACGCTCTTTAGGAATGGACTGCTTGGCATTGATGATTAGGTTACTCAATATTCTTCCCATGAGTTGCTGGTCGCTGACGATCGGATAATTTCCGTCTTCTATAGTGAGTTTGATATGCTCGCCAAATTCTTCGGTAAATAAACCTACTACTTTATGAACCAAAGCAGAAAACTCAAAATACTCACTCTTGGGCGTAGGCATCTTGGCGAAATCGGAGAATGAACTGGCAATATCACTCAGTGTATCAATCTGGTGCAAGAGGTTGTCAAAGGGTTTGCCCATGTCCTCTACTTCGTAGGCGTTCATGCCTTGCTTAAAATCCATCTGCAACTTTCGTTTTAAATGTTGCAGGCTGAGTTTCATCGGGGTCAGCGGGTTTTTGATTTCGTGGGCTACTTGCTTGGCCATTTCCCTCCAGGCG
>JBBSOG010000648.1:0-2606 GCA_038259985.1 Cytophagales bacterium
CATAAAGGCATGAAACGCATTCGAGGCAGTAGCCGCAAGGCAGGACAGCAACTCAGATATTTCCAGGTCTTGCCGGACAATCATGTAGGCACCTTGGGTCTTGAGCAAGCCAGACAGGTAGGTATCTTCAGTTTCCGCATAGCGGTACACGCAGAGATAAGGCAATTGCTTGTCTATCACCAGCTTACCGCCCTGGGGCAAGCGACGATTAACACTTTTACCCTTCATTACTGAGCGACATACCGCATCAATAAATGCCTGTTCTATCATGCTGTCTTGGATTGAAATAGTTGATCAGCAGCTTTGCGCACGGGCAGCATAGAGGAAATAAAAAGTTCTCTCAGGTGGTTCAGTTGATCTTGGTTAGCTTCTCCAGTCCATTCGTTCATAAAAAACTTCTTCACCTCTATCGCGAGTACACAAACCTTGTCGCCATAGTGTTCATAAATCCACTGGCTGAAGTAGCCGCCTTTGAACTTCACATTTTCGCGAACATCCAAATGCCTGCCCTCAAAATTATATTCATTGAAACATTCTAGTAAAGTCTCTACTACCGGGGCCCATCGCTTGCGGTCCATGTTCCTGGTACCGATGTTGATCTCCGGGTTTTCTTCCGGGCTGGCGAAACGGTCTACCCCTTCCCGGCGGAAGTTATAAGAATGAAAATCATATACCACCAGCCATTCGTGTTTGAGCAGCAACTGGTCCAGATGGTCGGCAATCTGCCGGTAAAAGTTATCGTAAATATTTAGTGATTTTTCTATGATCTCTGGGGGTACTTCTTCTTTCCAGACTTGTAATCCCCAGCTATCTTTAGGCTTGGTATACACAGCTTTCTCACGGGGACGGTTCAGGTCTACTTCAAAGCGGGAGTTATGTACCTTGATGGTGTTGTCAGAAATCTCCAGCCATTCAGTAGTGAAAGGGTCTTCTTCCCGGAGACGCTCAGATTCTTTTAAGTTCAGATAAGGTAGTAATTCTGGCCTGATCTGATGTCCGTTATGGATCGCGGCTGCTACGATGGGGCTTTCCCCGGCATTAATCTCAACATGTACCATAGCCAACATTACACAATAAGGTTACCATTTTCGGAACCGATAAGTCAAATGAATAATTGCATGTCTAATTCTCTGTAAAAATATACCCTAAAGCGTAGCATCAAAGGTTTTTATCTACTTTGACTATAATCGCAACTTTGGAGAGCAGAAAAAGCAGTCAGGATAAAACGGGGAGTTCTACCCCAGCCACCGTGGTATTTTGGCAACAAGTGACTTAATGGCAGGAATAGAAAAGCATATTGTTTTCTGCTGAACCATTTATTTTTTATTATCTTAAACAGCAGCACTTATGAATGCAGCCCCTCGGTGAATAGCGGTGCATGATAATATTTAGCTTATGGAGAAGAAGTTCAGGATTTTGCTTATGGTATTGGTTTTTATATTAGGTGGGTACATTGCTACTTACCACGAAATAGCACAGCACCATTCCAGCATAGGCGGTTTGGCTTTATCCTTTGCCTTTTTCTTAGGGCTAACGATGATCTATGGCAATATGGGGCTGAGCAACCGCAAGCGCGTACTCACGGAGCGCCGGCGAAAGATATTGTCTGCCCTCAATTTTAGCTGTCTGCTCATAGTATGTGGTGGTGCGGGCGTGATGATGGGTGGTTTGTTAGCCTTCGGGCAAACCAATTACATTGCCTTTGCTGTCCTGCTCTACTTCCTAGGCTTCAGGCTAGGCACTTACCTGAGCTTTCATGTCTGAACTGGGGTTTGGGGATTAGGTTTTGAGTTTTGTAATTTTTTGAAGTGCTAAAACCAAAGCATACTTATTCCTGCTGGGAATAGCCCTGCTGATCCCTAAGAATCAACGCCCATTGTCCCCGTTTACTAAATCCGCCAAGCTTATCATCGGAGGGGTCAATGCGGTACATAAATACTGGGCAATCGCTTATATCTTGAAAGGGGTGGGTATGCACTGAATCCACGTAATGCATATTCATGACCAGTATCTTGTCATGATACTTTTCAAAACTGTTTAGATAGCCGGTCAGCATTTTATCATTATCCAGCATGGTATGGGCGAAGCCAAATTGTCCTAAATATGCCTCGTTAGTAGTATCCAGTTCAAAAAAGTTTTGGCCATATACTTGTCCCGCTTGGAGCCTACCGAATAATCAAAAAAGTAATCGTTATTGATGATTTCGTCAATCATTTTTTTGTTTTCATCCCCTGGCAGTGATAAAGCCTTGATCTTTTCTCTTAAGGAGTAGACATAGGCTTTATTGCGCCGTTCAATGCTAATGGTATCCAGGCGAATGCGTAGGGAATCCCTTAAACTTTCCACTTGTGGATTACTTTTGTAGGCCGATAACAATTGGTACAGGGAGGCAGAAAGCCCGGGTTCCCTTTCAAAGTCAATTCCGTGTACTACGAGTTTTTTACTGTCATCTAAGCCGGTATTGTAGTCATACAATTTCTTCCAGCTAGATAAGAACTCCTTTGACCGGTTAAAACCCGGATTGGTATGGTTGATATACCATGCATCTCCCGTTTGAAGGTATTGATTGAAAAGATATTCTTCGGCACGGCCGTATTCAATCAACA
>JBBSOG010000649.1:0-2596 GCA_038259985.1 Cytophagales bacterium
AAATAATATAGCCGTCCAACAGGCGGTAGATAAACTAAACAATAGACCTAGAAAAAGATTCGAGTTCAAATCTCCTAATGAAGTTTATGCTCTTGCAATCAACAGTGAAGGAAAAGTTGCATTTATCACTTGAATCCACGGGATTAAAAAAGATTATCTTTTCTTTTTCGGGAGTTATTGCCGCTTAATTAATTCAATTTTCATTGATTATGTAGGCAGCCAAGTCAAATTATATAAAAGCGACTATCATCAACAAAGAATTGTTGACGAAGAATCAATCTTTTATTAGAATCATGAATATGGATTAATTGAAGTTTATAATTAAACTTGGGTGGATTAACATTGATTGAACCAAATTCCCTAGACTTTGCCAAATTCAACTTTTGCGTTACTTCATTGACCGAAAAAGGAGAAAATAAGGCAGTTGCTAACACAATAGGCAAACAACTTCCCCCCCTTCAGGTAATGTGTTAAAAAGCAAAGATTTGCATTTGATTAAATAAAGATTCTCAACTTTGTTACTAAAAAGTCTTCAGTTGACAAGTCAGCTGGAGTCTACCACCTAGTGTAGGGCAAGTTTCAAGTGATTCTACTTACCCTCAGGGTCACTGCCAAGGCTACTGCTTGGACACATCTCATACAATATAGTCTCAGCGGGGTCTGAGCTGCAAGCTACCCCGCCAGGGTGGCCCCGCGTGGAACGCCACGCGTGGAGCGGACGATATGAAGCGAGTGCACTCTACGCGGGGAATTCCATTCCGGGTTCTCTGAGAGAAACCCCGCTAAGACAAAGATATGTCCAAACTTTAGCACTACCAAGGGCCCTGAGTAGCTAGTGCAGTTAATCTCAGCGTTCTATGGCAAGTAAAATTGAGGGGTATAATGAAAACTTCCTCCCACTAGTAAACTGCTAAAGTACAGCTATAAATGACCTGAAAAGTTCTGATCAAAGGGGCTCAAATGTTTAATCAATTATATATTTTTGACGAAAACAATATGCTTCCTTATACATCATTGACCCATAACATAGCTTCTCCTCGCTTGCTGTTGTTTCTGTTGATCTTTTTTTTAACTTCCTGTCAGCCAAAGCCAGAAGAGCCAACTTCTCCTAATATTATTATCTTTTTGGTAGATGATTTGGGCTGGACGGATTTGGGTTGCTATGGCAGCGATCTCTACGAAACGCCTAACATTGACCAACTGGCTGCCCGGGGCGTGAAGTTTACCAATGCTTACTCGGCATGTACGGTATGTTCCCCTACACGGGCAACGATTATGAGCGGCAAATATCCGGCACGGCTTCACCTCACCGATTGGATTGCGGGAAGTATCAACGAGCATGCCAAAGTACAGGTACCCGATTGGACAAAATACCTTCCGTTGGAGGAAGAAACCATCGCGGAATATCTTAAAACTAAGGGATATCAAACTGCCCATGTAGGCAAATGGCACTTGGGGGAAGATACGATCTACTATCCACAACACCAGGGCTTTGATGTAAATGTGGCGGGATATCGTAAAGGAGCACCGCCTTCTTATTTTTATCCTTATCAAAATAAAAACCGGGAGTCCATCCCGTACCTTGAAGGGGGAGAAGAAGGGGAGTACCTGACAGACCGCCTAACGGATGAGGCGTTGTCCTTTATCAGGCAAAACCAGTCACAGCCCTTCTTTCTTAACTTTGACCACTACGCGGTGCATACGCCTATCCAGGGAAAAGATAGCCTTACTAAGTATTATGAGGGCAAAATAAAAGACGGCATGGTGCATGACAATCCCGAATATGCCGCGATGGTGAGCAGCACCGACCAAAGCATGGGTCGGCTGATGGATCTATTGGACAGTTTATCCATCATGGACAACACCATGATCTTTTTTACCAGCGATAACGGAGGGCTGATCCTCTGGGATATTACTTCTAATAACCCTCTGCGTTCTGGCAAAGGCTCACCCTATGAAGGGGGAACCCGTGTACCCATGATCGTGAAGCCCGTCAACACTGATCGGGTAAGAGGCGTAGTAGATGCGCCGGTGATATCTATGGATATTTTTGCCACGGTTAAAGACTTACTGAGTGAAGAAGAAACCCCTGCTTATCAGGATGGTAAAAGCATCTTACCGCTGTTATCAGCAGAGCCGGGAAGTTTGAACAGAGAGGCGCTTTACTGGCATTATCCCCACCATCACGAAGGGGGTTCACAGCCGCATAGTGCTGTCCGGCAGGGTGATTACAAACTCATTGAGTTTCATGAAGACGGGCATACCGAACTCTATGATCTGGCCAATGACTTAGGGGAAACCCAGGACTTAAGTGTTGAGAGAAAGGACTTAACCGAAAAACTGTATAGCCAACTAAAAATATGGAGAGAAGAAGTAGGGGCACAGATGCCTACCCCCAATCCCGATTATGATTCCCTCAAGGCGTTAAAATACTACGATCTGTAGATGGGTTGATTTTGACTATCTTTTTTCCTACAGTTCGGTCTTTTTCTGCATCCCTTTGGGCCTGCTGCATTTCATCGTAGTTATATACCTTATCAATGATTGGTTTAATCAGTCCGTTGTCTATGTAATTGGCAAGTACATTCAGGTCTTC
>JBBSOG010000650.1:0-2510 GCA_038259985.1 Cytophagales bacterium
AGTCTATGATGGAAAAGCAAAGGAGTGGGGCTACACATGGCGGACGGTATCGAGCTACCCCTGGAATGGCTGCCTTATTCACCCTTTTGCTTTAATTTAGTAATTCTTTCTCTATGACTGCTAACCTACGATGGTATGGTAAAGGTTTCTCCTTCGCCTCATAGGGCTGCGAATTGACATGTCCGCCAAGACAAGATCAGCAAAGTAACCCAAAACATAGTTTACAGTGTACCTGAATCGTAGCTTATACTCCATGGAGTTATCGTGATGTGATAAAAGAAGGCACAAAAAAAACCATCCGCTTTAGGCGAATGGCTCACTAAGTTGTGTAGTGTAAAATTTTACAATTGCACGTTTGATTCAGGAGTGGAGGTATACAACACTTTCAACGCGTTTGCATTCCTTAGTTCCTGCTGTACGTCAGAGACGATACCCATTTTAGCTTCTTTGTCAACTTTCAAAGCCATGGTGATCTGGTCTCTTTCCGCTTCGCTGAGTTCATCTTTCTTCTGGTTCACAAACTGCACAATCCCGGCGGGCTCAATAAGCACATCGTTGACCTGGATTCTAGGCTCAGTACCAAAACGTTCTGTTTCCTTCGGTTGACCAATGTAAATATAGCTCACCAGGGATTTCTTCTGGATTTTGCTAAGCTGCTCCGCCTGGGGAATACGTTGCAATACCATCAAGTCGGTTTCTCTCATGACGGTAGTTACCATAAAGAAAAACAACAACATAAAGATGATATCCGGTAAGGCTGAAGTCGGAATGTCCTGACTTGCCGATGATTTTTTCTTAAATTTTGACATATCAGTTACCTCCTGCTTTACTAGGTTCCGCAATAGAGATCTGCATAGGTATCTCTTTTCTCAGTACATCGTAACGATCCTGTACGCTGGGCTCAGCATCATCAATATTCCGAATTTGATCGGCACTTACGCCTAATTTTTCAGCATAAATCTCGTAATAAGCCCCCTTGAGTTCATCGTAAACTTGAATAAACTTTTCATAACCGGTACCCCGGTCAGTCTTAAGGGAAACTACTGCATCCAGCGGACTTTCAGAGGACTCAGGGTCTTTATCGTAATTGAGAACGAAAATTTTTACCTTTTCCTTAAGCCCGGCTACATTATCCATCGGCTCGTCTTCTACCAGCATTGCATCTGAAGAGTTAAGCAAGACCTTAAAAAGGTTCCTCTCATTGAATTTTACTTCCGGAGGGGGCTCATTAGGATCGGGCTTAGGGGGCAGGCGAAGTGCCAGTCCTTTATCAGAAGCAATGGTCGTAGTTACGAGGAAGAATATCAGCAAAAGGAAGGCGATGTCGGCCATAGAACCGGCATTCACTTCCGCTGCTGTTCTTTTCTTTCTAGCCATATTACTTTACAATTTTAGTAACTTCAGTAACAACAATGCTTATCAGGGCGAGGATTACCAGGATATACATGGCAATAAGGGCTCCCCCCACAAGCTTGGACGATGATTCCGTGATACCAAATTTGGTATAAATCGTAGTGACTTCATTGTCGGCCAAAGAATAGCCGATGAAGAAAACGATCGCAATGCCTACCAACCCAACTACTGTTCCCAGTAAGGATCTCGGATTGGATACGGCGCTGATCAAAGGTAGGACGATCGCTAACAATAGCGCCAGGACTACCAGGATATAAGCGGCATACAAACCATATGTTGAAATAAACTGTTCCATAAAAAAGATTTTGCTTGGTTAGGCGATTAATTACTTCTCTATTCTTACGTTAGTCGTACCGGTGGTCAGCTTGTGCTTGACCAGCATATCTACCAAAGTAATAGAAGCATCTTCCATAGAATTTACTAAGCTGTCAATTTTAGAAACACAATAGTTGTAGAACAACTGAAGGATAATAGCAACGATCAAACCAGCTACAGTTGTTAAAAGAGCGATTTTGATACCACCTGCTACGAGAGAAGGAGAAATATCACCCGCTGCTTCAATGGCGTCAAAGGCACCGATCATACCAATTACCGTACCCATGAAACCAAGCATAGGGGCAATAGCGATGAAAAGGGATATCCAAACTAAGCCTTTTTCCAAACGGCCCATTTCTACGGAACCATAAGAGATAATGGATTTTTCTACCATGTCTATACCTTCTGACATACGCATCAGGCCTTGGGTAAAGATAGAAGCTACTGGACCGCGGGTATTTCTGGTCACATCTTTAGCTGCTTCTACACCACCAGTATTCAGGGCATCCTCTACTTTAGCCAATAATTTTTTGGTATTGGTAGTAGCCAGGTTCAGGGTAATGATCCTTTCAATAGCGATAGCCAATCCTAAGATAAGGCACAATAATACCGGAGACATGAATTTCCAGTCACCTTCAATAAACTTAGATTTAACTGACTGGTGGAAAGATTCTTCTTCCATGTCTGCCATCAAGTCCTCGTCGGCGGCTGATGCAGCCCCTATCTGGGCAGTTTCTTCCATAGGTTCTTCTTCCATAGCGGCAGAATCTGCTGCCATTTCG
>JBBSOG010000651.1:0-2492 GCA_038259985.1 Cytophagales bacterium
ATGCATTGGTAGACAACCCATTAACGCCCGACCCTACCGACTTCCGGGCCTCGGTCCAACATGGTAAAGCCGTGACCGAAGAAGAACTCATGGAGATGATTGTCCTGCGAAATACGGGTATCAGCGCATCAATAGCCAAGAAGGTGATCTTTGAATATGGCCAGGCCATGCGCCACTACATGGAAAAGGGACGGAGCATCAATGGTTCACTCCTGAACAGCCAGTACAGCATCAGCGGGGTATTTACCAGCGAGGAAGATGTGTTTGACGCCAACCGTCATGCGTTGAACCTCAACTTTGCGCCCGGTGCCCAGCTCAAAGATATTGTTGAGCATGTAGCCGTGAGAAAAGTAGAGGCTATGGCAGGCTTACCGCTGATCACCAGCTACTCAGATACTGAGAGCAGCAGCAAGAATGATGTGCTTACGCCCAACGAACTGGGACGCGTCATCGGCAAGCGCTTGAAGTTTGACGAGAGCGACCCTGCCAGGGCCTGTTCTTTGTCAACGATAAGAAGAAGGACTTTCCGGTAAGTAAGTTTGGCGAGTGCATGCCCAGCAAGATCATCTTCAAAGTACCTACGCTGGCAGCCGGGGTATATACCCTGGAGATCCGCTGCGGGGCCGACAACATTGGCCGGCTCAAGGGGAGCCTCACCGTCGCCTAAGCCGTAATATTTTCAGCAAGTAGTTCACATTTCTGATACAACAATCCATGAACCCCCGCTGGTATTACACCGGTGGGGGTTTCTTTTTTCTCCTTCCGTCATTCCGTAGGAATCTTTGCCGTCCCTGTGCACGTAGGATTTACCGCATGGATAAGATCCCTCCGGCAGTCGCCACTGTGGGATGACGTGCTTCATTGTTTTTTTGCAACAAGCAGCACTTTTTCTCCCTCCCATTCTAGTCAGATAGCAAAAGCGACTAGCGTGCCTCGCCTTAAGTGACCCTGGTAGCTCAGGCAAAGAGACTCTAGTGTCTCAGGGTGAGGGACTCTAGTGTCTCGGGCTGACCCATTCTAGTCTCTCGCTGTGAGTGACTAGGGTAGGTTGGGCTGACTTACTCTGGTGGGTTGGGGGGGGGATGCCAACAAGATCAAAGAGAGACAAGCTAAAAGCTATACTCCCAAAAACCAGGAATATCTTATACTTTTTCATTGGTTGACTTATCTTTTTCTCTTCGGGACAGTATATAAGTTGATTATTGGAATATCTACTGCTAAGAATACTGAAAAGCGTGTATATTTTTCAGTATTAACCTCAATTCCATCAACCGTAACCTTACTCAAGTTAGGGTTTGTTTGCCAGCCCACCCCTACCGATAGAGGCCAGACTGGAACCCCAATAACGCCATATATACCAGGAGAAATAATATTCTCTAGTGTGATTTCCGTTTTTATTTCATCCTCTTGATTGCTAAGCCTATAGGTGGTTACTGGAGCTATATCTATAATGGAAGTAAATAGACTAAATGACATGGCATATCTTTCATCTTTAAATACGTTTAAAGGCCAGCTAAATGCTATGCCTACCGGTGTCATAATCCCTGCTGAACTTATTTCCTCTTCTTGTGTTCCTACTCCTTTGATCGTTTCTCTACCAATATGCCCACCTATATAAGTATTAAGGGCAATATTGAAGGGTGTTTTCTTTTTGATAGAAGAGCTACCAGTAGGTAAGGCTACCGCCTCAATAGCACCCTTAACTTCACTGGCACTCTGAGCCTGGGCTACGTTACCAATAAAGTTGCCGTACTTAATAAAATTAATTTTGAATGAGCTATTGTTATCTGGGAGATTTACATTATTAAGAAATGTAACTGTATTTAAAATAGCAGAGCTATATTTTCTGTTGCTTACATCATAATAAATATTACCTGCTATCTTTGCACTGGCTAGGTAATTTCTAAAGCTATTACTGCTAATCGGAATAGTACTATCCAATTTCTCAAAATCAATCAGTTTTTCCACTAGATCAATGATAGAGTTATAATAGTTTGAATAGTTGGTGTAATTAAAGCTTCTTCCACTATTAATAACTGCTTTAATTTCTGTTACGTTTTGATTTACTCCTGTGATACTGATAGCGATACCCTCAAGATATTGAATAGGATTATTAAGCGCACCCCCTATAGCATAGCTTTTCAAAATATCTTGAAGGGATTTGTTATGAATAGAAATTTTTACCTCATCATTCTGCTCATAAAGTAACCCTAAGTAAATTCTAAATGTTACTGAATCTGCGAGTACCTTCTTTATATCCAATTGAGATGCATATACTTCTTCTTTATATTTACTTCTAATGCTCTCAGAAATGAGCTTGCTTAATCTTAAACTATTTACGTAGTCTAATGGGGCATCTAGTGAGAACTTTTCATTTCTGTTCTCAATTGAGTCAGAAAGGTAAACTATAAGATCGGCAGGATTTTTTCCCTTGATAAGCCCATCTGTAACGAACAGTATGGAAAGAAATGACAAACCTTTAGGAGTCTTAA
>JBBSOG010000652.1:0-2488 GCA_038259985.1 Cytophagales bacterium
TGGCACTCATCTGTGAACGACTCACATTATAGTCTTCTGCCCGGTCGGTGATGGTAATCTCCTCCAGGCGGGCGGTGGCCTCATAAACATCAACCGAGAGCTTGCCGTCAGAGATGATACGGATATTCCTGATTTCCTCTTCAAAGCCCAGTGAGTTGACCGCCAGTTGATGTATGCCAACCGGAAGGCTAAGCTCAAAATAGCCATTCAGATTGGTAGAGGTTCCTTGTTGAATGTCCTGCGCAAAGACCGTAGCGCCGGTCACGCCCTGCCCGGTAGCACCTTCCCGCACATAGCCACTTATAGTAGCTGTTTTTTGTCCGGGATTGCTCAATGAATCTCCAATGATGATCAGCCCTTTCTCGTCACCTGAGCCACGCGCAGCATTGAGTGCATTGGGATTTTTTTGTAACAGCACAATGTATTGCTGCTGATAAATTTGATAAGTAAGCGCTGTATTGGCGAGTAGCTGGCTTACTACCTGCTCAAGTGGCGTTTGATTAAAACTTCCAGAGAAGAGGCTCCCCTCAATCCATTCTTGTCGGAAGAAAAAACGTACTGGCTCTTGTGCCTGTATTTCCTGAAAGATAGCTGCCAGACTTGTATTGCTATAGTTTCCTGTCCAACGGACTTCCTCAATCGTTTGCGCTGCCAATGGTGTATAAACACTCCAAAAAAGACAGCAGCACACTAGTAGTTTTCTCATAGATTAGGTTACAAACACAAGAAGGAAATTTAGTGCGAATTATTGCCTTTTACAAGTTCGCGTCCCCGGCTATCTACAGATGCCTGAAATAAAAAGACTAAAACTGATGAGGTACGGATTTAGAAAATATGTTTTCTCATTTTTCTAGAAGTTTTTGCAAGGTCTCACCCCTCATTATTTTATAGCAATCATTAACACCGCTAGAAAATATGTATTTCTGGTCAAAATTCATCAAATTTACCCTATGCCTACTAAACAAAGCCTTCCACCAATTTCCCCACCTTCTGTTTTACACATTGCTGGTCAAGCCATTGAACCCGGTGAAGAAAAACTTATTGACCTAAGTTTTGCCCGCTTACCTTCTCGTACAGAGATTGTCATTCCGATTTTAGTGAGCAGGGCACATCAGCCCGGGCCTACGCTTCTGCTCATGGCGGGTCTGCATGGTGATGAAATCAATGGTATAGAAATAGTGCGTAGAATACGCGATCAAGGCTTTCACCGGCCCGCCAAGGGCACAGTGATCTGCATTCCCTTACTCAATATTTTCGGTTTTGTGCATTTCTCCCGTACGGTACCCGATGGCAAAGATGTGAACCGTTCTTTTCCCGGCTCCAAAAACGGGTCGTTAGCCAGCCGGGTCGCTTACGTACTGATGCAGGAGATCATCCCGCTGGTGGATTATGGCATTGATTTCCATACCGGAGGGGCGAGTCGCGCCAACATTCCCCAGGTGCGCTGCAACTTTGACAATCCTTTTAGCCAGGAATTGGCAGTGGCTTTTGATGCACCTTATACTTTGCATTCCAAGCTCATCAAAGGCTCGTTGCGGCACGCTGCCCACAAAAGGGGCAAAAGTATTATCATTTATGAAGGTGGCGAATCTTTACGGCTCAACGAGAAGGCAATACAAGTAGGCATCAACGGCACAAGAAGGCTGATGAAGCATGTAGGGATGCTCAAAATCCATCCTAAAAGTCCTGCCAAGAGCATCATCATCCATAAGCGGAAATGGATCAGGGCGCGCACTGCCGGACTGTTTCATTCCATGATCAAGCTGGGCGCGGTGGTTAAGAGAGGGGAGAATATTGGCTTTATTACTGATCCCATTGGCAACTTCCAGGTGTATGTAAAATCACCCGAACATGCCCATGTAATCGGCCTGAACAATAATCCGGTAGTCAACCAGGGAGATGCTTTGCTGCATTTGGGGATTATTTGAGGGGTGATGCACAAACAAATAGGCAAAATTAAAATATCAGTAACTATTGCGGAAGAAAATCTACTCAAGTTAAGAATTGAAAATAGATTTTTCCTATAATTTTGAAACATGAAAACATTACAAGATGTCAGATCAGCGCTATTAAAGCATAAGCATCAACTGTTTTTAGCCTATCCTATCAAATCTATAGCTATTTTCGGTTCATTTGCCAGGAATGAACAGACTGAATCAAGCGATTTGGATTTGATGGTTGAATTTAACGACAAGATAGGCATTCAATTTATAGACCTTGCAGATGAGATTGAAGACTATATCGGCCTAAAAGTTGATTTGGTTTCAAGAAAAGGTGTTAAGGATAGGTATTTACAAGCTATAAAATCTGATTTGATTTATGTCTAAAAGAGATGTTTCTTTATTGCTTATGCGAATCAAGGGTAGGAAACTAGAAGAAACAGATGTGCTAGCCAATGCCTTAGTTGAGTATGGAAACTCTACAACTAATTGCCCTGTACTATCACATCTGCGACTGCTATGATAATCAATTGGCTCATCAGTGTCAA
>JBBSOG010000653.1:0-2486 GCA_038259985.1 Cytophagales bacterium
AAAGCCCAGGAAAATGCTTACCAGCTACAGGCTTAAGGGCAGGTAGGTTGCTAACCATACTGCGGTACATTTCCGGTTTGTGAGGGCACAAACCAGGGTGTAGGGTATGCGCCCCAGGCAGGAGCCGCGCGACTGAGGAGACAAGAGCAGTACTTTTATTGTAAATTCTTAAAAGATAATAAATTCCTGAATTACAGCAGGTTTGATTTTGGGGCACTCACTATTTTAGTAAAAAAAAGTCATGCCGATCCGTTTTGCTCTTTATCGTAATCCTTTCAAAAAGCACGAAGAAGAACTGGTAGCCAGGGTAATACACCGTGCCTGTGCCGATGACCAGGAAGTGATGATACGATGATGCTGCGCAATCACGGGCTCACCCGCTCAGAAATCATAGCGGTGCTGGAAGAGTATACTGTGGCGCTGGAATATCTACTCAAGGACGGCTATAGCATATATACCTCACTACTCAAGCTGGAAGCTAGCATCAAAGGAAAGTTCCGGGATGAAAACGACCGCTTTTACCCTAAGCGCCATAAGCTCTGCCTGAATGCCCGCCCAGGCAAACGCCTCCGTAAGCTGCTCAAGGGAGAAAAAGCCTATCGTAAAGACCCTTCCGCTCCCCGACCTTACTTAGAGCAGTTCGTTCGTTTTGATTCGCAACTGCCTGAACATTGTTTTTTGCCGGGCATACCCGTACGCCTGCACGGCTGGCGGATGAAAATCAATACCCAGACAACAGATGAAGGCATCTATCTGAAAGCAGAAAATAATCAAGTGTGGAAGGTAGGGCAGTTGTTGACCAACACCCCCAGCCAACTCCTCTTCATGATGCCTGACGATATGCCCTCCGGCACTTACCAGTTGGAAGTACGCTGCCGGGTAGGCAACAGCACCGAGCTACGCGCTGATATGTACGATCACCCTCTGATCTGCTCCCTATCTGTAGCTTCCGAATAAGCATTTCGCACACTGCGTATTTATATTTCGCAGCCTCCGCTTTTTTTATTTCGCAACCTCCGAAATGGATAAAACCTTATAAGGTATCGCATGCCCTAATGATTTATTTTAAATGGCTATAAGGATTTACCTCCCAGCAGCATAAGGAAAATCTATTTTGTGGTATATATAAACCCCTTAAACCCCACACGCTCGGCTCTCACCGAGTGTGGACTATCCATCAAATCTATTTCTGTACAGGTAAACTCAGTCGGCCTCTGGCCGGATTAGCTGATTCTGTTGGGTTGGTAGTAAGTTTTAGGTATCGGCCTGGAAGGCCTTGTGGATATAGGTCACTCGGCAGGAGCCGAGCGACTGGGGGGTCGCCCGGATAATCATGCCCCCAGGTCTCCAGCAGCTTGCCCGATTTATCGTAGACAATAATATTACTTTTGGTTTCGTCGGTTACCATAATGAGCCTCCCCTTGGAATCCAACACCATTTCGTGGCAGTTTTTCACCGGAGTCTGGCTAGGATCAAGATTTCCCCATTCCTGATGTACCCGGTACTGATAATCTCCGTGGCCGATCGTATCCTTCCCGAGTTTAGATGTGCTTGGCTTGATGTAAAACTTCGATCGGGTGTCAGTAGCATAGCACCAGCCAGAGCAGTGCTGCCCTTTAAGAAATCTCGGCGAGAGGAATAACTCATTTTCATATTAGTTCAAAGGTTGTATGCAAGTTTTACTGCTAGAGTATTGCTAATACCACTTTTCCAATAGAAACCATTAGTACGATTTCAGTAAATATACTAAGGTCATTGTTAAAGTTAAAAAATCCAGCGCCGCTTTTATGAAGACTCGACATTTGCTTATTGGGAGTTACCGAAATATTTTTTTGATTATTTTCAACAAATACCTAAAGCTAAGCATGGAAGTTCCTTAATCAACGACTGTCAGCATTATTTAGTCGTCCCTGAAGGACTCATGGATGACTATAACCGTATGGATGATTCTTTCAAAATATGCTTCAAAATGGCTATCCAGAGCGTTTTCACGGTTGCGGAATCATCGCTGATAAGTAATGCTCAAAACCCGCTCTAACCACAGACTTACCAAACAATAGTTCTACTCCTGCGCTACGTCCACGGTTACGGTTACCTACATGCCAGTCTAGCACCTCATTCAAGGTATCTTTTCTTGTCTTGGAATAAAGCGGCAGGCAGATCCAAAACCCTTATAGGTTATCTGCCTACTGCTTTCTCTGAAGCAAGCTTTACTCCTTTACAAGCGACATCCGCTTGGTTGCACTAAATGAGTCTGACTCAAAGCGGTAGAGATAAATGCCATTATTAAGTTCAGAAGCATTAAAACTCAGCTCATAGCGACCCGCCTCACGATAGCCATTTACCAGGATTGCCACTTCCTGTCCCTGCATATTAAATACCCTAAGTATAACGTTTTCACCCTTAGGTATCCTGAAATTAATCTTCGTTTCCTTGATAAAGGGATTTGGGTAGTTGGCTTCCAGAGCATAATCTGTTGGGTATTC
>JBBSOG010000654.1:0-2458 GCA_038259985.1 Cytophagales bacterium
AAATCGTTGACCTGGACGATGACGGCGACCTGGATATCATTGCCGCCGGAAGGGCCACCAAAAACCTCAAAATTTATTGGAACAGCAGAATGAACAACTAGCATTTGGCTAGTTGTTCATCCAATCAGATACATTAGATACACTTTCCAGCAGTGCCTCTTGATGATCGGATAGGGCAGGAAAGAAATCAATATTGGTTACCTTCTCTATGCTGTCAATAGGCACGATAAAATCATAGATTCTTTGATTAGAACCTTTATTGGACAACAGGAAGCCAATCGCTTTGATCTCAGGCTCAGTATAATCTAAAAGTACTTTAAAAAACGCCTTGGGCACACCTACTTTATTAGGACCTATCCGCTTAGACCTTTGATTGAACACCGGGCCAGTGACGACATAAAGCTTTCCATTTTTTAATGCCCAGTCCCGTACTTGTTCTTCCAAAATACGCCATATCCCCCGGTTGAAGTCAGGGTCTTGCGGACTGATATTGGACATAAAGAAGCTTTCACTCATAGCCACCTCTGATATCTTCATATCCCCGGCAGGCGCCAGGTGCCCACGATCATATCCTGATCTACGATAATCGTCCAAAGAAGCTGAGCCGGAACTTACCATAGGGTCTTCACGAAAGTCATCGGTGCGCTCTTTTATCCCTTTCACTTCTATTCCGGTAAGCTCATAAGCTACCCATTCCGCCTGTTCTTGTTTTTCTACATAAGAAAGGGTGAAATACTGATGCCGGACAATCTGCCGGTTGGCAGAACGGGGTAGGTAGTCAAATGTCGTGCTTGGATTTGCGCCAGGCCCGGTAGGACGAGATGTTTCGGTATCAGGTTTTTTAGTAGCTTCTGGTGTTTTTTGACCTTTTTTGAGCAGTACTAAGAGTAAGATAAACACTGCAACAATCAGGATGGTGAGCAGTAAGTAACGCGTGGATTTTTTGGCCATCAGGCGATCAAAGTTTTAAGAAAAGACTGTTAAAGATTAGGCAAAAATGGGGAAGGTGCAAATTTAGCGGGAATGTTTGAGAATAAAATTGATGATGGGACGGGCATCATCCAGCCCATGTACATGACCCACCCCTTCTTTCATGATCACTTTGACATCCCGTTTACGGTCTTCGTATGCTTTCACAATGATGGCGGCGTTTTCCTCATAAGGTACCACTTTATCTTCATCTCCTGAAACCACCAGCAAAGGAACTTTAGCTTCCAGGAGCGGTTCAATTTTATCTATCGGATTACCCTGAAAACGCATGGCTTCTTCTTCAGTAAGCCCATAAGCTGCCAAGCATTTTTGCCAATCTTCGGGGCTTCCCCTGCCGTTCATCTTGCCACCCGGCCAACTTTTAATATCACAAACCGGGGCATCTACGTAAATACACGAAATTTTATCAGCATTTCCGGCAGCCCAGTTAAACACAATTAACCCGCCACGACTCATACCCTCCATGGCTACTTTGGGTGCAAAATCATATTCCTGGGTTACATAATCGTAGAAATCGTTCCAGAGGGCTACTGCCTGTGGGTTGCCGTACAGGTCCGTGACATCTATATAAGCTACATAAAATCCCCGGGATAAAAGTTCTATATCCGCCTCCGGCCGGTGCCCGAAAAAGCGCGCCCGCCAAACCCAGGGGTTTCCCTTAGCAGCGCGTTTGGGTACAACGATTCTGCTTTGTCGTCCTTTGAACTCAAAAGCATACATCCGAAAGCCATGAAAATTTCCCGGCTCACCCTTGATGTATATTTCTGTGACCGATTGCTCAGCCTGCTGCACATAAGTGCAACCCAGGCAAGTCAGCAGTAAAATCAAGAGGCTTAGGTTAGGTAGTGTTTTGAGGTTAATCATCCACGATTACACAACGATTATTTTTGAGGTCATCCTCTACTACTTTAAATTTAACATTTTTTTTCACACTGCCATCACTGTATTGCACATTGACCCTATCGTTTCTGCCCGCTACTTTTTCAGACTTAGCAGGCTGGACAGGTTCCGCCGGTGGACGGCTCCGCTGCGCTGCGGCAGCATTCTGTCGGCTGCCCCGGTCTAATAACGAAGAAGAATCTTCTTTAGTCTCCTGTAGCTTTTGCTGTCTCTGCCTCACGGAGCGGGCTTCCCTCACCTGATCCGGATTCTGTACTGGTATATCCGCTTTCATCAGGAAGGAGATAGTTTCCTCATTGACTTTAGCGATAAAGCGTTTGAACAATTCAAAAGCCTCAAACTTGTAGATCAGCAAAGGATCTTTTTGTTCGTACACCGCATTCTGTACCGACTGCTTGAGGTCGTCCATTTCACGCAAGTGTTCTTTCCAGTTTTGATCAATAATCGCCAGTGTGATGGCTTTCTCCATAGAGCGGATCATCTCTTCACCCTCCGTATCAATCACTTGCTGGAGGTTAGCCGACACGCTCAACTGCATTTTACCATTGGTGAACGGTACCAGGATATT
>JBBSOG010000655.1:0-2452 GCA_038259985.1 Cytophagales bacterium
CAAGAATGAGCGCCAGCACCGCCCCGGTCAGCATCTGGTTGATGCCGAAAGTAGCGTACATAGAAGTAGCAATGCTATTGATCTGGGGCATGTTGCCGGTCCCAAAGGACGAAAGTATGGTAGCGACTGCAAATATTACCGCCAGCCAACGGTAGTTTAGCTTGTTCTTCATATAGTACATCGGGCCTCCTGCGATTTTGCCTTCCTCATCTTTCTCCCGGTACTTATGCGAAAGGGTGACTTCCACAAATTTGGTAGTCATCCCCAAAAAGGCGGTCACTACCATCCAAAAAATAGCAGGCGGGCCGCCCAGGTGAATCGCATAGGCTACTCCGGCGATATTTCCGGTACCTACTGTACCTGACAAAGCGGTGGTAAGCGCCTGAAAGTGTGAGGTATCCCCTTCATCCCCTGCTTTGTCATATTTCCCCCTCACCGAACGCAAGGCATGGCCGAAATAGCGTATTTGGGGAAATTTGAGATAGATGGTAAAGAAAAGCCCGGTGCCCAGCAGGGCAAAGACGAACCATTGACTGCCCCCGATGAAGCCATCAATGCCCGCTAAGAAATCGTTAAGTTCCTGCATGAAATAGTGTTATGGTGTTACAGTATTTAGGTATAATGGTTGCTGTTGATTAGTATATTTTCCTATACCTAGCGCGGAACTTAGTTCCGTGCTAGAATGGGCTGAATCCACAGCTAAAGGTTATCAGTTTCAATCTTTATAAAGCGAGTTCTGCTAAGGTTTCTACAATAATACAATTTTGAAATAAAACGATTACCACCCAATTTAAACCGTAAAAAGATCCTCCCGCAACGCGTAGCCCAGGATGACAACTACACGGTTACTAGGAAAAATTTATGCCTCATATCTAGCGTGGAACTTAGTTCCGTGCCCGGGAAGTCACGGAACTAAGTTCCGCGACAGTATTGCCACACCGCAAAAATATCATTTGCGCTGAATTGACCTACTAATTCCGGCAATAAAGCCTATGAAACAATGACATTAGATGTCTCATACTTATAATCCTCACTCCCAGCTACAGCTGATCAGACTGCCACGATCTTTGTCATTTTCTATTTTCAGGAAGACATCTATCTCCTGTTGCAATTCTTCCACATGGGAGATGATCCCCACAATTCTATGCTCCTGCCGCAGCGATTTGAGGGTATCAAATACCAAGCGCAGCGATTCTTTATCCAATGAACCAAAGCCCTCATCTAGAAAGAAGAAGCTCTGCTCTGCCTGGTTGATAGTTTTGATATTTTCGGCCAAGGCCAGCGCCATGCACAGTGCGGCCTGAAAGGTCTGCCCTCCCGACAGGGTTTTGAGCAAGCGGGTTTTACCGTTGTTTAGAAAATCCCGGACGATAAATTCCCCTTCTTCGTTGAGTTCAAGGCTCAGGTTGTTCCGGGTAAGCTTGGTAAAACGTTCATTGGCAGTGCGGCAAAGATTGTCCAAATATACGGAAGACACGTAACGGACAAAGCCACTGCCCTTGAATAGCGAAGTCATTTCTTTGAGATTATTCTCCCGGATCATCAGTTTTTCCAGCTTCTGTTGTAATTGGTGGCTGTTTTGCAAACGCTGCTCCATCCGCTTGACCTCCTCACGGATTATGGTCACCTTTTCCTGATGCGCCTGCACTGCTTCTTTGGTTTGCCGTAAGCTTTGTAAAATGCTTTGGTGCTTTTCCTTATCATATACTTTGCCTTCAGCCTCATGTTTCAACCTTTTCAGCTGATCCTGAAGACTGCTCACACTGGTATTATACTTTTGTATGGCACTTTGCTCATTTTCCACATCAAGCTTTAAGTTCAGCAGCGCTTTTATTTCATGGATATCGTTAAAATTCTTTTGCTGGCAAAGGGCATCAATCTCTGAGGCTATGGTCTGTGCTTTTTGCTGTAACTTCTCCAACCTTTCTTTTTCCGTTTCCGCTTTGCTTTGCGTACCGTGCAATGCTTTTTCACAGGCAGTAAAATGATTGACAGCAGCTTTATAAAACTTCTCAGCTTCTTCAACTTTATCTTTCCCTTTTTGCAAATTCTCTTTTAACTCCACTAAACCAAAGTTTTTCCACTTCTCATAATCGTATACCCTGAGCAATGCAAGATGATTATCAATACTGGTTTTAAGGGCATGTTCCTGCTGCCGGATTTCCATGAGCCTATCCTGCCCGGCTTTGAGTTTGTCTTCAATATGGGGGAAATCTTTCTTCTGCTGCTGAATGGTCTTTCGCAAGTGGTCGGCCTGCTGGCTAAGTGACTCAAGTTTCCGGATAAACTCTTGGATATCTTCAGCACCGTAATCTTTAAATTTTTTCCATTGAAAAACTTGCTGGTGCTGTTCCAGTTTTTCCTTCACCGAAATGATTTCAATTTCAGCATTTTGTAGGAGTGTGTTGGTGCTGTTAAACTCACTTTCCAATTGCACAACTTCATCCGCCAG
>JBBSOG010000656.1:0-2442 GCA_038259985.1 Cytophagales bacterium
CACAAAGCCCACTATCTTAATATAGAAATTATTGATAATGGCGTCGGTTTTGATTACCATCGCTATCGTGAAACAGAAAGCAGCAATGGAACGGGCCTGGGCATTTTAAACATGCAGGAAAGAACTACTTATATTAATGGTACTTTTGAGATGAACTCTGAAAAAGGCAAGGGCACCCGGATCAATATTCACGTTTCTACTCATGGAAGGAAAAAAAGATATGATTAAAACACTTTTAGCAGATGATCATGGGGTAGTCAGAAGTGGTATCAGGTCGCTGCTGGAAAGCGAAGGTGATGTGCAGGTGGTGGTAGAAGTAGAAAACGGAGAAGAAGCTTTGGCGCAAATTGAAAAACTTGTGCCTGAACTTGCCATTCTGGATGTGCGTATGCCACTGATGTCCGGATTAGAAGTCACCGAAAAACTACGTAAATCCGGTTTGCCTACTAAAGTGCTGATCCTTTCTATGCATGATGATGAAGATTACGTGCTTCAAGCCATTGAAAGCGGTGCTTCTGGTTACCTGCTGAAGGGTTCCAGCAAAGAAGAGTTCCTCAAAGCCGTACGGGCAGTCCATCAGGGCGAAAAGTATTTTAGCGCTGAAGTGTCCAGGATATTTATAGATAGCTATCTTAATGTTAAAAAGCAGGTAAGTCCAACACCACAAACTGAAGCCCGGACTTATGATCTCACAAAGCGGGAAAAGCAGATTTTACGATTGCTCACTGATGGTGTTAACAATAAAGATATTGCTGAAAAACTCAACAAAAGTATCAGAACTATAGAGACTCACCGCTTCAATATCATGAAAAAGCTGGATGTTAACAATGTAGTGGAGCTTCTGAAAAAGGTAGAAGATGACAAAGGCTTGAAAGAGTTCTTAGCGCAGTAGTAAACTTCCCCTTAATCACTATCCTATGAACAAGATACCCCAAGACCTGATCGCCGTGATACTAAGTGGCGGGCAAAGTAGCCGCATGGGACAGGATAAAGGTCTGCTTCAGGATGATGGTGTTGCCTGGGTAGAAACTTTACAGCAAAAACTCAATCAATTGCCTCTTCCAGTCTATGTTTCTATCAATCAGCAGCAACTAAATACGTATGAAGCAGCTTTGACTGCACAAAATCTAATACTTGACAATCAGTCTTTACGTCATATTAATGGGCCGCTAAAAGGAATTCTGTCTGCCCATCAGGCTTTTCCGCTTAAGCACATTCTCTTTCTTCCCTGTGATATGCCCTTGCTCACAGAAGAAGTATTTCGTCTTTGGATAGCTGCATTTCAAAAGCAATCGCAAAGTCAATCAGCGGTAGTTTGCCATACTGAGAAACGCCTTCAGCCCCTGTGTGGTGTATATAGTCATCATGTTTTGAAAAAACTGAACATACTTTACGAGCAAGGAAAGCTACAAGACCAAAGTATGCATTCGGTGATAGAGAATGTGTTGCGTGCCCAAGTGCTTCAAGTTCCCCAAAATTTACTTTCCCAATTCAAAAACTTCAATACGCCTGACGATTTAGGTAAAGCGTAGCATGAGCCGTGCTGAAAACGACAGTAGTGTTTTGACTTTCTATGTTAAGCTAGAAAAAGCACTAAGCTATTCTCAGTTTGTTTTTTATCCGTTATAGCTTCCCCGTAGCTGGATTACAAAACAATACTCTCTTTATTAAAACTAAGTAATAAGCTTGATATTACTGAGAACCTCTTAAAAGTCCCCCTTATCTAAGTAAATATTCTGTCAAATTTGTCTTTATTGGAATTTAATTTACGTAAAATTACTTAAATTTAAATTATTTTGATAGCTTTGAATTGTCGGATCGGTATACCGCTGGTGGGATAAATGGTTTTGGCAAAACAAACTATCAAAACATGAATCTAACATTTACAAAAAAACTAAGCCTTCTACTACTGCTGCTGGTTTCAAGCCTGAGCCAAGTGGCACAGGCACAGCTTCAAGTAGGTGGTGAAATACGCCCCCGAGCTGAATTCAGGGATGGGTTCAAGACTGTCAATACGAAAGCCCAAGACCCCGCTTTCTTTATAGAACAGCGGTCTCGGATCTACTTAGGTTATCAGCAGGAAAAGCTGGGTTTTCAATTTTCCCTACAGGATATTCGCATCTGGGGTAATGCTGACCAGATTTATAAATCTGACCCGGCACTTACCAATGTATATGAAGCTTGGGGAGAGTATAAATTTAATACAAAATCAGCCCTCCGGCTAGGCCGCCAGGCTTTAGATTATGATAATGCCCGGTTCTTAGGGGACCTGGACTGGGCACAGCAGGGCAGAAGCCACGATGCGCTGAGGTTTATGTACAAAGATAGTACGGGCATTGCCTTTCATGTAGGCGCGGCGTTCAATCAAAATGTGCCTTTTGAACCGGGTAAACTTTCCTCTACTTTCTATGAAGGGGTAAATAATTACAAAACCATGCAGTA
>JBBSOG010000657.1:0-2415 GCA_038259985.1 Cytophagales bacterium
CGAAAATCTTCTCCTTTAATATGTTTTTCTATAATGATATCATGAGAAATCTGCTTAGCCTCTTTGAAAGCCTCTCTTGCAGTTTTCATCGTAGTAATGTCGGCAGTAATCCCCCGCCCATGGTTCCCATTTACGGGTTTAATAACAAATGGAAAGCCTAGAATTGAAATAGCCTCTTTTAAGTCACTCAATGTAGTCAATACCTTTCCTCTAGGAACTGGAACTTGAGCTTGTTCTAATAAATATTTGGTGTCAGTTTTATCACAAGCCAATTCTACGCTAATGCTACCGGTATGGCTGGTCATGGTCGCCTGTATGCGTTTCAGATTAGCACCGTAGCCAAGCTGGCAAAGAGAGCGCTCATTGAGCCTGATCCAGGGAATACCGCGGGAAACTGCTTCTTCAATAATCGCGTTGGTACTTGGGCCTAAGCGTACCCGTTCGCGTATCTCCCGCATGGTCTGCAAGTCATTTTCTAAAGAATAAGTTTGGTTGTTGATCAGTGCTTTGGCGATTTTTACTGAAACCTTGGCGGCATAAAGCCCAACTTCTTCTTCTTTATAAGCAAATACCACCTGATACACTCCCTTTTCTCCATAAGTACGTGTGCGGCCAAACCCCACTTCCATGCCTGCTAATGTTTGGATTTCTAAAGCAATGTGCTCAATGACGTGCCCCATCCAGGTTCCTTCTTTAACGCGAAGAAAAAACCCACCAGGAACTCCTTCAGAGCATCGGTGTTCATGTAAGGAGGGAAGGAGGCTTTTCAAACGATCGTAAAAGCCATCAATGGTATGCGTTGGACGCTCTTCCAGTTCTTCCAGGTCCAGGGTCATAACTATTAACTTACACCGGCGAATTGACCAGTAATTTGGGCCCCGCATGACATTTATATTCTTAATCTGCATGTAATGTATTTGTTATACTTATAAAGTTTCCTAAATATATAAAAGCTAGTTTTTAAGATAATTGTTACATTCGTGAATCACAAAAGATTATATTGAGAAAAATGATTGATACCAACATTAAAGGAACCATCATCCCAATCGGTGGAAATGAAGATAAAGGTACCCATAGAGATGAATCCAGCCAACTAAATTTTGTACAAAAAAGTATACTTGCCCGCGTGATCAGGGAATGTAAGAATCCCGAACCTTTAATTGTGGTAATCCCTACGGCTTCTTCAATTCCGGTAGAGGTGGGCGAAAAATACACAGAAGCCTTCAGTCAATTTAGTAAAGTAAACATTCGTATTTTGGATATACGGGAGAGATGGCAGGCAGAAGACCCGGAAAATTTACGTTGGATACAAAAAGCGGATTGTGTTATGTTTTCGGGAGGCAACCAATCTAAGATTACCCGTATTATTTGCGATACCGAAATGCACCGTCTGCTTATTCAGCGATATCATCAGGAGGAATTTGTGATTGCCGGAACCAGTGCCGGGGCAATGTCCATGTCAAAGGAAATGATTACCGGAGGGAAATCAACCGAAGCACTCTTTAAAGGTGCCGTCAAGATGAAATATGGAATGGGATATGTGCCCCATCTTATTATTGATTCCCATTTTATCCAACGAGGCCGTTTCGGTCGGCTGATGGAAGCGGTGGCGCGATTCCCCAACTTGTTAGGAGTAGGGCTGGCTGAAGATACTGGCTTGGTGATCAAAAACTGTAACGAATGCGAAGTGATCGGCTCAGGTATGGTGGTGCTGGTTGACCCTAGTCAGCTTACGCATAACCATGAACAGATCCTGGAAGAAGGAACGCCTATGTCACTATCCAACTTAGTGGTGCATGTACTTTCGGTAGGTGATCACTTCCGGCTTGATAGCCGTGAGTTAGAGATTTTACCTATGAACACGGATGCCCGGCTACTATTGGAAAAGCCTTATAAGCTTAAACGGAGTCGCCGTAAATCGCTATAGTCTCGGCTGATGGGGACTTACAAGCACGGTACATGCCTTCGGTATTGAAGTCCATACAGATTTCACCTAGCGCATTTACGGCTATCAAGCCTCCATCGCCCCCTATATCTGCCAACCTTTGATGAACGACTTCCCGACAAGCCTGCGCCAAGGAATAATTTTTATATTCTATAAGACAGGAAACATCATAAGCCACCACTCCTCTTAAAAAATACTCACCGCTACCGGTACAGGAAACTGCACAAGTTTTATTGTAGGCATAGGTTCCTGAGCCAATTACCGGACTGTCTCCGATTCTTCCCCAGCGCTTGTTGGTCATGCCACCGGTAGAAGTGGCTGCTGCGATGTTTCCATATTGGTCACAGGCTACCACGCCCACAGTGCCTAGTTTCTTTGGTTTTTTTTCATCCGGGTTTACAGAATGGTCAAGGTGGAAACCTTGGGTGCCTTTCACCGACTGCCATTGATCAAAGCGGTATTGATCAAAG
>JBBSOG010000658.1:0-2388 GCA_038259985.1 Cytophagales bacterium
CGGCCTCCATCCCTACCGCATCTACACATACATCTGCACCGCGTCCTTCGGTCATGCCCCTAACTATTTCTGCTACATCCTCTTCGGCTGCATTGATGGTTTCGCTACCTGCGGTTCTGCGGGCTTTCTCTAGTCGGTAAGGCTGTATATCCACTCCAATGACACGCTCTGCCCCGCGGAGCCAGGCAGATTTCTGTGCCATGATCCCCACCGGGCCACAGCCAAATACTACCACGGTTTCCCCTCCTTTGACCCCTGCCCAGTCAATGGCGGAGTATCCGGTGGGAAATATGTCTGTTAGAAATAGCACCTGGTCATCTGTAAGTTCATCGGGAACTTTGCGGGGGCCAAAATCAGCATAGGGCACCCGGGCATATTCTGCCTGACCACCATCGTAGCCACCATACATGCTGGTGTAGCCAAAAAGACCGCCCCCTTTTCCTTTAGTTACATCGCCTTCGGGTCCATAAAACTCGGGATTAGAATTCTCACAATGGGTATGTAATTCTTGTTGTTGACAGAAAAAGCAACTGCCACATGCTACCGGAAAGGGAACAACTACCCTGTCTCCGCGCTTTAAGTTTTGTACATCGGTACCGGTTTCTTCTACTACCCCCATAAATTCATGACCTACCACGAACTTTTGTTTGTCAGGAATCAGGCCATTATAAATGTGAAGATCGGAGCCGCAAATGGCGGTGGAAGTTACCCGAATGATGGCATCGCGAGAGTCTTTGATGATGGGATCGGGGATGGTATCCACACTCATATGCTTAGGTTTGTGATACACCAATGCTTTCATAGGAAAAAATTTAAGTGGTTTGATAAAAATTGATTTTTCCACTTAACCCTTGCCAAAATTTTTTGTTAACATGGCTTTGTGAAAGCATGTATAATTAAGCGTATTTGCCAATTGCCTGGCTGAAAAATACCCGTCTGTGCTGGTAAGTTTTCCTTACTTTACTACCTCTCTGGGAATAGCCGCGGGCAAACGGCTCAACATTTCGTTGTTGACTAACTGGGTGAAGTTAGTGAAGGATTGTACATCAATAACATTGTTCTTCTGGCGACCTACCAACACCACTTCATCTCCCACCTTCGTCTGTGGTATGTGGGTAATGTCTACCATGAAAAGGTTCATGTTGATCAAGCCAACGATAGGCGCTTTTTTTCCGCCGATCAGCACATGGCCCCGGTTAGAGAGGCCACGGGGATAACCGTTAGAATAGCCCAGAGGCAATACCGCCACCTCCATGTCCTGGGTAGCCTGATAGGCAGTGCCGTATCCGATGAACTCGCCAGCTTTTACATGGCGAATATCCATAATGTCGGTTTGCCAACTGAACACACGCTTCAAGGGCTTGTCAGAAGTTTTGTCTACTTCCTGCAAATGAAGGTAGTAAATGTCCGGACTGGGCCAGAAACCGTATTGGGCAACGCCTACGCGCACCATGTCATACACCGTGTCTTTCATTGCCAGCGCCGCTGCTGAGCAGGCGATATGGCGGAAGTTGGGCATGAACTTTTTGGCCTGGCACTGCTTCAGAAATGCTTTGTAGCGATCGTGTTGGCGGTCAATCTTAAATTGGTTAGACAGACTTTCTGCTCCGCCAAAGTGGGTACATAGCCCTTCAAAGATCAAGTGATCTTGGTGCGCCTTTATAAATTCTAAAGCTTTGGGAAACTCCTCTTCTTGCAAGCCGGTACGGTTGGCACCGGTTTCTACTTCCAGGTGGATTTTAGCTTTTTTGTTTAGTTTTTTAGCCGCCTCCAAAGCTTTGGGCAGCCGGTCAAAATTGTAAATATAAAATTCAATATCATTTTCAATGGCCCATGGGATGTCTTCTTCGTAGAGTATACCCATAATCATGATGCCCGAACCTTTGGTAATGCTGTCCAGCACTTCTTCTGCTTCAAAGGCGGAGGCTACCGAAAAGTGGCGCACACCACAGGCTTCCGCCATCGGCACAAACTTCCGGATACCATGCCCGTAGGCATTGGCTTTGACTACGGAAGAAAACCGGACGTTCGGCCCGGTTTTCTTTTTGATAAAGTTAAGATTGCTTTTGAGTGCTGACTGGTTTAGTAGTATTCTTGAGGAGTGTTTTACCATTGTTTTGGGATTTCATTCCAGATATAGGCACGCCCCCAGCTTTCCCGGGCCAGTTTTTCAACTTTTCCAACTTCTTGTGCCGGTACTTTGTCTACCCAGTTTTTTGCTTCCAGATTGTTAAAATGAAAAGCATATACCCGTGAAGCAAACTGGTGGAAGGGCAAGGAAGATTCTCCGTGCTTTTCGCCATGTTCGTGTACGGAAGGTTTGATATCCTGTCCCCAGTCCTGACGCCCTTCATTATTTGGGTTAAGAAAATAAGCCCGCATTTCACC
>JBBSOG010000659.1:0-2388 GCA_038259985.1 Cytophagales bacterium
TATGGGGGGCAGGGACGTGATCAGCTACCGCTACCGCTTTGATGGGCTGTTGCTGAGTCAGGAGCAAGAGCACACGACCAACCCTACCTTTGGCAGCCAGCAACTCTTCATCACCACCTATCATACTTACGACCACAGTGACCGCCTGACCGGGTTGCGGCAGGTGATCCGTAAATCAGGCAGCAGCACCGCCCAGTCTGATCAGGTGCTGGCCGAGTACAAGTACAACAGCCTGGGGCAGTTGATAGAGAAAAACTTGCACCAAGAAGCCGGTAACTTTTTACAAAGCATAGACATGCGCTACAACATCCGGGGCTGGCTCTCCTCCATCAACCAGTCGTCACTGGCCAATGGCACCATCAACCCCGACAGCAATGTGCAGCCCGACCTCTTCGGCATGCAACTCTACTATAATACCAATGGGCCCGCCAGCCTGAGCGGGCAAACCACCAAGTACGACGGCAACATCAGCGCGGTGACCTGGAAGCAAAGTGATAAGGCGCCCATCAGCAGCTACCGCTACTACTACGACCGCATGGACCGCCTGACCCAGGACTACTACCAGGAACTTACTGGCTCTACCTGGGACACCAAAGGGACTAACCTGGAAACCAAAAGTATCGGTTATGATGCCAACGGTAACATCACGGCCCTGACCCGCTACGGGCCGAGCAGTAGTACGCCTATGGACTTGCTGGCCTATACCTATAGTAATGCTTCGGGCAACAAACTCCTTCAAGTCGCTGATACCGGTGACAAGGCCAAGGGCTTTGTGGAGAAAAGTACCGAGAATTATACTTACGATAACAGTGGCAACCTCACCAAGAACCTAGACAAGGACATTCTTAAGATAGAATACAACTACCTCAACCTGCCCGAACTCATTACCCTGACCGGAAGCCGCAGCATCCGCTATACCTACCGGGCGGATGGCACCAAGCTGCAGCAGACCGTGACCCATGCCGACACCAAAACAGAAGTGACTACTTATGCCGAGGGCTTGGTGTACTACCAGCCCAAGGGCAGCACGACGTCCAAGCTAGATTTTGTTGCCCATGCCGAAGGGCGTAGCAAGACTGCCCCCAGCAATAAGTGGGTACAGCAGTACGAGGTGAAAGACCACCTGGGCAATACCAGGGTGACCTTCAATGCCGAGGCACTGACCACCACCTTTCTGGCCACGATGGAGAATGGCATCGGCGACTCGGTAGCGGTGGCCGAAGAAGCCTATTTTGACAACCTGGAAGAAACCCGGCAGACATTAGAAATATTCAACACCACCGATGAAAGTTTGGCAGAACCCAATCCCAATAAGGTGGCTACCCTCAACCCGGCAGACGGCACCATGATAGGTCCTGCCAAGGGCATGGCCGTCAGTGCCGGGGACAGTGTGCACTTAGAGGTGATGGCCAGCTACGAAGCGGGCAGCACCGCTAAGCCCAAAGGGGCGAATGCGGTAGTCTCGGCAGTGCTGGGTGCTTTTGGGCTGGGGGGCACAGGGGTAGAGACCAGCAGCTTGCCCTACCAGGCGCTCAATGAAACTTTAGGCGGGGCAGCCCTGCTGGAAGACGACCAGAACGGTTTGCCCAAAGCTTACCTGAACTACCTGCTTTACGACTCAAGTTACCAACTGATAGGCCAGGGCTTTGTACAGATCAGCGAAGAAGCGAAAGTGAGTATTGGCGAAAGCAGCGCTAAGCAAATGAATGAGTCTTTAGACCTAGGACATGAAAAGCTCAGTGTAGATTTGGACATTCAGGAAAATGGCTATCTTTATACTTACGTTTCCAATGAGAGCAACTGGGACGTCAACGTTTATTTTGACAACTTAGCCGCAGCAGCCACCACTACCGGGCTGACCGTAGTAGACCGGCAAGATTATTATGCTTTTGGATTAACACACGAGCAGCCCGTAGGGGGTAGCAATGGGACACAGTTGAAGAACAGGTACCTCTACAACGGCAAGGAATTTAACAATAGCTTTGGGCTTGGCCTCTATGACTACGGTGCCAGGATGTATGACCCGAGTATCGGGAGGTTTACCACTGTTGATCCTTTAGCTGAACAGTATAATTTTCAAAGTTCGTATGCATACGCTGCTAACAATCCAATAATATTCATAGATAAGTTGGGAATGGGTCCTATTCCAGTGAACCCATTAGGTTCAAATCCGCTTTACACAGCAGCTGAAGGATTTAGGCAGTATTTTCAAGCAGCTGGTTCCATTATTGATAAAGCATATATCAGTCTTACTACGGTTTTTTCGGCGAGTAAAGGTGAGCTAGGGGCAACATTTGGAGAATATGGTGTCAAATTCACCACCTCAACTGACGTAACAACTACACAAACGGCTAGAACAAATTTTGGAGAATTTCTCTCAAATGCAAA
>JBBSOG010000660.1:0-2386 GCA_038259985.1 Cytophagales bacterium
AACGTAGGCTCTTTGAGAAACCGGGGCGTAGAGTTTAGCATCAACACCATCAATGTGAGCTCTAAAAATTTCCGATGGACTTCCGGCTTCAACATCTCCAGAAACAAGGGTACTGTAGTACAACTCACCCCACCCGTCAATGCCGATGATACGAAGATCAAAACCTTCAATACTGGTGACGTGAGAATGACCGAAGGTGGTGCCTTTGGTGCCTATCACCTGCCTATTTGGGCAGGGGTAGACCCCACTACGGGTAATGAGCTGGTTTATGAAGTAGACCAAGTGTATTTGCAGGAAACCGGTATTTCCCGTCTCACGGGAAGTGTATTGGATGCCGAAGTACTGGGAGGGGATATTGGCCGCCACCGTATGATCCTGGAAGATAAGACGGCAGTACCTGACTTTTTTGGGGGGCTGTCCAATACCTTCACTTATAAAGGGCTGACCTTAGATGTCTTGTTCTATTATCAGTACGGTAATTACGTTATGTACAATGGTCAGCGGGCACAAAGCTATCCTCGTGAACAGCAAAGCCTGCGTGCTAACCTTGCGAATGCCTTGGATTTGCCCGCCGGTGAATTTTCTCAAACTACGCCTTTAAGTTATGAATCAGAAATCAGTGGTATCAATACTACCCGCTTTTTGCGCGACGCATCATTTATTCGCCTAAGAAATATCCGGCTAGGCTATGATATTCCGACATCCTTGATATCCCGCCTGGGCGTTTCCAGCTTACAGGTTTACGTATCGGGACAGAACCTACTGACCTTCACCAAATTTCCCGGCTGGGACCCTGAAGTTTTTGATGGAGGAGGGGACCAACAACGTGCCAATGCCAGTCCGGGCAGTATAGGATATGCGCTGCCCCAGGTGAAAACCTTTCTAATGGGCCTAAATATCCGTTTCTAAATGTCATTTAATTTAAGTAGAGCAATTATGAAAACGTATCAGAATATAAATGCAGTCATTTTAAGGATTATTACCAAAATAGGATATCCCGTATCGAGTAAGTATGGAACATTACACAAGCACGGAACTAAGCTCCGCTTGAGATATGGCATACTCATTGGAACCCTGCTTGCCTTTACGGCTTGCGAGGACTTTATAGACGAACCTAAGCCGGAGGCGACCATCAGTATAGCTGAGATTGGTAATTCAACTGCGGGCCTGGACGCTGCCTTGACCGGGGCATGGGCTTGGTGGACCGCACCACAGGTCTACGTCGGCACTGCCATGGTCTATCCTGAAGCCCTGGCCGACTATCTGGAATTTTCCTATGCCAGCACTAGTCGGGGGCTTAACGAACCCTACCAGCGTAATTTCGAAAATGTTACTTATAGCATGATCGGGGAATTCGGTCAGCGAGCCAGCCGCGCCGAAAATTTGGCAGCGCTGGTTGTGGCTGCTGCCCGTACCGATCAGCCCACTGACGAAGAATGGGAAAGCAACCGTAACCGCTTATTGGGAGAAGGTTTATTTCTCAGGTCGTGGATTCATTTTGAATACATTAAAATGAATGCAGACCAATGGATCACCAAAAACCCCGGCGCTAATGCTAGTGCTTTAGGTCCGCTGATTCATTTTGAACCTATATTGTCGCTGGAAGACCTGGCCTTGGCTCGCACCCCCCTGGCTGCTGCCTACGACTCTACCATCAGCAGTTTGCTGAAGGCAGAACAACTTTTACCTGAATTTTACGATCCTAACAGGCATGCTGCTGCCTTTGAAGTAAGGGCTAGTCGGGATGCCGCTTCGGCTTTGCTTGCTAAGGTATACTGGCAGCAAAACGACTTTGATAATACCCTCTTACAGATCAATAAAGTGATAGGCTCCGTACCCGGAACATCAGACTATCCATTGGCTGATAACTTTGACGAAGTATATGGCCGAAAGGGTATTACCGGCACGACCAATGCTGAAAATAAAGACGAAGTAATCCTGGAATACGTAGCCCGCGACCCTGCTAAAATATCCACCAGAGACGGACAGGCACTGGCCAATGCCTGGTGGAGGAATGGAAGGACTGCACTGTACTTTGGTGAGTATTTTCAAAACCTGGCCATGTTCGATACGGCCAACGATTTGCGTTATAAGGAACTGATCAATAGTCAGTTCACCCAAACTCGGGGGAATGCGGTAACCGCACAAGATAGTGCATGGTCAACATTGAAATTTGTTCGTGATGCCAATACACCCATCATCCGTTCGGCGGAATTGCTGCTCATGAGGGCGGAAATCTATGCCAGAAAAGGCCAACTTCAGGACGCCCTGTCAGACCTCAACTATGTGCGTGCACGGGCAGGCCTGGACCCGATAACTTCAGCCGAGGGTCTGGTGGATACAATTATCACTGAAAGAATTAGGGAGATGCATGCCGAAGGCTACC
>JBBSOG010000661.1:0-2369 GCA_038259985.1 Cytophagales bacterium
ACACGACCTGATTCAGAAAAACGATCAGTATACGTTGGTGGCTGAAGCCTATTACCGTGTATATGAAACGCAACAGCGGGAATATTTTTACAATGGCCGGTACTACACCCAATACGAGCAGGTTTTTGCCGGATACCGCTACACCCACGCCATGGTCGCCGGTTTCAGCACTGATGGAAAATTACTTTGGGATAATAGCATTGAATTGGAAAGAAGGGAAATATATCCTAAACTGGAACCTATGGTAAAAGTTGGGTTTAAAGAAAATAACGAATTAAAACTTTCTTACAGTTATGAGGGCGAAATCCGATCCAAATTAATTGACGGCAATGAAGTGCTGGAAGGGCAAACCGTGATGCCCATAGCGGGTGAATTTGGTGGAGATAAGGTAAAACGTTCCGATGAGGATAACCTGGCATACTGGTATGGTAATTACTTTTTGGCGTATGGCTTTCAAAAAATCAAAAACCTGGAGAATGAGGAGGTAAAAAATAAACGAAAGGTATTTTATCTGAATAAGGTTGCTTTTTAGCAGTTATTGGTTGCTGGTTGCTGGTTGCTGGGTTGAGCATGCCTGAATAAGGTTGCCTTTTTTCCGGTTAATAATTTATTGTAACTACTGGTTTTTGTCCAACAGCTAGCTGCTGGACAAAGTTTTCAAACTCCTCAGGTTTCATATTTTTTAGCGAACCATGTGGACGCTCCTGGTTATACTTTCTAATAATGTTTTTAACCATTTTACGGGCTTGGAAAAGTGATATGTCCATGCCTTGAAAATCTATGTATTCGTTTTTTAACACACCATTGATAGATTCTGCATGGGCATTCTGCCAAGCTTTCCCACCCATACTGGGCACTACCCCATACAGGTCATGAAGCTCCTTGAGTTTTTTGTCAATATACTGGCTACCCTTGTCACTGTGAAAAACAAGCCCCTCACCCTGCTGAAGTGATATTTTTTCTATTGCCATTTGATAGGCATATATCACTGTCTGCTCAGCCTGCATGCCTTGGGACAATGCCCAGCCTACCACTTTGCGGCTGTACACATCCTGTACTAAGCTCAGATAGAAGTAACGACCATGGCCTACGGGGATGTAGGTTAACTCGCTTACCCATAGCTGGTTAATATCCATGACTTGCATGCCAGTGATATGATTGGGGTACGCGCTTGTACCAGCATAGGTGGTACGGTGATAATTGCGCTTACGCTCCACCCTGAAGCCATTGGACAATAATAAAGCCTCTGTCTTGTCGCGTCCCATGCCTTGGGGTCTGATCACACTGTAAAGCTTACGGCATCCCATGCGCTTATGTTCCTTGCGCACCTGGCGGGCCGCTGCCAGCACTTCCCCGCCAATGCCCTCCATCTTTTTCTGATGGGCTATCCCCTTGTAATGCCCCTGCTTGCTGATGCCTGCTATTTGATACAATGATCCCATTTTATGACTATGTAATGACTTGTTTTTCCTAAACCATTCTAAGGTAGCCGTTTGATCTTTTTTTCGATGTCTTCCCCCAGCCGCTGAGAGGATACCTCCAGCAACTTCTCAAGATAGTCTATCCTCAACTGTTTTTGCCCAACACAACGTTCTAACTGGTTTACCTGCTCCTTTAATTGCTGGTTCTTTTTACTGATGCTTTGCTTTTCCACTATTACCCGCGTTTGTTTCTTGTAAATCCCAGAATACTTATACAGCCATTTGCGAACCGCTGTTTCAGATACCCCATAAATCCTGGATACTTCCAGCACTTTTAACTCCCCCTTCTCAATCTTGTTGACTAAATCAAGCTTCAATTCTAAGTCAAATACTCTCGCTCGACGATCCGATTTAAAATTACCTTTTTCCATGTTTTTTTGCTTTCTGAAAAAAGGTAACCTATTTTAGGCTTAGACAGATATAAAATATTTGTAGTATTAAAGAATTATGGATGAGTTATAGGAAATTGGAGATTTGGGAAAGGGCACGGGAGTTAGTAATTGATATTCACCATATGTCGCTACAACTTCCGAAACATGAGCTATATGAAACAGGAAGTCAGATTAGAAGATCCATGAAATCTGTAAGATCTAATATTGTAGAGGGTTATGGAAGGAGGCAGTATAAAAAGGATTATATCCGTTTCATCGTTTTTTCCTTAGCTTCTAATGACGAAACTATTGACCATCTGGACACTCTCTACGAAACCGGATCATTAAAAGATGAAACCTTATACCGTGATTTAAAGGAAAGGTTAGAAATATTAGGCAAAATGCTCAATAACTTCCTCCAGGCAGTAAGCAATAGTTATATCAGTAAGAAATAATCTCAAATTATCCAAAAGCTTAAAACCAGTGGCTAGGTTCTAGGTTCTAGGTTCTGGTGGCT
>JBBSOG010000662.1:0-2362 GCA_038259985.1 Cytophagales bacterium
ATATCTTTTTGATGGCTCATCTGCTCATCATGGCCGCTGCTTGTGGTCCAAAAATAAGTCAGCAAACCCGCTACTTTGCCCAACAAAGCGAAGAGGTACAGCTAATGCCCAACAAAGAAAATCTATGGATTTTTATGATGGCCGGGCAGTCTAACATGGCAGGGCGAGGACAGGTAGAACCGCAGGACACCATCGCCAATGAGCGTATATTGACCATCAACCAAGCTAATGAATGGGTACTGGCGAAGGAACCACTTCATTTTTATGAACCCACCATGACCGGCCTGGATTGTGGTTTGGCTTTTGGAAAAGAACTGATTAAGCATTTGCCCGATTCGGTCAGCATCGCCCTCATTCCCTGTGCGGTAGGTGGCAGCGCTATTCAGCAATGGCTGGGTGATTCTACTTTTAGAGGCGTTCAGTTGATGCATAATTTTCAGGAGAAAGTTAACCTTGCCCAACAATATGGGAACATCAAAGGCATATTATGGCATCAGGGAGAAAGCGATGCCATCCCTGAAAGGATCACTACTTATGTTGGCCAATTGGAAAAACTCGTGACAGGCTTCCGTGATTACATAGGAGATAATAATTTACCTCTTTTGATCGGTGAATTGGGGCCTTACGCCATTCCTGAAGAAAAGCAGGCGAGATGGAATGACATCAATCAGGCTATTCATCAATTTGCTGCTTCCGACATAAATATTGGCGTAGTTTCTACCAATGATTTGAAACAAAAAGGGGACCATGTACATTTTGATGCAGCATCGCAGCGGATGATGGGCAAAAGGTTTGCGATGAAGTATCTGGAAACCGTAAATTAAAATCCATCCATCATGTACAGTTTCGGCAACATAAATATATCAATTCAATAGGCAAAATGATTTTCAAGGCCTTCACCTGATTACTCAGTTTCATCCCTCTTTGCTACTGGAGGGCTCCATATAGAATTGACTTCCCAGATATCCAAAGACTTGAGGCCGACTGAGCCGCCAATACCGTAGATCTCCACTTTATCCTGGCTGGTATCGGGGAAAATGCGATTGGTCATGGCTACATAACCATCTTCCCCAAATATTTCTACTACCGAGTGGTCCAAATAGATATGGATCTTGACCGTGCCATCGTCGGCAGGCATAAGCGCCACGCTGCGCCCGCTGAAGGTGTTATTAAAAGTAGTGTCCCCAGACTGTGTCCGGTCTACAAAGAGAGATTGGGTCGCTACATCGTAGCCAATGACCGTCTCCTGGCTTTCCCCCTTAAATACTTTGATCCCGAACTCTCCGGCCAGATTTTCAGCTTCCGTTGGGGTGTCAATGGATTGGTACTCAAATTCAGCGATGATCTCTAACTGTTCTCCGGCGATATCTGCCAGCGACAAATAGTTGTCCCCTTCCTGCAAAGCTACATTTTCGTCATGTACATGTTTCCCACGTATTTGTTGCAACTCATCAACCGGGTTTTGTGTCAGGCGGACGCCTTCGGGAAATTCATGTAAATCTAGTTCCCTGACCAGGGATTGCGCCGAACGCCAGGGATTAGTAGGTAGCTCCTGCCCGTATTGCCAGTTATTGATCCAGCCAATCAGCAAACGGCGTTCATTCGGTGCGTTGTTCCAGCTTACACCTGCATAAAAGTCGCGCCCATAGTCCAGGGTTAATATCAGGTCAGCCGTATTGTCATTGGTAAAGGTGGTGCCGTCAAAATCCCCCACAAAATATTGCATGGAGGAACCCTCATTGTCAGTATTGTAAGAAACGATCAGCACCCATTTTTGCTCTCCTGTTTCGGTGACTTTCAGTGAAACAAGATCAGGACATTCCCATATACCGTCCACAAAACCCTGGGGGCCAAACTCGCTCATCTGCTTCCAGTCAATGAGGTTTTGAGAAGTATAAAAGCGAATTTTTTGTTCTTTGGGTATCGCTACTGCCATCACCCATTTCTGTTCTTCCTCATGCCAGAAAACTTTGGGGTCACGGAAGTCTTTCATGCTTTCGTCCAGCACAGGATTACCCTCGTATTTCGTCCAGCTTCGGCCCTTATCATTGCTGTAGGCAATCGCTTGGTTTTGCAAAGCATCAGTATGGGCGGTGTAAATGGCGATCATACAACCTTGGGGAGAGTCGCAGAGGCCACTGGTATTATTTTTATCTACCACGGCGCTACCGGAAAAAATCATGACCCCATCTTCCATTTCCAAGGCTACGGGCAAATGTTCCCAGTGTACCAGATCCGTAGAAACCGCATGTCCCCAGCTCATATTGCCCCATTTGATGCCTTTTGGGTTGTATTGATAAAATAGGTGATATTCTCCCTCAAAATACACCAGCCCATTGGGGTCGTTCATCCAGTTTTCCTC
>JBBSOG010000663.1:0-2359 GCA_038259985.1 Cytophagales bacterium
CAGTGAATATATGAAAAGCCAGGGAAAACTGGGCGGACAAAACAAAGTACCCCGTCTGGCCAACGACAGAAAAATAGCTGATGTACTAACTAATTTTGTGATTAAACAACCTAATGAATGAGGAATGAAGCTGAGGAAAAGCGGCGTATCGCTATTTTGGGGTCAACAGGTTCTATCGGGACACAAGCCCTGGAAGTGATTGCAGCCCATCCAGAAAAGTTTGAAGTGGAAGTCCTCACTGCTCACCGCAATGCCGATTTGCTCATTCAGCAGAGTATACAATTCCAACCCAATGCAGTAGTGATCGTGGATGAAAGCAAATATGCTTTGGTGCGTGATGCGTTGGAAAAATTCTCTATCAAAGTATATGCGGGAAGCAATGCCCTGGCCCAGGTGGTAGAGATGGAAACTATTGACCTAGTATTGACCGCCACAGTGGGATATGCTGGTCTCTTGCCAACCATCAAGGCGATTGAAGCAGGAAAACATATTGCCCTAGCCAATAAAGAAACCCTGGTCGTTGCGGGTGAACTGATCACCGCCCTTGCTGCAAAAAAGGGAATTAATATTTATCCGGTTGATTCAGAACATTCCGCTATTTTTCAATGTCTAGTGGGCGAATTTCATAATCCCATTGAGAAAATTATCCTTACCGCCTCCGGAGGCCCATTTCGGGGAAAGGATAGGGATTTTCTGAAAACAGTGACAAAAAAGCAGGCGCTAAAGCACCCTAATTGGGATATGGGCGCTAAAGTAACCATTGACTCCGCTTCGCTGATGAACAAAGGATTGGAGGTCATTGAAGCTAAGTGGTTATTTGGGCTAAAGCCTGAGCAGATAGAAGTAATCGTGCATCCCCAGTCCATTGTACATTCCCTGGTTCAATTTCAGGATTCTTCTATCAAAGCCCAGTTAGGATTGCCGGACATGCGCGTTCCGATACAATTTGCGCTGAGTTTTCCTGAGAGGCTTCCGGCAAATTTTCCTCGTTTCAACTTTATGGATTATCCTTCCCTTACTTTTGAGCAAGCAGATCCAACTACTTTCCGTAACCTTGCGTTAGCTTATGAAGCGATGGAAAAAAAAGGAAATATGCCTTGTATTCTGAACGCAGCCAATGAAATAGCTGTGGCTGAATTTTTAAAGGAGAAAATTGGTTTTCTTGACATGCCTGACATGGTTGCTCATTGTATGGCACAAGTTCCTTATATTGCAAAGCCTCAATATGAGGATTATGTAGAAACAGATAAATTAACAAGAGCAAAAGCTCAAGAATTAATCAAATAATTAATGGAAGGATTTGTAATGCTTGCCCAACTGGTTCTGGGCTTGTCTATATTTGAAGGATTGCAGGAATTTGGCAATTCAGCGATGGAGATAGTTGTGATGGCTGCCCAGTTACTGCTGGGTTTGTCTATATTGGTAGGGTTGCACGAACTTGGCCATTTGGTGGCGGCTAAGGTATTTGGCATGCGCGTAGAGCAATACTATATTGGTTTTCCCCCTAAGATTTTTGGGTTCAGGTACGGTGAAACAGAATATAATCTGGGCGCTATACCCCTGGGTGGTTTTGTGAAGATTTCGGGTATGATAGACGAATCTTTGGATACTGAAAAACTGAGTGAAGAACCTAAGGAATACGAATTCAGGGCAAAACCTGCCTGGCAAAGGCTTATCGTGATGATGGGAGGGATCATTATCAATGTCATTACCGGTATTATTATTTTCATCTTTTTGACCTATCGGTATGGTGATACATATCTTCCTCGGGAAGAAGTGCTTAAGTACGGAATCGTAGCACATGATCTTGGCGAAGAAATTGGTTTAAAAACTGGGGATAAAATTACCGAAGTCAACGGGAAAGATTATGAGAGTTTTTCTGACTTGGTAGGGCCCGAAGTTTTTTTGGAAGATAGTAGTTATTATACAGTAGAAAGAGATGGACAGGAGCTGGATGTATATATTCCCCGAGGCTTTTTAGACAAGCTTTCTGACAAAGAATCTGCTTCAAATTTTATTGAACCACGCTTTCCTTATGAAGTCATGGAAGTGACCAAAGGTGGTAATGCGGAAAAAGCCGGGCTTATGGCGGGAGATAAGATTGAGAGCATCAATGGCCAACCGGTCACTTATTTTGACGAATTACAAAATATTCTTAGAGAAAACACCAATCAGGAGGTATCTCTGAAAATACTTAGAAAAAACGAAGGTGAAGCAGAACCGATGGTCAATGAGCCTGTAACTATCAACGCTCAAGTCACTGACGAAGGCACGCTGAATTTTCGTGCTAAACAATTGGTGGAATTAGCTTCTACTGAATATACATTTGCACAAGCGGTTCCCCATGGTACCGAGGAAG
>JBBSOG010000664.1:0-2348 GCA_038259985.1 Cytophagales bacterium
AAAGTGATTTCCCCGTCTGAAACTACCTGAAATAATTTTTTCTCCATCCGGTCAAAAAAACTGTTGGAGCGGTAATCATAGCAACGATATTCCCTGCTAAAATCACATTCATCCATAGTTTCTATAGAAGCTATCATGGAAGCGTGATAAGTCAATTGCTTTCCATCAGTGGTAGTAACCACTGCTGAATTAATAAAAGAATTAATATCTACGACACCTTTGATGACTTCCTGGTTATTCAGTTTAACTTTTCCTTCATGGGGAGCCTGGGCGTGTAGGCGGGTAAGTAGTAAGAAAAACAAGAGTACAAGCGAAATATTTCTCATAATGTGATAAGTTAGGATAAATCTTACATCTGTATTAATATACAATAATATTACTTTTCTATAAAAAAAGTAAATTATTTGTATAAAATTTTTATATTTTTTCATATTTCAAAGCTTTTATGATTTATTCATTGTCTTTGAAAGTGTATATTTTTGCTTTATTTATACAATTTATCTTATAAATGCATCATGAAAGAATTTAGGCTTTTATAAATTTTACCTGTTTTTATATGCTTTTCATATTAACCTTACACTTAACTTATTTTTATGAGCAGATGTCTACTTACTATCATGTGTTTATGGATGGCAGGGCTTTCGGCATGTCAGCCTCAGGATACAACCTCATCGCATCAAGCGGAAGTTGATGCAATTTTTGATCAGTGGAACCAGCAAGAGACTCTGGGAGTCGCTACTCCGGGAGTATCCACTCCGGGATGTGCCTTAGCAGTAATACAAGAAGGTGAACTGGTCTACACGAAAGGTTATGGTATGGCGGATATGGAACATGGCATTCCTATTACGCCACAATCTATTTTTTACATCGGCTCTGTATCTAAACAGTTTGTGGCTACTGCGCTGCTTTTGCTGGAAGAGGAAGGAAAATTATCATTGGATGATGATGTAAGAAAGTACATCCCTGAACTTCCTGACTATAGCCACCCAATCCACATACAGCATCTTGTCCATCATACCAGCGGTCTGCGCGACAACCTTACTTTGTGGGAACTCAGTGGTCGGAGTATGATAGATGATATACCGGAAGAGGAAATTTTTGACTTAATCTGTCGTCAAGATGGACTTAACTTCGTTCCCGGCGAAGCTTATGCTTACAGCAATACCTGTTACTTTCTGATGTCCATGATTATTGAAAAGATAAGTGGACAGTCATTGCGTGACTTTGCCCAAGACCGCATTTTTTCGCCGTTGGGAATGCAGCACTCTCAATTCAACGATGACAACCGGCGCATCATTTCAAACCGTGCTTTCGGATATACCCAACTTTCGGAGGATAGTATCGGCAACCTGATCATGCGCTTTGATCTGGTGGGTTCTGGCGGATTGTATAGCAGTGTGGAAGACCTGTATTTATGGGACCAGAATTTTTATCACAATCAGCTTGGTAAACGTGGACAAGCTTTGATTGAGAAATTACAGACGAACGGGAAATTTAATAATGGAGAAGAAGTTGATTATGCCTACGCGATGATCAATGGTTCATACCGGGGACTTAAGACAATCCATCATACCGGATCTATGGGTGGCTACCGGGCAGTATATGTACGATTTCCTGATGAGCAATTCTCCGTGATTATTTTGGGAAATATGGACAGCTTTGATCCGCTTGCTAGGGCTTATGAAGTCGCTTCGGTGTACTTAAAAGATAAGCTAAAGGCAGAAGAACCGGCAAAAGCTAGCAGCCCTGATGACATTCAGGAAGGGCCTCAAGCTATTTCTGAAGAACGTATGTCTGATGCCAGCAAATTCGTGGGTACTTACTATAGTCCTGAGTTGAGCTCTACTTATCAGCTTGAATTTAGTGAGGATAAGGAAAGCTTGGTACTGCATACACCGGATAGAAGAAAGATAAGCCTAGTTATTTCCGAGCCTAATTTGTTAAGTGATAACACTTATGTCCTTAGCTTTAATGATAACTTTCAAACATTTAATATGAATTATGCTGGCACAAGGGGTATTATTTTCAAAAAGTTGCTTATGACGCTTTAAATCAATAAATTAACATTAATCTTAATGTAAGTTATATAGGATATTGGGCAAAACATTTTTTTATTTATATACTATTTACCTAAGTAAATTTTTAAGTATTGTTCTATATTTTTCAACTATAGGTTGACAAAGGGCAGAGACAGCAAATAGCTGATTTTTTGGGATGGGCACTCCGCGTGCCCTTTTTTTATGTGCTTTCCCCTCTTCTAAATTACATTCCCTTTTTTAAATTGAGGCTGATAACAACAGAACAAACCAAATTATTCCATGGCAGAGTATTCCAAAAGGCCCGATAGC
>JBBSOG010000665.1:0-2346 GCA_038259985.1 Cytophagales bacterium
AGGGAGTATCTCATCTTCCTTCACGCCCAGTTCATCCCTTTTTCTGTCGCGGATCAGATTGGTATAGTCTATCAACACGATGGCATTATTCACCACCACCCCTGCTAGCGAAATGATACCGATACCCGTCATGATGATCACAAAATTCATATCAAAAATAACTAATCCCAGAAATACACCAATCGTACTCAGTACCACTGAAGTCATGATGATAAAGGGGGTCATGATGGAGTTAAACTGAGATACGATGATAAAGAAGATAAGCATGACGGCTATCAACAAGGCATTGAACAAAAACTGACTGGACTCCTGTTGCTCTTGCTGTTCTCCGGTGAAGCTCACCTCATAGCCAGCAGGAATATCCATATTTTGTACAACATTTTGGATTTCCTGGTTAATGGCAGTAGCATTATATCCTTGAAGTACATTAGAAGAAAGTGTAATCACGCGGTCCAGATCCTTTCTTCTGACAGAACCGTAAGTAGAAGAATATTTTAAATCAGCTACTGAAGCAATAGGAACCTGGCTACTATTCCCTTGATTGTCTTTAAAACTAATTTTTTGATTGACTAGAGCATCCACATTGTACCGGTAATTTTCAGCTAATCTCAATTGAATAGGATAGTCATCTTCTCCTTCTTTAAGTTGGGAAATTTCCAGTCCGAACAAGGCAGTCCTCAATTCAGTGGCTATGGTAGAAGTTGAAAGGCCGAAACGTCTTGCTTTGTCCCTATCAATATTTACCAGAAGTTCAGGTTTTCCAGTCTCCAGATCTTTTTTCAATTCTTCAATTCCCGGAATATTGGCCTGTTCTATTTGGTTTTGAATCTGACCAGCTACTTCAATAAGTTTGTCATAATTTTCCCCACTCACCTCAATATTGATCGCTTTTCCTACTGGTGGGCCATTCTGGTCTTTATCTACAGTAATCTCAGCACCGGGAAATTGAGTTACCATTTCACGTACCTCATCCATCACTTTGACCGTAGAAATATTATTACGAAATTCATAATCCACAAAAGACACGTTAATCCTAGCCTTTTGAGGCGTAACTCCCGGGCTGACGCCTTCGTTAGGATCATTGGCATTTTCTCCAACCTGCGTGATTACTGCTTCTACAATAGAATCATATGGTTCAAGTGCTTTAGATAATTCCTTCTCAATCCTTAAAGTAAGATCATTGGTAGCCTCTATATCCGATCCTATTGGTTTTGTTACGAATATGTTAATATAATTTGGCTCATTACTAGGGAAGAATTCTACCAATGGTTGTTTGACTATGACCAACCCGATAGATAAGAACAGCAAAAGTATTGTACCGAAAAAGATAAAATAGGGATGTCTGCCGCGCAGTGAGTAAGTAATTGTCTTGGTATAAATATTTTCCAACCAAGACAGAAAATGGGCTTGAAACCAAGTAATTGCAGGAGTAAATAAATACAAGTTTAACGGAATCAATATCGCTATCAACATCAGCAGGTTTGCGATAGTAAAAATCTGAAGTATGTAGAATAATACAGCCACTATTACTAATACACCAGCAATCCACATCAAGCGCCTCTTTTTTCTTCTGGTGACATCGGTTTCAAGTTTCATGTACATGGCTGCCAGTACCGGGTTGACCACCAGCGCAACGAATAGTGAGCAGCTAAGGACGATGATCAGCGTAATTGGCAGGTACCGCATAAATTCTCCAATAAGTCCTCCCCAAAAAGCTAAAGGCAGAAACGCGGCCAAGGTAGTGGCTGTTGAGGTAATAATAGGCAAAGCAACTTCTCCAACCCCCTCCTTGGCTGCCCTTATAGGCGTGAAGCCTTCCTGCATCAGGCGGTAAATATTTTCGACCACCACAATACCATTATCCACCAGCATCCCCAGGGCCAGTATCAGGGAAAACAAGACCATCATATTAATGGTAATCCCCAAAAAATTAAGCACCATAAATGACATCAACATAGAAAGCGGTATAGCGATACCTACAAAAATGGCGTTTCTAAGGTTTAGGAAAAACATCAATACTAGAACTACCAGAATTACTCCAGATATGATACTGTTCTCCAGGTTATTTAATTGCGATTTAGTTGCCTTAGATTGGTCATTCGTAATCAAAATTTCCAAGTCAGGAGGAAACCGGCTTTCCTGGGCATCTTTTACGATTTCCTTAATTTTATCAGAAGCGGCAATGAGGTTTTCACCTCTCCTTTTCACCACACCTAAGGTAACTACCGGATTTTCATTCATACGGGCATAACTGCTACGCTCCTCATAGGTGTCTGCCACAGTGGCTACGTCCCTTACAAAGACAATATCGCCTCCCTCATGTTTGATGATCACATCCTCTATTTG
>JBBSOG010000666.1:0-2316 GCA_038259985.1 Cytophagales bacterium
ATATCAAACTGCATCAAACGGGTAAACGAAGCATACAACTCTTCCATATTGCTGGGCAGGTTTCCGTCCTGGTTGCCAGGCAGCAGCAGGTTCCACATCTCCGCGAGCTTTTGCATGAATGTCCGATCCGGCCCAATGAAGTTGGATAGTGCCTGTATCGTCGCGCTGATCACTTCCATAAAATCAGTGTAGAACGTCAAGACCAAAAGGATGACAAAGCCCCTGACAATAGGCTGCATATCCAGCCGGAAACGGTTGCCAAAAACCAGCCCCGCAAAGACCTGGTTGAACAGCACAATGAGCAAAAAGACCGGCACAATACCCAAACCAATGGCCAGGGTCTTGGACATTAAAGTATTCACCGCTTCCAAAAACTCAGTACTTACCGCTACGTTGTTCATGATTTCACTTTTGTTTATCGGTCACTTGTCTTTTGTCATTGGTAATAGCTATAAACATACTGCCAAGGACTAATGACCAAGGACAACTGACTATTGACTTTTTTTATCTTCAACAAACTGATTGACAGCAAACGGCAAATTCCCCTGGTAGCGTTCTATCAGCTTACGCAGATAGTTACGTTCGCTGGGTTTGGAAGAAAGCACCGCATCCAGGTGGGGAGAGGTTTCCAACACGTAGACCCGGGCTTCTTCCCCCTGTTTGATGAACAGTTCCCGAAACGATGCCTCTACCCGCATAGAGTGGATCAGGTCTATCTCATGCGTCGTAAAGCCCAGATGGGCAGAGAGTTCCTCTACCAAACGTTTGTCCTGGTGTTTGAGAATAATCTTGGTATCGGCGTTGACCAGTACCGCTTCCCCCACGCTGGACTTTTTGATTTCCGATAGTCCCTGCGTGATGATGCACACTGAACCGTTATTCTTACGGATGGTCCTGAACAAGTCCTCAATAAACTCCTGCAAAGAACCCGAAAGCATAGACCAGGCTTCGTCCAGGTAGAGGTACTTGACCTCGTCAGGGTACTTGCGGATCTGGTCTAGGGCAAGTTCAGTAATCAATAGCGTGACTACCGGGTAAAGGACCGGGTCACTGTTGATCTTGTCCATGTCAAAGCAGGTTAGGGGATACTCGCTGATGTCCAGCTCGTAACGGGCATTCAGCACCTCTTTATACTCCCCTGAAACAAAAGGCTTCAAGACAATCAGGAACTGCTCCATATCAAAGTACTTGATCTCAGAGAGGTAGTCGGGGTCTACTTTGTGATCTGAATGATAGCTTTGCAAGAACGCATAGAAAGTAGTCATCCCTGGAAGTGTACCTGTAATGGTATCATCATTCAAGTGCTGATAATAGCGGGGCAGTACCATTTTAAAGATCGCCCGTTCCGCCGGGCTAAGGTCGCTCTTGCCATGTGCATTCCCTGCCCCTCCTTTCCAGATGGTACTCAAAAGGGCAATGAGAAAATTACTTTTGCCGGAGGTGAGGTGATACTTTCCGTCGTCATCTTTTTCCAGCAAAAACGGATTAAACGCCAAAGGTTTGTCGGCACTGTATTCAAAGTAGGTATGCGCAAAGTCTTTACCGCAAAGGGCATACATCACATTGCGGTAAGTACCCCCTTTGTCAATAATGATCTGCCGGGCACCTCTCTCCAATCTCTGGGCAATGAAGTTGCCCATGGTATAAGACTTTCCTGATCCTGATGGGCCAATCACTACACAGTTCTGGTTCGCCTGCCGGGTATTGAACAGGTTCACCTGGAGCAGGTTTCTAAAGCGGTCACAGAGGTAATCGCCTTGTTTATCCCCGGCAAAGGAAGTCATGAAGTGCAGGTAACAAGCTGCCAGTTCCCCCGAAGTGATCAGCCAGCGATAGTGCTGAAAGCCGTTTCCGGGCAGACTGGCAAAGAACATATTGGCGGTATCAAAGCTTTCTACCAGGGCCTCCGCCCCATAAAGCTGCCGGATAGCTGGAACTGTTCGTTCAATATAGCTTTTGCGCAGGCGTTCATCACTCTCATACACGATTACTGATTGGTGCAGACTGACTAGCCCAGCGTTGGAAGAGCGTACATACGCAGTGAACTCGTCCAGTTCTTCGGCTTTAAGCTGATGGTCCTGGGTGGTGAGCCATTCTAGTGAATCATTGAGCTTTCTTTCTAGGTCCAGGGATTTTAGCTCACTTTCAGTCTCCTCCACCAGCAGGCAGAGCGTGGTAATGTGGGGGAACTGCATATACTGAGAGAGGTTGTAGCCGTAGGGGCTACTAACCCCGTAGTGGTTTTTGACACTAGCAAATACTTCGCTGCCTTGCCCTGTCATCGTAATGACGTTGGCTTTCTTCTCCCCGACCACC
>JBBSOG010000667.1:0-2307 GCA_038259985.1 Cytophagales bacterium
GGAGGTGTGTCTATTACTCCCACTCCCGATCTTGACCTTCCCCCCGGTGTCACCCTTCCCGATGGTAATGGCCCGCGCCACCGTATCAAAATAGAAGAACGCGAAGAAGCCTTCGCTTGATTTTTTGTCCGTACCACTTTTCCTACCTATCGTCTTTTCCTTTTTTGTCTTATAATAGTACTTGCTCAGCTTAAACGGCTGTTCCAGCAACTTTATTAAGTACCATAGCGTTTTCAAGAGGTCAGTGTGTATCTTGCTTAAACTTACTTTTGTAACTTTTACGCTTGTAAAATGAATTTATTTAGCATGCGATTAATAAAAACTGCTTTCTCTTCCTTTACATTATTACTTCTTTTAGTCTTCCAGGCAAATGCACAGGTTTTAAAACCCGCTACCTGGTCAGTGAAGGTTTCCCAATCCCCAGTGAAAGTAGGTGAAGAAGTAGATATCGTTTTTCATGTAGAGATTCAGGATGACTGGTATTTATATTCCAATAATTTTGATCCTGACCTGGGGCCTATGCTCACTGAAATACAGTTTGAACCTCATGAAGCTTATGAACTGGTCGGTGAAGTAAGACCCATCGGGGCTAAGGAAAAGTATGACGAAATTTTTGAAGGCAATTATACCTATTTCACCAAGAAAGCAGAGTTCCGACAAAACGTCAAAGTGGCGCAAGCTGATCTGAAACAAATCACTGGAAGCTACAGCTATCAGGTTTGCAGCGATGTTACCGGCCAATGCGTTCCCTTTGATGATGAGTTTAGTGTAAAAATACAGGTAGCAAGCAAGGCAAAAGCAGCAGTTAACGATGCCCCAAAGCCGCTGACTTCAGCAGAAAAACAAATTGATGAGAAAAGTGATGGAGAGCAAACCATTACTTCAGTTGCTAAAGAAGAGAAGGCAACAGTAGAAAATGCCTCAGAACCTAATTCGTCAAAAGAAAATGAAAACACCACACAAGTAGCTCCCCAAAAGGAGATTACCAAAACAGACGTGCCCCCAACGGAGGTTGCCCCAACGGAAGTTGCCGGAACGGAATTGAATGTACGGGAGTCTAACACCCCTTACACCTTATTAACTTTCTTTTTCGTGGCTTTTCTTGCCGGATTAGCGGCGCTGCTTACCCCCTGTGTTTTTCCCATGATCCCTATGACGGTATCATTCTTCACCAGTGGAGGAAGTGACAAAGGAAAAGCCATCAGCAAAGCGATTATCTATGGTTTGTCCATTATTGTTATTTATACTTTAATTGGAACGTTGGTGTCGGTTATCTTCGGGCCTACTTTTGCCAATTGGCTGAGTACCCATTGGCTGCCTAATCTCTTTTTTTTCGCGGTCTTTGTCATTTTTGCCCTTTCCTTTTTTGGTTTATTTGAGATTACCTTGCCTAGCTCTTTAGTCAATAATGTAGACCGGCAGGCAGAGAAAGGTGGGTATTATGGCATATTCTTTATGGCATTTACTTTGGTTTTAGTGTCTTTCTCCTGCACCGGCCCGATTGTAGGAAGCATTTTGGTAGAATCTGCCGGTGGACAATTTGTAAAGCCAGTGCTAGGTATGCTGGGCTTTTCTTTAGCTTTTGCCATTCCTTTTGGCCTTTTTGCGGCTTTTCCCCAATGGCTGAGCAGTCTGCCCAAATCCGGTGGTTGGCTCAATTCGGTGAAAGTGGTGCTGGGTTTTCTGGAACTGGCGCTCGCCCTTAAGTTCCTAAGCATTGCCGATCAGGTATACCACTGGAATATCCTGGATCGGGAAATCTATCTGGCCCTGTGGATTGTGATCTTCACCCTGATGGGGTTTTATTTGCTGGGCAAGCTTAGGCTTCCGCATGATAGCCCGCTGGAATCTATCAGCGTTTCCCGACTTATGCTAGCCATTGCCACTTTTTCCTTCGTGGTGTACCTGGTGCCCGGTATGTTTGGGGCACCGCTCAAAGCGTTGGCGGGCTATCTGCCCCCCATGCATACCCATGATTTTAATATGCCCTATCTAGCCGGACAGCTAATAGAAACTTCTCCTGGCATGGCATTCGCAAATAATACGAATGAAGCATGTGAATCCCCAAAATATGCGGATATGCTGCACTTTCCTCACGGTATCCAGGGATATTTTGATTACGAGCAGGCGCTGGCCTGTGCGGAAGCCCAGAACAAACCGATTTTTGTGGATTTTACTGGGCATGGCTGTGTCAACTGTCGGGAAATGGAAGCCCGTGTCTGGTCTGACCCCGAAGTATTGAGAAGACTCAAGGAAGATTATGTTGTAGTGGCACTTTATGTGGATGAGAAAACAGCACTGCCCGAA
>JBBSOG010000668.1:0-2303 GCA_038259985.1 Cytophagales bacterium
AGTAGCGCCTGACTTTGCGCCCACCAATAATTCCCGTCAGGAAGTATTTGATTTTGTAGAAAAAGAGGTGCTGGATAATATTGATAACTTGGAGGAAAACGTTAGCCTGGCTACTTATGGGCGTATGCATAAGTGGGCTGCCCACGCGCTGCTGGCGAAGTTATACATCAATGCAGAAGTATATACCGGTACGGCCCGCTGGACAGACGCTGCCGCGCAGGCGGATGCGATCATCAATTCCGGCGTATACACCCTGGAAGAAGATTATTACGATAATTTTGATACAGATAACCAGAATTCTATAGAAAACATACTGGCGATTCCTTTTGACCCGCAGTTTGCCGGAGGGATGGATATTCACATGCGTTCTTTGCACTACGCAAACCAGAATACCTACAACCTGACCGCGCAACCCTGGAATGGCTTCTGTTCATTGTCAGAATTTTACGAAAGCTACGATGATACGGATGTTAGAAAGCAAAGTTTTCTTGTCGGACAGCAGTATTCTGCCAGCGGTGAGGCATTGACTGACCCGGGTGCTAATGATGACCCTATTATTTATGACCCGGTCATCAATGAGATCGCGCCCAATGCTGCCCGTGATGCAGGAGCAAGAATAGGCAAATTTGAGATTGCCAATGGAGCTACCGATGCTTTAGATAACGATTATCCCATTTTCCGTTACGGTGATATTCTGTTGATCAAAGCAGAGGCATTGCTTCGCCAAGGACAAACTACCGGCGAAGCACTTACGCTGGTCAATATGATCCGTACCAGGGCAGGTTTAAGTACACCCTTGACGGTCTTGGATGAAGTGGCGCTGCTGGCAGAAAGAGGACGCGAAATGTTTGCCGAATCTTACCGCCGTCAGGATTTGATCCGTTTTGGTAAGTACAACGATGCCTGGGAATTCAAAGCAGTTGATCCTAGTGATCACGTAAATATATTCCCTATTCCCCGGGAGCAGTTAAATACTAACCCTCAGCTTAAACAAAACCCTAGCTACGCAGGGGGTGGAGAAGGTTAATTCTTATCCAAATCAATAAAATGCCAAAAGCAAGCAGTGTTTACATTGCTTGCTTTTTTCTTTTGTGAAATTATTACAGCCATGTCTAGTCTGGAATTTAAGTATCAACGACCGACGCCAAGCGGGTGCTTTTATTTTCCGAGCCTGAAATATTAACCATTAAGCGCTCCATGCTGTACATTAGCAGCAAACAAATACCGTTTGTCACTCCGTATTAGCCTCAGTCGAAGGAGAAATCTTTGCCAATGCTATAAATCTTTTCATTTCACATCGGTAAAGATTCCTTGTGGAATGACGGCCACCGCGACACTGAGTTACCAAGATAATTTAGATATACACTAAGACTCATTTTACAATGTACTGAGGGAAACAGTATAGGTTTTTCTCCCATAAATGCGTGCTCCATCTTCAGCCGTACCTTCTACCACAATCTCAAACTCGCCTAGTTCATCGGCATTGCTAAAATTCAGCGTATAAGGTTCATGGCTAAGTTTTATAGATGGCTGCCAGTAGAGCAATGTCCTGAAGTCAGGTTCATGGCTTTGCAGTGAATCGGTTGGAGAAAATGGATCATACGCAGTGTATAAACTCCTTTTTTCTTGCTTAGCTGAAGGTGAAAGCGTAGGAAGATAAGCATTTCCTTCTTTGGTGTAAATGGCAATGGTGCCGTCAAAACGGTATTCACCGTAATAGGTGCGGCGGTTGACGGTTTCTATCAGCTCAATCTCGCTAGGCCGCAAGTTCACGATATAAGACAGCTCATGAACCAGCACGCCATCCAGAAAAACTGAAGGCTCACCGGGCAGGAAGGTGCGGGAAGGAATATCAAACACATCCAGGTTATAACTGCCCTTGCTCTCCCTGAGCCGGATGCCGGGCATCAGTTCCCGGTTGACTTCCACGAAATTAGGTAGTTCAATATAATTTTCTAAGCTGATTTCATAATTGGGCGCGCCATAAAAACGAAAGTCTGCTTTATTTTGTGCAGAAGTAGAATCCTGGGCGTGGTAAAAATCATATTGTGTACGTATTTGCGCCCGGCGGGTATAAGATTGCAGTACTTCTTTCAGCGCATCTTCGGGAACAAGAGGAAAGTTTTCGGTTTCAAAAGTATTCTTCTGCATAAACTTCTCGTCCAGTGTCCATTGCACTTGTACACTGGTGTCCGCCATTTGCAGAATAATGTCTTTTTTGCCCACTACATTTTCCTTCACCGGAATCTGAAAGCCGCCATCCGCATTCACAAAATCATACTCAAAGTAGGGATAGTTGCCGG
>JBBSOG010000669.1:0-2295 GCA_038259985.1 Cytophagales bacterium
CATATTGACTACCCTACTGGAAACATATCCCTGACGGAAGCCAAAAACCTTTCTCGTAACCGCTTGGTTCGCAACACAATTCCCATGGCCCTGGGCGATAGCTACCAGGGCACACGTATCGTAGGCACTAACTATGAATATCTGGATTTGTACCGCGCTGAAATCACTGAGGGGAAACGTTGGGACAAGGTCATGGAAGTTACGGCCGGGGCACTGGCGGCAAAAAAGCTTGGGCTAAAGATTGACAATACCTTCAGCAGCAGTCATGGGCTGGCTGACGATGGCATCAATGTGCATGACGAAACACCTTTTCGGGTTGTCGGAATACTTGCCCCTACCGGATCGGTAGTAGATAACCTGCTGTTTACTTCCGTGGAAAGTATCTGGCAAGTACATGCTTCTCACGGGGATGCTACTCCCAATGATAGCAGCCACCTGGAAAATTCATACGAAGAAACACATGCCCAGACTTATGATTCCATAGCCACTACCGGTTTACCCGTTGGAGATGCGGATGAAGAAATTACCTCGTTGATTGTACAGTACCGTTCCCCTATGGCCGCTGTGCAACTGCCCCGTTATATCAATCAACGTACTAATATGCAGGCGGCTTCCCCTCCTTTTGAAACCGCACGTTTGTTTTCATTGGTAGGTGTGGGCATAGATTTACTTCAGGCTTTCGCCTACGTCATCATTATAATCGCCGGATTAAGCATTTTTATCGCACTATATAATGCGTTGAAAGAAAGAAAATATGACCTGGCGGTTATGCGATCATTGGGTGCCAGCAAGGCCAAACTTTTCGCCCATGTCATGTTGGAGGGTCTTATCATCACATTTTTAGGGAGCTTGCTAGGATTGTTTTTGGGACATCTTACCGTGGGTATGTTAGGGGAGTTCTTTACTTCAGCTGATCAAATTGGTTTTGCGCCCTTCCGAGTGCTTACAGAAGAATATTTGGTTTTGATCGGAAGTTTGGCGGTAGGGGTTATTGCAGCCACTATTCCTGCAATAAATGCCTATCGCACCAATATTTCGTCAATTCTTTCCCAGAGATGACACTTTCATTTACCATTTTCTACAACAGTCACAGAATAATATTTTGTGGTTAAAATGCTTACTGTTGCCCATCAGAAGTGCATTAGTACAATTCATTTTTTTTAACCATAATGGTATTATTTTTCATTATACAAATTTAATGAGCTATTATTTTGAATAATAGGCTTGCAAACGCTTATTTCATTGCAATTCTTTTTATTCTAAAAATTTATTATTTTATTAGCAGTCTGAATCTGTTATAGCGCAGTTATTCAGTATTAAATACTGATATTTAAATGCATTACCAATATTCGTTCGCTTTACTTACCAAACCAATACTTACTACTTATGAAAAAAGTCGAAGCCATTATCCGCACTTCTAAATTTGAAGAGGTGGTTGAAGCCCTGGCAGCTGTTGGGGTGACTTTTCTGTCTTTCTATGATGTCAAAGGGCATGGGCTGGAGAAGGAATACCAGACTTACCGTGGCGCTACCTATGATGTGGGTTACATACCCCGTACCAAACTTGAAATTATCGTCTCAGACAGTTTTCTCCAAAAGACCATTGATACTATCCTAAATGTAGGCCGCACGGGCAAAGTAGGGGATGGAAAAATCTTCGTGACCCATGTGGAGGAAGTATATCGTATCCGCAATGGGGAACAAGGCACTCAGGCACTGAACTAAATCAAAACTATAAGCAAATTCAACTAACATTATGGACGCACTATTTACAACAAACAACCTATGGATGATGATGGCAACCATCTTGGTTTTCATCATGCACCTGGGTTTTGCTACCTTGGAGACCGGCCTGACACAATCCAAGAATACGGTCAATATACTCTTCAAAAATGTGACTGTACTCCCCATAGGACTGCTCACTTATGTACTATGTGGTTTCAATATCATGTACCCCGGAGAAGCTTTTGAAGGAGGATTCTTCGGCTTTGCCGGTTTTGGTTTATCCCTACCAGAAGGAGCCAATGATGGTGGCTACAACGCAGCCTACACCTACTACACTGACTTTCTGTTTCAGGCAATGTTTGCCGCTACTGCCGCCACAATTGTATCAGGTGCTGTAGCAGAAAGAATGAAACTCAATAGTTTTTTAGTTTTTACAGTGATCTATGTTGGGTTTTGCTATCCAGTCGTTGGTATGTGGAAATGGGGCGGAGGATTTTTGAATACCCTGGAAACTCCTTTCTATGATTTTGCCGGATCTACCCTGGTACACTCCGTAGGTGGCTGGGCAGC
>JBBSOG010000670.1:0-2277 GCA_038259985.1 Cytophagales bacterium
AGCAGGTCAGCCGCGACGGCATGCGTAAAATTTCCGGGTCCAGCTACGGGCTGGAAGCCAGCGAAAGGGACAACCGAGTACGCGTGGACACCCAATCCCCTAACCAACTGGCTGATTTGGAAATTATGGTGCCCGCTAATTTCTCAGTCAATGCCCAAACGGTGAACGACGGAAATATTCATGTGAATGGCTTAACGGGTGAAATGGAAATCAGCAATGTTAATGGCAACATCAAATTGGAAGGCATACGCGGCTCAGCTGTTGCCAGCACAGTCAACGGGAATGTAAAAGTAGAATTCCTGGAAATTACTGCCGACACACCCATGGCCTTCAGCAGCCTCAACGGAGATATTGATGTCAGCTTTCCGGCCAATGCCAAGATGACTGCCCAGATGAAAACTCTTAACGGAGAAATTTACACTGATTTTGACATGAACGTAAATTCAGCCGGTAGTGTAGACAAGCGCAAAGAAAACGGGGTATACAAAGTCAGCGTGGACAAGAGTATCAGTGGCGACATCAACGGCGGTGGCCCCAAAGTCATCTTCAAAAACCACAACGGCAATATTTATATTCGGAAGCAATGAAGGCGTAGTACTTTTTTTTGCTGGCAACCCTAAACATTTATAGCTATATTCGTAGTACAAATATAAACACAAAAACGATGGAGCCTGCTGTAAAAACCCAACTGTCATTAGCTGAGTACAATCAGTTGGAAGAAGAAAGTAATATGCGTTACGAATATCATGGTGACTCCCACGGATACGGTGAGGTTTATGCGATGGCTGGGGGAGAACCTAAACATAGTTTGATTGCCAGTAATATAGCGAGATTGCTAGGCAATGCTCTCTTGACTAAAGATTGCATGGTATTTAATAGTGACGCCAAATATCATATCGCTTCAGCCCGCAAATCTTGTTACCCTGATGTTTCGGTAATCTGCGGCCCGGCAGAGCGTTCTGATAAGGATACCCGTGCACTTACCAACCCTATCCTATTGGTAGAAGTACTCTCGGAGACTACTGCGGCATATGATCAGGGTGCTAAATTTCATACCTACAGTCAGCTTTCATCTCTAAAAGAATATGTGCTGATAGAGCAGGAAGAAAAGAGAGTGCAGATTTTTTACCGTTCCTCTCCCCAAGACTTATGGCAAATGCAATGGTTTAGTGAAAAAGATAATGAAATAGTCTTGCGTTCCATAGATACTCAACTATTGATCGCTGATATATACCATAGGACGGAAAGCTTGTAGAAGTAGCACCTCAACATAGCTTTCACTAAAGCTTCTTACTCCGCCTGGATTTGATGAAGTAGTAGATGACAATATTGATTCCTGCAAAGAAAAAACCCCATAAAGGCCCGGCGTCGCTGGAAATCCAACCTGAAAAAATAAGCCCTAAAGGAATTCCTATCGCGATCAGGGCGACAATCAGCCAGAAGTCACTATTCGCCAGGTTAGGGTTCATACCTTGCTCAATCAAAGCCATGCGTTCCTTGCTGCGAGTGGTAAAGTAGAGGTAGAAGATGCCGAAGATGGTGATCAGCACCAAGATGATCAGAAAGATAAAAAGGGTAGATCCTAAAAATGAATTTTCCATGATGTATTAATTTTTGTGTGTACAATAGCTTTGACAGTGGATGGTGCGCAAATGGTTACAAAGCGTTCATTATTTTTTTATCTTGTAACCAATCGGATTTAAAGCTTGTCTAATCCATTAATGCAACCACAGGAAGATGAAATACAAATAGAAAAAACGCTTAGTGGCGATACGAATGCCTTTGCCGTTCTCATTGAAAAGTATCAAAATATGGCGTTTACTTTAGCTTACAACATTCTGTTGAACATAGAGGATGCCGAGGAAGCTACGCAGGATGCATTTATGAAAGCTTTCTCCAACTTGGCTACTTTCAAAAAAGAGGCAAAGTTTTCTACCTGGTTGTACCGCATTGTAGTCAATACTTCCATCAACGAAGGTAAGAAGAATAGACTTCCTACCATCGCTCTGGAAAACATGGACAGCAAAACGCATATTCCTTTTCCAACGGAAGATGCTTTGGCAGTATATCACCAGCAGGATCAGAAAAGGTTTATACAGAAATCTATGCTGACGTTGAGGGCAGATGAAAGGCTGGTAATCACTTTATACTATCTGAATGAACTCAGTACGACTGAAGTAGCCAAAGTGACCCATTTTTCCCTATCCAATGTTAAAGTATTGCTGCACAGAGGCAGACAAAAACTGGCGGAAAGTATGACCCGGATTTTAAAGCACG
>JBBSOG010000671.1:0-2236 GCA_038259985.1 Cytophagales bacterium
AGAGACTACCTTCAGTGAGATTACTGCTCGCTTTCCAGCTAAGGTGCATGCTGTGTCTCCCAAAGGTTTCCTGCTCAAAATCATATTGTTCATCTTTGCTTTTACTTTCAACAAATCATTATCCGCAACTTGAATTAATTAGTTAGGCAGTTAAAAATAGTAAAGTTCAGAATTGCTGAGATACAGCGTATAACTTTATGACAAACTTTCACTTAAATATGCGGTTCGGAATGATCAATTCCAAAGAGCACTCGTCCAAACTTTCAGAAACTTCTCGCAAATACTTACTGATCATTGACCTGGTTAGAAGATAGCCACAGTGTTAGCTTTCTATAACTTCAACCTTCCTTGCAGTTAAGGGTAGGAGGGGATAGAAGATCCGCAAAAATAGACAGCTTATTCATCTTTCATACCGGGTTGGGCAAGTTCGCTGATGCCCGCTTTTTCTTTGGCATTGTCTACTATTTTCTTCACGTCGGCGAGTAGCTGTTTGGCGTCGTACACAATACCATCTTTAATGGTATACCTGACGCCGCCTACTCTTTCCACTTCATTTTTTTCATTCAACTTAACCGCTCCCGTACCATAGAGGACCTTTAAGTTAGCCAGCGGATTTTCTTCCACCAGGATCATATCGGCCAGCTTGCCTACTTCAATAGAACCTAATTCATCGGCCCGGCCCAAGGCTTCCGCGCCTTTTAAAGTGGCTGCACGGATGACTTCCAGCGGGTGGAAGCCAGCCTCACGGAGGAGTTCCAACTCACGGATGTAGGCGAAGCCATAGGTTTGATAAATAAAGCCGGAATCGGAGCCGGTAGTTACGCGTCCACCCCGGTTTTTGTATTCGTTCACGAAAGTCATCCAAAGCTGGTAATTCTTCTTCCAGTTGACTTCCTGTTCAGTGCCCCAATCGTGCCAGTGTGAACCGTGGGACACGCGGCTGGGAGTAAAAAAATCCCACAAAGAGGGTAAGGTGTAGTCCTGGTGCCACTCGGCGGTGCGGGCCCGCATCAGGTCGCGGTTGGCTTCATAAATATTGAAGGTAGGGTCAATCGTGAAATCCATATCGATCAGTTCATCCATCACGGCATTCCACTTTTCCGAGTAAGGCGGTGCGGCCTGCGCCCAAAGATTACCAGCTTCCCCAAAACGGTCTTGTTCGTTTTGGTAGTTATAATCCGGTGGATAATCCTGGATCGTACGGTCGGTGAACATCGCTTCCGGCAAGCCGTACCAGTGCTCCATACTGGTAAGCCCCATGCGGGCGGTTTGAAGGGCATTGAGCCAGGCTACATTAAGCTGGGCATGATGGCAGGCAGAACGAAGACCGTATTTTTTGGCTTCGTCCAGCGCCGCTTCCATGATATCGGGGCGGGCGCCAAAAAACTTAATGCCATCTGCGCCTTCTTCAGCTATACTTTTTACCCAGTTCCGTGCTTCCTCCGGCGAGTTGACTTCATCTTCCAATCCTTGACCAAAAAAGGAATAAGCTTCTATACGCGGGGCAGTAATTTCGTTCTGATCGCTTTTCTTTTTCTGATCAAGCACCCACTCCAAACCATTACTACAAGAAGGGTCGCGAATGGTAGTGATGCCATGGGCCATCCAAAGTTTGAAAACATATTCTGCCGGGGTACCCTGTCCTGAGCCTCCGATATGTCCGTGCATGTCAATTAATCCAGGGAGCAAGTACATGCCAGTAGCGTCTATTTCTTTGGCCCCTGTTTTAGCTTTAGGACGTTTACGCTCATCAATGGCTACTCCCGGATAGCCCACGGTTTTGATGGCTGTAATTTTGTTTTTTTCTACCACCACATCTACCGGGCCGATGGGCGGAGAACCAGCGCCGTTAATTAACGTGGCCCCCCTGATGATCAGCTGGGAATAAGGGCCATCACCTTCAGCCCTATCGGGGGCACGCATCACTTCTTTTTCCTGGGCAAAGGAAAAGGTGGCGAACAGGAGCAATAAAACGGTAATTGGAAAACGGAAGACCATGTATACCAAGGCTAGTGAATAAATACGATGATGAGCTAAAATAATTAAAGACAAGACAAAACAAAAAGAGCCGCTTATGAAAAGCAGCTCTTTTTGTATGTGTGTGCCTTGAATGGTGAATATAACTCATGAAATTGAGTGTTCCAAAGGGTGAAAGTCCCATAAGCACCGGGGTCGTGCCCGGAAGCCAAGTAAGCGGCAAGCTGGTTTGGAGTGATCCATACAGTGAAGTAAGCCG
>JBBSOG010000672.1:0-2195 GCA_038259985.1 Cytophagales bacterium
ACTTTCCTCACTTTGGACGGAATGATGGTATGTTCAGGAACCTGTGCTGCCCAGCGGTTGCCCTTCTGGTAGCGCTTGGAATACAGGATCATCTTAGTTTCAGTGTCCGATTCCTCATCTTTGATATGATAAGTCCCGCCCAACTCCATATAAGTGAAGCTATTAGGCTTATTAGCTACCGAAGAGTTTTTGTAAGCAATATCCCTGACAAAATCGGTAGAACGGGCATAGGCATGCCGAAAATTAGCGAAGAAATCCGCCTTATCTTTGTGCAAATAATTAGCTCCTACACCAAAGCCTGCGTTGACATTGGTAGCAAACAATTCCGCGTATAAAGGCTGTAGATGAAGAAAGAGCTTATTGATGGCGTAAGGGTCATCGTAGAGTTCTTCATAGGTAATTGCTTCCTTCACCAAATCATTCTGCGCAAAGGCAGTATTGGCCAAAAAGAGTAATAGGGCTATCGGATAAAGGATATTTTTCAATTTCACCTGGCTTCGCATTAAGTGGAAACATGATCACACTTGCGAAACTAGATACATTTGAGCAAAAAAAATCCTTAATAAGATGGAGACATTGCACAAGTAATAAAGCCACAGTAAAAATGGCTCTATTTTATCATAATTTGTGTATTTCCTTTAGTGAGTTATAATTTGCCTGGATAATGATGTCAGCGATTTCATCCGTAATGGCATGAGATACAAACAAAGCCTCGTACTGAGAAGGTGCAAGGTATATCCCTTGATTGAGCATACTGCGAAAATATTTGCCGAAAAGCTCCGTATCTGATGTGCTGGCTGAAGCATAATCAACCACTGGTTGATCGGTAAAAAACAAGCAAAACATGGACCCTAAATGTGTCAAAGTGTATTTGAGGTTCAACTTATTTAGGTTCTCTTGGAAGCCCCTTACCATTTTGGTTGTAATCCTGTTAAGGTCTTCGTAGATACTCGGATGTTCATCAAGATGTTTGAGCATAGTGTAACCTGCGGCCATGGCAATGGGATTACCTGACAAAGTACCTGCCTGGTAAACCGGACCGATGGGAGATACAAAGTCCATGATCTCTTTTTTACCACCGTAAGCACCAACTGGCATGCCGCCGCCAATAATTTTTCCCAGGGTTGTCAGGTCAGGAGTGACTCCATATACTTCCTGTGCACCACCTTTAGCAAGCCGGAAGCCGGTCATCACTTCATCGAAGATGAGTACGATCTGCTCTTCATCACAGATTTCACGTAGGTCTTGCAAAAAATTCTCTTGGGGCAATACACAGCCCATATTTCCGGCTACTGGCTCCACAATGATGGCTGCTACATTGCCTTTGTTCGTTTTAACCAGCTCTCTGACAGACGCTATATCGTTGAATTCGGCGAGCAAAGTATCCTGGGCGGTCCCTTTGGTCACACCCGGGCTATTGGGCACGCCCATCGTCATAGCCCCGCTTCCGGCAGCGATCAGAAAAGAATCCCCATGCCCATGATAGCAGCCAGCGAATTTGATGAGTTTATCTTTTCCTGTGTATCCTCTCGCCAAACGGGCGGCTGACATGGTAGCTTCGGTACCGGAGTTGACCATGCGCACCTTTTCAATGGAAGGCACCATGCTAACAATTAATTCGGCAATCTTGACTTCCTGGGCGGTAGGCGCACCGAAGGAAAGGGAGTGAGGGATAGCTTCAGCCACTGCTTTTTCAATCATTTCGTGGCTATGACCCAAAATCATGGGGCCCCAGGAATTAATCAATTCTATATATTGGTTGTCATCTTCATCATATACATAAGCACCTTTGGCAGATTTGATAAAGAGCGGGTCACCGCCCACCGCTTTGAATGCCCTGACGGGAGAATTTACCCCACCAGGAATATACTCTTGAGCTTTTGAAAATAACGAACGACTTTTGTCAACGGTATGCATAAATTGCGTAGTGTATGTATTCAACAACTGTACTTCCAGTCCAAAAAATTACTCATGAACAAGAGCTTTATCTTCTTGTTTTTCTATTCCCCCCTCAGAGTTTTCTAAGAATAACTCTGAGGGGGGAATATTCATTATAAATTGCTTTTGTAGGGCAACCTATATTAGGCAATGCCACAGATGAACTCTGAACCCCCGAACTCTTAAACTTTTAAGGACGCACATCCACCGGTTTGAGCTGGCCTTCTTCGTACTTAACGATAGGCACCAACTGATTA
>JBBSOG010000673.1:0-2195 GCA_038259985.1 Cytophagales bacterium
ATATGACCATTGCGTTTGACTTCCTTGCTTTGACAAGTAGGGCAGTTAGGCTGATCTAACATGTCTTTTTATTTGACAAGATCACCATTTATTCCTACAATAGCATTACATCTTTACCACTACCAAAAATTTAATGCCAGGGAACTGCTTCCCAATGTCTGGAACAAAAGTTTTAGCCCTTGGGAAGCGTTGATATATGGCAAAAACAAATTTTTTTCAGAACATTATTTGGCTTCCAAAGGGAAAATAAAACCATAACATCACGCGTTTTCAATACATCAACAGGTTTATTTTAGAAATCCTGCCAGGAAAGTACATCATCATGATTATGGGAACATGATTAATCATGTTCCTACATTTCTAAGGCAACAGCACCTGATTGACCACGTGAATGACGATGCCATTTTCCACCAAGTTATTCGCAGGGAATGCGAGACCGGCATTTGTTTCCGTGGCGGGATTATTATCGTTAAGAGTTACCGCTCCGTTTTCGCCTATGGTCACAGTAATGCTACCATTCAAGGTATTGAGTGTACCCGCTACAAAATCAGGGGAGAAAAGGATGCCATCGGTCACCACGTGTTTTTGCAGTATGCTGGCGAGCACCGTAGGGTCAATCCTAGCAGTTTCGGCTTCTACACTGTCAATGGTGGTAATGATACCGGCAGCTTCAAAGGCGGCATCGGTAGGCATAAAGATAGTGCTGTTGGCCGCTACTTCAATGGGGGCGGCAGCTAATGCCTTTTTGAAGATAGTGAATGTACTGTTGCTCAACGCATCAATGTAGTTTACCATTTCGTTGAGTGGTGCGGCAGGTTTAAGCACTTCACCCATATGTACTACCCTGCCATTATCGGCCGTATAGCCAAAATCTACGGCAACGCGTCCGTTCAGATAAGTGCCACTCGCATTGTTGGTGACATAAAGTGTTTGCCCGCCCAAAGTGCTGATGGTTCTTCCGGCAGTAGTTAGGTCCACATTTCCTTCTAATATATGATAGTTAGCAGTCTGAGTCCTATTCTCAACTGAAGTTAAAAAGAAATCATCAAAAGCTGAGTTGATTGGGGCAAGAACGGTATAGGTGCTGCTCCCTCCTAGGGTATTTAACAAGTTAGCAGCGTTGAAAATATTGTTGATTGTAGAGATACCTCCGTCCAGGTTCTGCGCATTGATCACATCACCGAGCGTAGAAGTAATCCCGGCTACGCTACCAAAGTAAGGGGCAAGGTTAGCCAGCCCATCGGGGGAGAGTAGTACTTCGTTGGTCACATGAACCATCGCGTTGGAAGAAGGCAGACTACTGACGACCACGGTGCGATCAGGCTGGGAGTCAGGATTGATACGCGTAGAGTCACCTTCCCGCTCAAATTCAATTTGGGAAATACCCAGCGTGGTTAAGGTAGAGTCCAGTTCATTGGCTTGCAGATAGGTATTGGCGACAATATGATAAAATATGATATCGGACAAGACATCCGATCTTAGTTCGCCCAGGCTTTGGTATCCCAGTGAGGAGAGTAGCTTACGAAAAGCTTCATTATTAGGGGCGAAGACGGTAAATTCAGTGGCGGTAAGCCGATTATTAAATTCCGATCCCAGTAATCCCACCAATGTATCCAGGCTTTCCAAACCTTCGGTGTCGGCAATCACATCCAGCAGGTTATCCGTGGGACGTGGGGGTGGCCCATCTTCATCATCATCGCAAGCACTAAACAATAAAGTGAAGCCAAACAGGCAAACGAAAAGGAAAGATAGTTTTTTCAAAGCAAAGGGCTGTGTCATAAGGGTAAGGAGTGTGTATTTGTGTATTGATCGCTTGATAAATAATCCTTAATATACACTTTTGTCGCAATTACTTGGCATTTCAATATTAAAATGCTTAAAAAACAACATATTTGTCAGTAAACGGACCAAGCGCTTTTCCAAAGAATTTAAAATTGCTTTAGATACAATAGATAATATGGAAATGCGTATTATTTTTAGTTCAAGTTTTTCTCCATGCATGTAATGGCTTAAACCACAGCAATTTGAAAAAATCTTTACTATTATCACTCTTCATATTGATTTGCTTTACGGATGGCTGGTCTCAGGACAAGATCATCAAAGGCAGGGTCACGACCGAAGAAGGTGGGGGCGGGCTTCCCGGGGCCAATGTGATTATCCAGGGAAGAGGTACCGGGACCGTCACCGACATTGAT
>JBBSOG010000674.1:0-2185 GCA_038259985.1 Cytophagales bacterium
ATAGCGGAAATAGCCAGTCAATGCAGGCCAAGTAATAGCCCCAGCCCATATCAGTTTTCTGGTGGTAGGATTGTCAATGTATTGGGTAAGCACCTGCGCTGAGAAAAATGAGAGCGCTGCCGTGTAGGAAGTATGGCCGGAGAAAAATGACAAGTTATTATCCCCATCCACTCTTTCCACTACAGGTATGTTTTCATTTCGCGTATAAGGCCGGGGGCGGCTTACCAATACTTTGCTCAATCCGGTAAAAGTTTCGTTGAGCAGTATCGTTTCCAGGAGCATGACACTGATCACGCCGTATTCCTGCCTTGCCTCAGGGATAAGTAAAGGTGCGAGGGGAAAAAGATAAGAAATATTGAGAAAGACATCACTGGCAATCCGTGCATCATGGTTATAGTTATTGTTGGCAGAAAGATCAATCCCCAGAAGGTGATCAGAGTTGAGGTCAATAATCTGGGTAGAATCCAGGTATGTCTGATTCTTCCTCAGCAGTAGGCTGGTGACTGTTCCTACTGTGCCCGCAGAAAGCAGTGGGATGTCTTTGCCTTGAGATAAGGTGTATTTTTTTCTTTGGGCTAGACCAGCATGGGTTTGTAGGCCAAGAAAAAGTAAGATTGCTAAAAATAAAGCGGCATTTTGTCGGTAGAATTTCATAAAAATGACGTGAATACTTGTAGATTTGTTAAAAAATGATACTATAGTAATCTCTAATTACACACCACTGTTTATATAACCTTCATTTATTCATGTTGAAAAGATTTTTTGTTCTCATTTTACTTGCCGGCTTTCTATTTGTCCTATCCCATACAGTGGCCCATGCTAGTCCTGCCATAAGTCTATCCCAACCTATCATAAGCATTTGCGAAACTTCACAGCATGTGCTTTGGGCTTATTAGCCTGAGTAAAATGCGTTGGATAGAGTGTTTTCCCTCTATCCCAGTTATCCGAAAACGAATGGTTCATATATTATTTTCAATAATTCGTAGAAAACTACGTTAGAAAAGTGTAGATGTCTCATATTTTTTATATGTTAGATAACTAAAAAATTAGTTGTAAGTCAACGGCTAATTTTTTCAGCGATAACCAAAAGCCTTTTTAATCAACCTTGAACTTTCCTACGCCACATGGAACCTATTATTGAAACCTCTGCCATTGCCAAATTCTATCGTATGGGCGATGAAGTTATCCATGCCCTAGAATCTATTTCCATCAAAATTGACCGGGGGGAATATGTCGCTTTTATGGGCCCTTCCGGCTCAGGAAAATCTACACTGATGAATATCATTGGCTGCCTGGATACTCCTACTTCCGGAACCTATTTTCTTAACAGTCAGAATGTTAGCGATATGGGTGAGAATGATTTGGCAACGGTACGGAACAAAGAAATAGGCTTTGTATTTCAGACTTTTAACTTGTTGCCCCGCTCTTCTTCCCTGGATAATGTAGCTCTTCCACTTATTTATGCAGGAGTCAATAAGTCAGAAAGGCAAGACCGTGCCAAGCAGGTGCTGGATAGTGTTGGACTTGGAGACAGGGCATTTCATAAACCCAATGAACTGTCTGGTGGGCAGCGTCAGCGCGTGGCCATCGCCCGTGCGCTGGTCAACAACCCCAGTATTATCCTGGCAGATGAACCTACCGGTAACCTGGATACTAAAACATCTTATGATGTGATGGACTTATTTCAGGATTTGCACGATCAGGGTAATACCATCATTATGGTAACCCACGAAGATGATATTGCGCATTACTCACACCGAATCATCCGCTTGAAAGATGGATTAATTGAGCAGGATGAGGTAAACACAGAAATAAGAAGAAGTAGCAGTTTGGAACAACCTATGTAAAAATATTCACAATCGTCAGTATCCTCAACAAACCTATCATGAACAAAAAAATTATTATTGCCATTGCTGTACTGGTCGTAGCCATTGCGGCATATTTTTATTTCAGCGACCAGGGGGTTGAAGCAGAGAAGGATATCCTCACTTCAGTCAAACGCATGGACCTACAGCTAGATGTCACTGTGACCGGGGAACTACAGGCCAGAAATTCAGTGAGCGTCATGGGGCCTACCGGTTTGAGAAATGCAAGAATCTATCAGGTAAAAATTGACAATATCGTACCCGAAGGAACAGTAGTAGAAAAAGGGGGTTATGTAGCTCGCCTGGATAATTCCGAACTG
>JBBSOG010000675.1:0-2166 GCA_038259985.1 Cytophagales bacterium
ATTTTCTTCTCAGGGAATATGGTGGGTAACGCGCTCTACCTCAACCGAGGAAAAATGACCTTTAAAGATGTGAGCGAAGAGGCAAAAATAGAAGGAAAAGACCGGTGGTGCTCGGGAGTGGCCGTAGTAGATATTAACGAAGATGGCTGGCTAGACGTATACGTATCCGCTACACTCAGAAAAGATACCTTGAGCAGAAAAAACTTGCTCTTCATCAATGAAGGGTTGAACGAAAACGGTACGCCAATATTTACCGAATCGGCAGAAGCTTATGGTATCGCCGATACAGGTAACACTACCCAGGCTGCTTTTTTTGACTACGACCTGGATGGTGACCTTGATCTCTACCTGCTCACCAATGTGCTAGATGCTCGCCTGCCTAGTAGTTTTCGCAATAAAATTACCGATGGCTCTGCCATCAATAATGATAGATTGTATCGCAATGAAGCAATGAGCTCTGATGGACAGCCACACTTTATTGATGTAAGTAAAGAAGCAGGCATCGTTGTGGAAGGTTTTGGCTTGGGCATCACCGTATCGGACATTAACCTGGATGGTTGGCCGGATATTTACATTACTAATGATTATTTGAGTAACGACTTGCTATACATCAATAACCAGGATGGAACGTTCACCAACCGGGTAGCGGATTATCTGAGGCATCAGAGCTACTCGGCGATGGGTTCGGATGTGGTAGATTTTAATAATGATGGACTGGTGGACATTGTAGCCCTGGACATGCTGCCCGAAACCAACGAAAGGAAAAAGCAGATGGCCGGTCCTAATAACTATACCACATACATTAACAATAAGCGGTACAGCTTCCAACATCAGTACGTCCGCAATACCATCCAACTTAACAGTGGATTCGTCCCTGACGGAGGTTCCCGGAACGGAGATTCTCGGAATGGAAATTCCCCGAACGGACATCCGGTTTTTAGTGAGATTGGTCAACTTGCCGGGGTATACCAGACTGACTGGAGCTGGACGCCCCTGGTGGCTGACTTTGATAATGATGGTTTTAAAGACCTGATCATCACCAATGGTTTTCCCAAAGATGTGACTGACAGGGATTTTGCGTCCTATCGCAGTGGCCCGGCCGGAGGAGTAGCGGGTGATATGTATATGCAGAACCTGATTCCGGTGGTCAAAATACCTAACTACGCCTATCAAAACAATGGGGCAAAAGAAGGTCAGCAGCTCACTTTTTCAGATGTCACCCAGGCCTGGGGGCTTGATCAGCCTTCATTTTCCAATGGTGCCGCTTATGCTGACCTTGATAATGATGGCGACCTGGACTTTGTGGTTAACAACATTAATGACAGTGCTTTTGTGTATCAAAATACTCTATACGATACTCAAAAAGATACCTCCAACCATTATTTAAGGGTGAAAATAGCAGGTTCTCAGGCTAATCCCGGGGCAGTTGGGGTCAAAATAAGCATCCACTACAATGGAGGTACAATCCAATTTGTTGAAAACGCACGCTATCGGGGTTACCTATCCACGATGGAAAATGCTGCTCATTTTGGCTTGGGGTCACAGGAAACCATTGATTCCTTACAAATATTCTGGCCAGACGGAAAATATCAGTTGATTCAGGATGTCAAAGCAGATCAATTACTTAGCGTGAAATATAGCGATGCGACAGCTGTAAATCCACCGGATATTAACCAAGAATTGTCCTTGGGTACAGCTAATGCTACTTTTAAGAAAGCTAATGCTGAATATGGGGTAAGCTACAAACACGATGAGGAAGACCGTATAGACTTCAACTTGCAGCGAACTTTACCCCACAAACTGACCCAAATGGGGCCCGGAGTGGCGGTGGCAGACGTAAATGGTGACGGCCGGGATGATTTCTATATCGGAGGCCCGGCGGGCAAAGCAAGCAATTTGTTCTTACAGAATAGTCAGGGAAAGTTTGAAAGCCCTGAAAATGTCAAAGTGCCAGAAATGACGGAAGAAGATATGGGCGCGCTTTTCTTTGATGCGGACAATGACGGAGATCAGGATTTGTATGTGGTCAGTGGAAGTTATGAATATGCAAATACGCCTGAGGCTCTGCAAGACCGCTTATACATCAATGATGGCGGTGGAAAAATGACATGGCAAACCGATGCACTGCCGAAATTTACGTCCAGTGGCTCCTGCGTGAAGGCAGCC
>JBBSOG010000676.1:0-2164 GCA_038259985.1 Cytophagales bacterium
TGATTGGCAATCTGCGCATCTATTGTTTTGCTGAGGTTCACCTCCGTCACTCGGGCCGGATGCCCCAGGCGCACTACCCGCATTCCTTCTTCGGTGAGTTTTTCAGTGAGCAGGTCTACTGCTGCATTGCTGGGTGCGCATACCAAGACCCGCTCTTCGTACTTGACGGTCTGGATGATCGCCTGCACCATCGTTGTGGTCTTGCCGGTACCGGGAGGGCCGTGGATGATGGCTACATCCCGGGCAGCCATCACTTTTTGCAAAGCTTCGTTCTGGCTGTCATTGAGCCGGGGTACTTTAGGAGCATCTTTTTCTTCAAAGACAGCAGCTTGCTTGCCCAACAAAATCTCACGCAGTTCCAGCAGGCGGTCATTGTGGGCTTCGGTTACTTTTTTGAGCGCCTTGTTCATCTCCCGGTACGTCATTTCGTCAAATAGAAGGTCAACGCCCAGGTTAGCATGATTTACCCGGTCTGGATGGACCCAATCGGGAAGGTCATCTACATTCAAGGTGATGGTCATTTGGTGGCTGCGTACATCGTTGACTACGCCGGAAACGCTGGGGTTCTGCTTTTTGTCGTTGGTGTTGGCAAAGAGACTGACGATCTTGCCCGACTGAAACACATGAGAACGGTTGAGTTCGGTGGTACGGTTGACCTTGATGATGAGTTTTTCGCCCATACTATAGCGCTGGATGGTGAGGGTGACCGGGTACCAGCAGAGTCCATCTTTCTTGCGTTGCTCTAGGGAGGCGTTGAGCACTTTGTTACGGTAATATGCCAGATCGGCTTCCTTTTCTAGCTTCAGCAGATCGTATACTTTCTTAAGTTCTTCAGTAGATTTTGCCATGGGGGCACAAAGATAAAAGAATGCTTTGTATTTGGAGGTGGATCACGCACGAAAAAGAAAAGCTATGTTCACATTGTTCTAACTGGCCCTGCTTCAATACCCAAGAAAAGGCACTTTATCATAGTTTTTAAGCATAATATCTTTGAACATCACTTTAGAAGGCCCACCATCGGTGGCTACTTTGGGATATACTTGTAAACAGATGTTTCCGGCCTTCTGATAAGCTTCCGGCACCAGGCTTTCAGATGCTTTTCTGCCATTCACGTAGATCGCTACATGTCCATCAAAGGCAAAAATTTCCATACGGTTCCAGTCTTTATAATCCACCAAGCCCGTGAAAGCCCGTGCGTGGGTGTTGATAGAGCCGGTAGGATGTGCCCACTTTAGGCCTGGTGCATCATATATATTGACTTCCATGCCTACATCAAGGCCAACAGTTTCTGCTTCCGGGTCCAGGCGGATAAATACACCGCTGTTATCTTCAAAAGCGATTTTAAATTTTAAGCTTAGGAAAAAGTTTTTGTAGGTGGAATCGGTACAAAGATAACCACCTTCAGAGCCCCGGCTATCGCCGGTGATACTTCCATCAATAACAGCCCAACTGGCGGTATTGATGGTATGCCAGCTCTTCATATTTTCCCCGTTGAAAATGGGTACTTTTTTTTGCTGGTAATCAGAAAGCATATAGTCGCGAAGTTCCGGCTGGTACTTCGAAGCTGATGCCCTTTCTTTGATTTCAAGGTTCCTGAAACGTACTTCCCCATCTTCTCCCAAAGGTGCTTGCAGGGCGATAGCACCCTGTATACTGCGCCTGCTGAAGGTTTCGGCTACTTTTTTGTCATTCACCATTACCGCTATGTGATCTCCCTCCGCCAGTATATGCAGCTTATTCCAACCTGTAGAGTTAATGCTATCATTCCAGAAGGCACGGGCTACGAAGTCAATGGTGCCGCTAGGGTTCTGAACGTCAGCACGGTTATCCAGGTTAATTTCATACCCACCGGAAGTAGGGTTAATGTTTTGCCCGTCAGGCACTCGTATGGCAATCCCGCTATTGGTACCCGGACTGAGTTGGAACTCCGTCTTGAGTTCAAAGTTAGCGGGTTTAACCTGCGCAAACAGCCAGCCTGCTTCGTCCGCATTGCGTTTTAAGACCAACACCCCACTATCCACTGAAGCCTCAGCGCTGCCGGTAGATTGCCAGCCATCCAGGTTTTCGCCATTGAACAGGGCTTGCCAGTTGCTGTTCACTGCGCTTTCACTTTTAGGACCGGAGGGAGCTGTCGGGGAAGGATTACAGGCGGAAAGGAAAAGCA
>JBBSOG010000677.1:0-2158 GCA_038259985.1 Cytophagales bacterium
CCAGAACGTGAGCGAGCCGAGCGAGATACAGAAAAAAATGACGGCAAGCGGCCTGAACCCCAAACGTATACAGGAGGGTACTTCCCTGACGAACTATGCGAAGCTGTTGCACACCCAAAAACTAGAGAAGTATGGGCAGAAAAACATCCTAAGCAGCCATCTCAAAGACAATGAACAGCAGGCCCGTCAAGTATTTATGGACCAGGTGGCTATCGTGAAGTTTGCCTTTCGCAAAGATGTGTTGGGACTGAGTGAGTTCAACATAGACCGGATATCCAAAAAGATCAACGAATGGCCCCTACAAGCCAGTTACTTTTACCTGAAGGCTGCTGGTCATGCTGAGCTACTGGCGCAGCACGGGCTGTCTACCGAAGAGCTTGCCCAAGGGCAGGCGATGGTAGAAGCGGTGGCTACCGCCCGCAACCAGCGCATGATGCGCAAAGGGGAGGCAGAAGAGGCCACCCGCATGCGTGACCAGTCTATCAAAGAACTTAAAGCCTGGATGCATGACTTCCGTGCGATTGCCCGCGTAGCACTCAGAGACAGCCCACAACTGATGGAGTCCCTGGGGATGGTGGTTAAAGCTAGGGTTTAGGGAGTTTGAAATTTAGGGTTTTGGAGTTTAGGACTTTAGGGTTTAAGAGTTCACAGTGCAAGCATTACCCTCAGTCGCTTCGTTCCAACGGAGTGACCAATATCCATAGGGCCTCCGGCCCGACCCAACGCCATGCAGGAATTAGTTCTACAGTTGTCCTTCGGATATCAGTCACTGCTCCGGTAGACTAGCTACCGGAGCGTAGCGACTGGGATAAATATTCATGGATAGTGCCTACAGCTCTGCGACCATGAGGTTGCGGAAGTCTATGCTCATCTCGTTGCCGGGATGCAGTTGCAAGCCAATTGGTCCGGAGGCTTTCACTTCCTCAGCGGTATAGGTGTTGACTTCTTCGCCATTCAGCCAGATGGTGTATACGTTACCCTCCACTTGTACCTTCATGGTGTTCCAATCATCCATTTTCAGCAGTTCTTTCACCCCTTTGGCCTCAGCGGGGTAGCCTTTGCCGGGAATATAAGGAGAGCCGGTCATATCGCGTTTGAGCGAGCCGGAAATACCAATCTGTATCTGCTGCTCTTCAGAGCGGAGAAAGAAGCCGGAATCTACTGTTCCCTCGCCCATCTTAAAATCCCCCTGCACCACAAAGTCTTTGTATTCTTTATCTGTCCATAGGATAGACCCTTTTTTCTCCGGGCCGCTCTTGGCAGTAAGTATCCCGTCGTGGGCAGTCCACCAGATGTTGTTCTCCGGCGCTATCCAGCCATTCAGGTTTTTTCCATTAAAAATCTTCTTCATTTTCGGATCTTTCAGCGGTACCATCGCCAAGGTAATGCATAAGGTGATGGCCAGCAGTAGTTTCGTTCTCATGTGATTGTCTTTAGTAGTGTATATATGTTTAGAATTTAGCAGCATTTTACAGAAAATTATCTTCTTTACTAAGGCTTTTTGAAATGTATTTCCATTTAAATATAGGTTAGGGCAAGCTTAGCTGTTCCGTTGTTCTTAAATAAGCTACCAGATCAAGTATTTCTTCATCCTTTAAGGTCTCAAAAAGGCCGTTTGGCATCATAGAATTGGGTGACTCTTCTCTGGATTGTATGTCAGACTTATTGATTTGCACCGCATCCTGTCCTACCACCCTCAGGGTAAGTTGACGTTCATTTTCAGCCGCCACATTACCCACGTAAGTACGGCCATCGCGAGTCGTCACCACCACCATTTTGTAGTCGTCCTGTATCTCACTGCTGGGGTTCAGTACATTGCTGAGCAGATAGTCAATATTAGTGCGGTTAGAACCGGTGATATCAGGGCCGATATTGCCTCCTTCTCCATACATTTTGTGACAAGGGCCACAGGTACGTTGAAATAACATGCGTCCATTGGCCGGATTTGCATTGAGCAAAGCTTCCTCGGTAAGTAATGCCTGATATTTGGCATAGGATACACTTTGATCTGTATCCAACTCATCAATAGGTCCCCATACTTCTACAAATCCACTGCCTACTACCCTGCGTAGCTGCCGGGCGACATAAGCGGGTACATCTGATTTAGGAACTGTTTTTTGTTTAAGCGCCTGGGTCAGCATCCATCCATAGGCAGGAC
>JBBSOG010000678.1:0-2157 GCA_038259985.1 Cytophagales bacterium
CAATGTTTTGAGCCAGATATTCCCGTTGCTCATCGTCAGGTCAGCACCCAAAGCCAGGGTAAAGCCCAGAAATGAAGAAAGATAAGCATGTTCAAAATAAGTCCGGTGGGCCGGACCGGAAGACAATAACATAATCCGGGGATTGTCTTTGCTGCCGTGGGAGAGCGAGCTTAGCGTATTTTTGAAGGTTTGAAAATAGGGGGCAATTTTTTGCACCTTGTTATCCCGCACCATGCCGGGGAAAACCCTGGTCATGGCAGCCCGGTTTTCTAAGGCGTAGCCGGTACCTGAAGGTGTATCTGTGCGGTCGTGGAGTACCCATAAATCTCCTTCCGGTCCGCGGGCCAGATCCACCGCATAATTAATGAGAAAGTGCTTGCCCTTATGTAGCTTATCGGCTTGCCTAAGAAAGCCGCCGTGCTGGTAGATCAATTCTAAAGGCAGTAAGCCCTCCTCCACAAGTTTACGGCGACCGTACAAATCCTGAAGGATTAAATTGAGCAAATGGGCGCGTTGCTTGATCCCTTTTTCTATAAAAGCCCACTCTTCAGCACTCAATACCATAGGTACCGGGTCAAGGTTCCAGGGTCGGTTCATGCCATCCGGGTCACCGTAGGTATTGTAGGTTACCCCGTTCTCCCGTAATTGCTGGGCTACTTCGTTGGCTTTCTGTTTAACCTGCCCTGCACCCATACTACGGAACGCGGCGGCTACTTTTTCCCAATGGGGACGAACCTGTCCATCAGGGGTCATAAGTTCGTCATAATAACGGCCGGCCTCTTTCTGCTGATGGCTGATGTATGGTTTTATCATATCCATGCTACTGACCTATTGCACCCGTTTTTTTCTTCTCAAATCTAAAGTATAAGGATATTCAGGGTTGACGATTTCTTCCTCGGTGGCTATTTTATTTTCCAAAATGTTCATCTTGGTGACAAACCTTCCGCCTACCGGCTCAGGGAAACTCGGCTCTACTAAGTTGATGGTATGGCCAAAATCAAAGAAGCGCGAAATCATCCGGGATTCCGCCTCGTAGCTGTTGACCGGAAAAGTATCGTAGCTCCGTCCACCGGGATGCGACACATGGTACTGACAAGCAGCTACAGATTGTTTACTCCAGGTATCATAAAGGTCAATCACCAGAGGAGTATCTACACCAATGGTTGGATGCAGTGCACTCATCGGTTGCCATGCCCGGTATCGTATTCCGGCTACATATTCCCCCTGTACACCAGTGTTTTTCAGAGGAATTCTCACCCCATTACAAAGCAAATGATAACGGGTTTCGGTGAGTCCGCTTACTTTTACCTGTAGCCGTTCTAATGACGAATCTACATAACGGGAAGCACCACTGCTGGACATTTCTTCACCCAGGACGTGCCAGGGTTCTATCGCCATTTTCAGTTCAATATGGATATCATCTACCTGAAGTTCGCCTAAAAACGGAAAGCGGAAGCTAAAGTAAGGGTCAAACCAAGCTATACTGAAATCATAGCCTGCGCCATTCAGGTCTTTCACCACATTAGTCAAATCTTTATAACAGTAATGGGGCAACAAAAAACGGTCATGTAGCTCAGTGCCCCACCTGACCAGTTTGTGTTCGTAAGGCTTTTGCCAGAACCAGGAGAGCAGGCTGCGCAACAACACCAACTGCACCATGCTCATGCGGTAGTGCGGCGGCATATCAAAGCCCCTGAACTCCAGAATACCCAAGCGGCCACTGCTGGAATCGGGAGAATAGAGTTTGTCAATGCAGAATTCTGCCCGGTGGGTATTCCCGGTAATATCTACCAGTAAATTGCGAAAAATACGGTCTACGATCCAGAAAGGGATTTCACTTTCTTTGAGCGAAGGGATTTGGGCAAAAGCGATTTCCAGTTCATACAGCATTTCATCCCGGCCTTCATCTACCCTCGGCGCCTGGCTGGTCGGGCCGATGAATTGGGTAGAAAACAGATAGGACAAGGATGGATGATGTTGCCAATAGGTAATAAAGCTTCTCAGCACATCTGGCCTACGCAGCAGTGGACTATCGGCCGGGGTACTGCCCCCCAAAGTCACGTGGTTGCCACCCCCGGTACCAGTATGCCGGCCATCCAAGTTGAATTTCTCTGAAGTCAGTCGGCATTGCCGGGCTTCTTCGTAGAGTATCTCATG
>JBBSOG010000679.1:0-2148 GCA_038259985.1 Cytophagales bacterium
ACATCGCCTTTGCTCACATCAACCCCGGTAAAACGTATACCGTTGTCAATCAGTGAGTAGATATAAGGACGCGTCACTACCTGGCCGACAAACCATCCGGCACCTGCATTGATGATGTTTCTACCGGTGCCATCTACATCCCAGTTGATATTCAGGCGGGGCTGGATATTGTCAAAGTCTACCGGGGCCACATCATTGCGAAGCCCCAGTTCATTATCCAGTACTTCATTATAGTCTGCCTTAGTCATGAACATGTTGAGATCGTAGCGGAGCCCGGCGCTCACCCGCATATTTGGTAAAAGTTCAGTAGCCACCTGCCCATACACCGATAAATCCACAACCCAGGTGCTGACGGGATCAATAAGCTCCTGACCGGGATTGGTAAACTTGCGGCGGTAGCGGTCAGGCTCACCGGCTTCCAGGGCATCTAAACTGTAAAAGTCAAACCTTCCCTGGGTATCGTGGGTATAAATGCCTTCGCTGTTGGTAATCAGGTTATTGGTCCCAAAAGTAAAGTTGTATTTGCCTTTGGTCAGGTAGGTATTGTTGATGAGATTATACGTATGATTGGTCTGCTCTTCGGGCGTCCATCGGTTATAGCGGGGCACCATGATATACTCAGAAGTATCGTTACCCGGCAATACCGACTCGCTTGCAATCCAAAGCTGAGGATGACGCCCCGTAGTGATCACATTGCCACGGGTGTTATAAAAATATCCTATTTTCATTTCATTGGATGCATTGGGGCTTAGCTGTGAACGAAGCGCAAAGAGTAGGTTTGACCCTCTATCTTCAAAATCATAAGTGGACGCAAATAATCCATAGCGCTCGATATCACTATTGTTACGGTTAGGCTGGTAAAAATTACTGGTATTCAGGCGCATAGTCAGCGTATGGATGTTGTTGATCTGCCAATCCAATCTTGCAAACCAGGTGTCCAGTTTTCTGGTACGCTGAAAAAAACCATATTGCTGCCCTTCACTTATCCCATACATCGGCGTACGAAGGATACTTAGTGCGCGGTCCATATCAGCCTGTGAGATTCTTCCACCCTGGTTATTCTGCAAAATCCCTTCCTCATCTGTCTGTGCCCAGAGGTCATATTCTTCGTCAAAGCGTTCTCCATCATAGGCTACGAAGAAATGAAGCTTATTCTTGATAATAGGGCCACCTAGTGAAAAGCCTCGCTGATTTTTGGTATCTCCAAGAACATCACGCTCACGCAAGTCCTGATCGGCAGCCAGGCGGGCATCCCACCAGTAGGAAAAAGCACTACCGTGAAATTCGTTGGTCCCGGACTTGGTGACTGCCTTAATACCTCCGGCTGCGCCCCTGCCATCAATGACATCATAAGAATTGGTCACTACCTCAAACTCCCGCAAAGCTTCCATAGAAAGCACATAGGGAGACGAGCCTTGCCCTCCAAAACTGGCTTCCCGTCCGTTGACCCCGTCAATCTGAATGGAGTTGGAGCGGCCACTCATTCCCCCGATGTCTGTGCCACTGCCTACCAGGGGAGATAATGCGGCAAGGTTGCTGAAATTGCGGTCATTGGCAGGTAAGCTTTTTACATCCTGTGCCGTCACTGAGGTGGCCGCTGCCAGGCGATCGTTCCTGCTTTTGAAACCGGTACCGCTTACTACTACTTCAGAAAGTTCGGTAGAAGCTTCGCTCATTTGAAAACCTACTTCCAAGTTATCTCCCTGGTTAAGCGTAAAGCCGGTCCTCTTTTGATCTGCATAGCCCACATAAGTAGCTGTGACAGTGTAGGGCCCGCCCACGGGTAACTGTTGCAGGCTATAACTGCCTTGCAGGTTAGTTATCGTACCAGTATTAAATCCGGTAGACTCGTTCCTTACATTTATGGTAGCATTAGGTAGCCCTTCGTTATTTTCGTCCGTAATTCTTCCCGATATAGAAGCATCTGTACCCTGGGCTTTTAGCTGGGTGTTTGAAACCAGTATGCAAAGAAATAAGGTGATGAGTGTAGTTAATAAACAAAGTTGTCCATGTTGTGGTAAGTAGGTATAATTTTTCATGTTGCTTGTGGTTGTATTGATAGTGTGAAATGATCATAAGCTTATTGAGGTTAATTTTAGCTACTTTAGAAGCTGCAAAGGTAGGTCTTGTAAGAGATTGAAAAGTTGC
>JBBSOG010000680.1:0-2115 GCA_038259985.1 Cytophagales bacterium
AACCCACCCTAAATCTTTGGTTCTAGAACCAAAGATTTAGGGTGGGTTTTTCAACACCTAGCTGTTGCAATTATTACTTGAATGTAAGATTTAATAAGGGTTCAAAGGTAGAAATTGATAAAAATCAGCAGCGTATCAGTGGTTATTGTCGTAACAACCACGGCGGTGTGCCGGACAATTTTCATAATTACTTTGTCGCCGAGTTTAGCAAGCCATTTTCCCTTACCCATACCTGGAAAGACAGTGTGATGCAGGAAGGCAATACTACTGTTGAAGGCAATCATAGCGGAGCGTTCGTAGGTTTTTCTACCACCAAAGGCGAAGTGGTTACCGTCAAAGTCGCTTCTTCGTTCATTAGCCCCGAGCAGGCAGCACTAAACCTTAAGCGGGAAATAGGCAATGCAGATTTTGACGCCATCTTGGCCAGGGCTGAAGAAAGCTGGAATAAGGAACTAAGTAAGATAGAAGTAGAAGGAGGCACCCCTGATCAAAGAGCTACTTTTTACTCATGCTTTTACCGTATTTTACTGTTCCCCCGTAAGTTTTATGAATATAATGCCCAGGATGAGATGGTACATTATAGCCCGTATAATGGAGAAGTATTGCCCGGATATATGTTTACTGACAATGGGTTCTGGGACACTTTTAGGGCAGTCTTTCCTTTCTTTACTTTAATGTACCCTGACTTTAGCAGCCATGTGATGGAGGGACTGGTGAATACCTATAAAGAAAGCGGCTGGCTACCGGAGTGGGCTAGCCCCGGTCATAGAGGCAGTATGATTGGCTCAAACTCAGCCGTGAATATTGCCGATGCTTACCTTAAAGGTATTCGTGGCTATGATATTGAAACTCTATACGAAGCCATGATCAAAAATACCAAAAGTGTTGGTCCTATACATTCAGTGGGCAGATATGGCGCAGAGTACTACAACGAGCTGGGCTATGTGCCTTATGATGTAGGCATCAACGAAAACGCGGCACGTTCACTGGAGTATGCTTTTGCAGATTTCAATATCGCCGAACTTGCCAAAGCTTTAGACAAACCTTCAAAAGACATTAAACTTTTTGAAGGAAGGGCGCAAAATTTTCGCAATCTGTTTGATAAGGAAACTGGTCTGATGCGGGGGAAAAATAAGGATGGCTCTTTCCAGCAACCATTTAATCCTTTCAAGTGGGGGGATGCCTTTACCGAAGGAAATAGCTGGCACTATAGCTGGTCTGTTTTTCAGGATATTGAAGGGCTAAGCCAATTGATGGGTGGCCATCAGGCTTTTGCGACGAAATTGGATTCTGTGTTTACACTACCCCCTATTTTTGATGATTCTTATTACGGTTTTCCCATTCATGAAATCCGTGAGATGCAGATTGTCAATATGGGCCAGTATGCCCACGGTAACCAGCCCATTCAACACATGGTGTATCTGTACAACTATGCCGGACAGCCATGGAAATCACAATTTCGTGTACGGCAGGTGATGGATAAACTCTATACCCCTTATCCGGATGGTTATTGTGGTGATGAGGACAATGGACAAACTTCTGCCTGGTATGTATTTTCCGCTATGGGATTTTATCCGGTGACGCCCGGTACGCAAGAGTACGTACTGGGTAGTCCGATCTTTGAAAAGGTTACTTTACATCTTCCTAACGGAAATACATTTGAGATCAATGCCGAGGGAAACCAAGGCGATACCCCTTATATACAAGAAGCAAAGTTGAACGGGAATGGGTATACCCACAATTACCTGGAGCATGAGGATATATTGAAAGGTGGAAAAATGACGCTGCAAATGAGCGATCAGCCTAATGAAGAAAGAGCTACTAAACTAGAAGATCTTCCTTTTTCCATGACCAAACCATGATGCATATTAACTCACAATGAAGGTCTTTGAGTATGTTTTTTAATGGATTTTAAACATTATTTTATGTGAGGCGCCAAAAAGTCAGATGCATTTGCATCCTCTCTCTTTGGAGTAAGAGCATGTTTAAATTTTGAAAAGAGCAGGTCAGCGCGTAAACTTTAGGTTCACCAAAACTCAAAAGTTTATGCAAACTCGCTATGAGCGACTTACTGACCTGCAATGGGAAATTATGAAAGAATGTTTGCCCATCCAA
>JBBSOG010000681.1:0-2101 GCA_038259985.1 Cytophagales bacterium
AAGCAATTGAAATTAATCCAGCATATGTTGATGCTTACAATAATAGAGGTTTTATAAAGGAGAGTAAAGGCGATATTCAGGGTGCAATATCTGATTATCAAAAAGCTGTTGAACTTAATCCCGATGATCAAAGAGCCAGAGAAAATCTCAAAATTGCGAAGCAAAAGAATCTCTCATCACAAAGTAATTAACCTAATGACAAAAAAGCACACTCAATAACACAAGACCTCTATGAAGTTCAAGATGTTATTTGATCTTATTTCCCCACTTTAGGCTCTTTCAGATTGAAATAATAAAGAAACGCGACGAGCAATGCGAAGAGGGCAGAGGCCCACCATAGTACTGTGAAGCCTGATGCCGCGATGATCCTGGTGCCCAGGTAGGGGGCGAGCATGAAGGCACTCGCCCATGCCAGGGAGTACAAGCCTATATAAGCGCCTTTTTTGCCTTCCCCTGCCCGTCTGACTACATAAGTCATCATAAAGGGCATGGCCATAATCTCGGCAAAACTCAATAAAAATATAGCTACCACCAGCAAGGAGATACCGCTGCTGAAGTTGAGCAGGGCAAATGATAATCCACACAGCAAAGTCCCTATGATGATCATCCGCATCACACTTACCCGGTGCTCCAGGTAATTGACTAGGATCATTTCAAAGAAAAAGACAATCAGTCCGTTGAGGCCTAGCAAGAGACCAATAGTCCCCTCAGACAATTGATGTACTTCCCGATAATAGATCGGCAGGGTATTGAAAAGCTGAAAGAAAACAATGGCATAGCCAGTAGTCAGCAGGACAAACAGTACAAAAGTACGGTCACGGTAAGGAGAGGCGGCTTTCAAAGCAGGGTTCAGCACATTTACGGCACCGGGAGTGCGTGGGCTTCTTTTTCTGAAATAGAAGTAAAAAAAGATACTCGCCAATATACAGGTGAGGCCATCTACATAAAATAATAAGGCATAGGAACGGGCAGCCAGCAAGCCCCCCACGGCCGGGCCCATAGAAAACCCCAGGTTGATCGCCATGCGATTCAGCGAGAATGCCCGGGTGACATTCTCTGGCTTTGCATAGCTAGCCACCGAAGCGGTGTTGGCCGGACGCAGGCATTCTACCAACAGGCTTGCCAGGAAAAGGGCAGGCAGAAGAACTTCAAAGCGTGTAATAGCAGGTAAAATCATGAAAAATGAACCACCCAGCACCAGGCTCAGGAATTGTACCCAGAAGTTACCGATCTTATCCGACAGCCAACCTCCGGTAAGTGAGCCAGCCATAGCGCCCAGGCCATAGGTTGCCAGCAATATACCGGCTTCACGGATGCCATAGCCTAGCGCTTTGGTCAGGTAAATGCTCAGAAAAGGAAGCACCATAGACCCGGCCCGGTTGATCAACATCACCACAGCCAGCATCCAGGCAGCCTCCGACAGGTCGCCGTAGGCATTTTTGTACAAAGTCAGTATTTTTCGCACGGATTTTTGGGTAGGAAATATTGCTTACGATAAGTTTTGCTAAATGTTTGTAGGTTTAGAAACGACTTAGCGAAAATTTTACGGTTAGGGGATTATCATCAACTTTTGATCTCCGGGAACGAATACCATTAATACAATTCCCCTGAATTACATCCTGCAGGATCAAAGCAATCTCTGGTCAAAATCGTAGGTTTCTTCAGCACTTACTGGTCTAATCATCCACTGCCTGGCCAACCAACTGGCGGAATTTCCAGCTGGTCTCATCATTGGTTGGGCCTTGAGTCTGCTTCATGATGATGCCGATGATATCTTCTTCAGGGTCAGCGAAGTATTGGGTGTTGAAGTAGCCGCCCCAGTCAAAAGTACCGCTGCTGCCCCGGCCGCCCATCGCCTGCCCTTGTGCATCCAAAACCCCAAAAGCAAGCCCGTAATGACGACCGCTGCCTGCCCAAAGGTCACCGATTTGGTTGCCCATCATAGATTGGATAGTGGTTCGGCTGAGGATGCGTATCCCGTTCAGTTCACCGCCATTGAGGTACATCTGCAAAAAAGTCGCGTAATCCTTGGCAGTACTGGAAAGCCCGGCTCCGCCGGAAAAGAAAGTTTTAGCGCCTTTGATCGGATACTCGGGATCGT
>JBBSOG010000682.1:0-2093 GCA_038259985.1 Cytophagales bacterium
GTGAAATAGCCATCTTTAATGGTAGTAAAAGACATGCCAAAATCATCAGCGGTGGAGTTCACCGGGGCGCCTAAGTTTTCAATTGTAATCTGTCCGTCACTGCGAATCGCTACAAAGATATCCAACGCCCCCATGCTGGGATGTCCGTCAGAAGAAAAGTAAAGCTTGCCATCGTCCGTCACATATGGAAACATATCATGACCGGGTGTATTAATGACTTCACCCATATTGCGTACACTACCCCAACGGTTACCATCCATGCGGGCGGAGTATAAGTCAATACCACCGTATCCGCCGGGACGATTAGAAGCAAAATACAAGGTCTGACCATCACGGCTGAAGGCAGGGGTAGAGTCCCATGCTTCCGGGTCACTAATCGTCATAATCTCAGGAGTAGACCACGCCCCACGCTGAAAATGGGAAATGTATAAGTTGACATCACGGGTACCTTTGCGTTTGCCGCTATTGCCCCTCGCAAAAACCATCGTGCGGCCATCGGGAGTAAAAGTGATACAGCCTTCATTAATAATTTCACTGGCAAAATCCTCACCCAGCGTTTGGGCAGCATCTATATTGATCTGCCCGCTCTCGATAGGGGCACGAAAGATGTTGGTAAATCCCGTGCCGGTTGCTTTGTACACTTTCTCACTATTGCGGGAAGAAGTGAAATAAAATATTCCCCTACTTACTGTGGGGGCATATTCGGCACCTTCCGTATTTAACAAAGCCTCGTTCTTGATTTCGTAATAATCGTCTTTGGAAAGAATATTCTCCAGTCGGCCAAGGTTGTCCAGTTCCTGGCGCGCCCACTCGGTATATTCTAAAGTTGTATCTTGCGAAAGCTCAATATATTCTTGCAATTCCTCTTTGGCCTGATCGTACTTGCCGTTTTGCTTAAGTGCCAGCGCATAATGAAACACCGCAGAAGTATCAGGTATGCCTGATTCAATGGCTGCTTCGTAATAAGGCATAGCATCTTGCAGGCGATTGCTCAGGCGATAGGCTTCAGCAATTTTGTAGTTGGCTAGAGCGGTTTCCAAGCCATTGTCTACCGCAACTTTATAGTAGTCAATGGATACATCATAGTCCCCACTTTCAAAACTGTTAAACCCTTTGATGAGCGCCCTTTTACCAGCATTACAGGCTCCCAGCAAAAACATTATAGCCACCAAAAAGTGTAAATACGCTAGTTTCTTCCTCATAGCACTTTAAATAAATATATGTTGATACAGCAGGGTAGTATTAAACAGAAGGCAGTTTACTATTTGTCCCTTCGTGTAAACCAAACGTTCTAAACGGCTGTAAATTATGTAATTAGGCAGTCTTAAAATATCGGGAAAGCCAAGAATCTTTAGCAGGGACTACCCATTCTTTTTCCAATTGTGCTTTATTGCTTACCAAATTATTAAATGTCAATGTCTCTGGCCTGATCTTCCCTTCCGCTACCTGCTGCTTTAGCTGGGCGGTAGATTCCACAAAAACTTCATTCTGATGTAGGAAAGCGACTTTTGTGCGGTCAAAAAAGGAAAAAGTTTCCCTTTCTGTAGTAAACTTCTCCTCCAGCTCTTTTACCAATGCCACGGAAGCATCAATGGAACAGCCGCTGGCCTGATTGTAAGCTTCATCTACCGATACGATCATAAAACGGTGGTGAAAAACTTTAACGGATGCACGAAGCGGATTACCGTGGGCTGACCATGCCGAAGCAAACTGCTGGCCCAACTGCTGCGCATAATTTTCTTCTGCCTGGCTCAGCAAGCGGCTGGCCTGATAAATCCAAACACGGGCCTGGGCGGGCATATCTTCAAAAGGAATGTACATTTAATATGAATTTTGAGATTGGTAAATTACAAATTTAAGGTAACGAATGTTTCATATTTGTACTAACACATTTGAAGAAAACAACGTTTGTTTAATGCCTGATCAAAGCTTTTCATTTTCAGCAATAAGTTCGGCAATGTCTTTTACCATCACTTCATTTTCTTTGTTCTTGTTTTTCACGCCGTCACTCATCATTGTCATACAAAAAGGACAGGCCACGGCAATCGTTTGTGCCCCGGTGGACAAGGCTTCCTCGGTGCGGTCAATATTCA
>JBBSOG010000683.1:0-2084 GCA_038259985.1 Cytophagales bacterium
CTTTACGTGAAATAAGCGTGAATAGAATTTCAGAACTTTTCAACGAGGTGTTTAATCAGCTTAGCGAGCCTCCTGAGGACACGGTGCCGTACATTCGTCAATTAAACGAAGTGCTTCCCTTACATAGTGAGCAATTGTTTTATACTACTGCCGAACCTTCACTTCCTGCTCCTCCGATTGATCAGGCACCTGAAGCGGAAGAACCCACAGCTGAGCAAGGACCACGTACGTTAAACGACTTTCTGAATAAAACGGAGCGCTTTAACCTGGCCGATATACATCAGCAAAGAAAAATTGAGAGCCTTTCCCGGCATATTAGTGTCAACCAGAAGTTTATGTTTATCCGTGAGTTGTTCAACAATGAACCGGATGCTTTTCGGCAGGCAGTGGAAGAATTGGACGCACAAAATTCTTATGCTGAAGCCATCAATTTGATCAGACGGGATTTGGTCCAACAATACCATTGGAAAATGGATTCTGAAGAAGTATTAGAGTTTATGGAATTGCTTTCTAAGCGGTTTTAAACTGCCCGTGTCAGGATTTGCATGCGGTGGGCGTCCAGTTTTACCAGGATAAATAGCAAGATGGTAAAAGCCCAAAGTGAAGATCCCCCGTAGCTGAAGAAAGGTAAGGGGATTCCCACTACAGGAAACAAGCCTACCGTCATCCCAATATTTACGGCAAAGTGAAAGAATAATATTCCGGCTACACTATAGCCATATACGCGGGCAAAGGTTGCTTTTTGTCGCTCAGCGATCATAGTTACGCGGATAAGCAGGGTGACAAAAAGGGCAATCAGTATAAGGCTTCCGAACCAGCCGTGCTCTTCGCCAATGGTACAGAAGATAAAGTCGGTGCTTTGTTCCGGCACAAAGTCAAATTTTGTTTGTGTACCTTCCAGAAAACCCTTTCCCCACATGCCACCTGAGCCGATGGCAATCTTTGATTGGGTAACGTTCCAACCATATCCCAAAGGATCGCCTTCTGGGTTAATCAATGCTTTAATACGGTTTTGCTGGTGGGGCTTGAACACGTCGGTAACTACATAATCTACACTAAAAATCACAGCCATAATGGCTACCGCCGATGCAGCGATTACCATAATCCGCTTAGTCTTGCGTGCATTGATACCAATAAGTAATAGCGCGGTGACAATGACCGCGATCATCAGATAAAGCTGGGGCATAAATAAAGTAAGAATGAATAAAATAGCCGACGCTATCCCTATGCCTAACAGCACCGGGGAAAAGCCTTCGCGATAAAAAGCCACCAAAAAAGCACTAAATACCATAGCAGTACCAGTGTCTCCCTGAAGGATAATGAGCACGGCAGGTAGCCCGATAATAGCAAAAAGCATTAACTGAGGCCGCAGGTTGTAAAAAGTTTTGTTATCCGTGCTGATGAATTTAGCGACTGCTAGGGCGGTGGTGAATTTGGCAAATTCCGCAGGTTGTAACCTAAAGCTTCCGATAGAAAACCAGGATTTAGAACCAGCGATTTCTGTACCGAATAGCAATACAAAGATGAGGAGCAGGATCATGCCCCCGTAAATGAAATAGGCAAAAGAATCGTAAAACCTGAAGTCCATCAACATAATCACAGCGAACAGCACCACAGAGGTAGCAATCCATATCAGTTGCTTGCCTGAATTTAGCGAGAAGTCAAAGATGTCCTGATCTAGCTGAGCATCATAGATCACTGCAAAAATGTTGAGCCATCCCAAGCCTACCAATAGAAAGTACAGCAACACTGTACCCCAATCAATCCGGTTGGCTAAATTGTTGTTTTCTCTCACCTTAGTATATAAAGTTTCCTTTCAAGATATAATCTTCCATCTGGTTCCTCTCCGTACATCCGTTGAGGTATTTTTCAATCATGAGGCCGGAAATACCCGCTGCTGCCCGTGCCCCCTGGCCGGCGTTTTCCACGTAGACTGCTACTGCAATCTGCGGATCATCTTTGGGGGCAAAAGCAATAAATACCGAATGATCCTCGCCTTGGCTGTTTTGTACGGTACCTGTTTTGCCACATACTTCTATATCCTGTAGTTTGGCCCGATGAGATCCGGTTCCTACTCTGACCAC
>JBBSOG010000684.1:0-2048 GCA_038259985.1 Cytophagales bacterium
ATGAAGATGACAAAGTAAAGCGCTTAAGGAGCTTCAAAAGACAAATCATGCCGCTAATGGACAATCATAAAGACGCAATGGAAGTGTTTCGCAAGCGTAATGGACTGCATAACCTGAACAAAGAAGTGAATATGTACCTGATGATTACCTACTTCAATCGCCTTAGTGGACACGAAGAAGATTCCTGGACTTTGAACAATTGATAGGGTAATGCTATGATTAATGAGGGTGCTAAAGGTTGAATGGTATGGTCCAAAAGATAACAAAACCATCAACCCTCATGATTTTTTACTTGATATTAAAAATTCTTTTGATTTAGTGATGCTATGTTTTAACATTGGACTTTTTGACGATTAGCCTAATGAAAAAGATACTCTTTTTGGACCGAGACGGTACCATCATCATTGAGCCGGAAGATAAGCAGATTGACTCCTTGGAAAAGCTGGCATTTTTGCCCAAGTCTATTTCCAATCTGCGCAAAATAGCCGAAGAAACGGATTATGCATTGGTGATGGTCACCAACCAGGATGGTTTGGGGACAGATTCTTTTCCCGAAGACACATTCTGGCCTGCCCACAACAAAATGCTGCAAATCCTGGAAGCAGAAGGCATCACTTTCCAAGCAGTTCATATTGACCGCAGCTTCAGTCATGAAAATAATCCGGGTAGAAAACCCGGTACAGCTATGCTCACTGAGTACATGGACAATGAAGAATTTGACCTGGCAAATTCCTATGTGCTGGGAGATCGCCTGACTGATGTAGAACTAGCCAAGAACCTGGGCGCTAAAGCCATTTATATCGCTGATGAAGATGCTAAAGATGCTGCTCTCAGCACTACGGATTGGGATAAAATCTATGAATACCTGCGCCTACCTACCCGCACGGCTGAAGTTCGCCGGCTTACTAAAGAAACTGAAATTGAAATCTTTCTCAACCTGGACGGCCAGGGAAAAACAGATATTCATACCGGGCTGGGCTTTTTTGATCATATGCTGGATCAACTGGGGCGCCACTCCGGTGCGGATTTGAAAGTACAGGTGAAAGGGGATTTACACATAGATGAGCACCATACCATAGAAGATACTGCCTTGGCATTAGGCGAGGCTTATCGCAACGCCATTGGCGATAAGATGGGTATTATGCGCTACGGTTTTCTGCTCCCCATGGACGAATCGCTGGCCCAGGTAGCGATTGACTTCGGCGGACGCCCCTGGCTGATCTGGGACGCGGAATACAAACGGGAAAAGATTGGTGACATGCCTACCGAGATGTTTTACCATTTTTTCAAGTCCTTTTCCGATACTTCACTGAGCAATATCAATATCAAGGTGGAAGGCTGTAACGAACATCATAAAATTGAAGCGACTTTCAAAGCCCTGGCCAAGGCGATCAAAATGGCAGTGAGCAGGGATATGAACAACCTGGATAAGTTACCTAGTACTAAGGGCATATTATAAAACAAAAAACGCCCGGAAATCCATCCGGGCGTATCTTTCTCACTTTGTGGTCTCCAACCCTACTTACCAAAAGCTTCCCTTCCGTAGTCCAGATTGGTACTGTATACCGGAAGACTGATCTTAATTAAGGCAAAAAAGCCTTTTCCATTGACAGTGGGCCGCGCGCCTACTTCCGCACCGTAAGCCCAACTTAGTTCACGGTTATATTTCCCTTCCAATCCCAGGCGGAAACCTATTTTTTTGGTTTTTACTTCCTGGGTAGAAAATGTATGCAGGTTTCCATCGGCGGGATCGCGATATTTGATGTCTTCAATAGCCATGCTAGGGGCAAACATGATATCCAGAAAAGTGGTCAGCAAAAGGTCATCTGATAAGATACCATAGCCTTTGTCCGGTTTGATCGCCATGTTTTTGATCCAGGAATAAGAACCACCCACAAAAGCTCCCTTTACACTTAGATTGGAATGCGAATATAAGTCTGATGGAAATGCTTTGCCTGACTCATCGGCGATAATAATCTCCTGATCCTGGGCAATCCGTTTCAGATCTATAGAAGTAGAATAGGCAAAACCTCCCAATCGCGCACCAA
>JBBSOG010000685.1:0-2040 GCA_038259985.1 Cytophagales bacterium
AAGAGGAAATGGGAAAAGTGAAAAAGCAGCATGCTATTCCTGGAGAGCCCATGTGCATGATTTTAGTATGTTGATAGCGTCTGTTTCTCCTAACCGGCCAGTAATCCTGGCCGGCTCATCTTGGGGAGTAGTGTTGGCCATTCTCTTTGCCCATACCCATCCAGAATTGGTTAAGGGAATAATTTTGACAGGAACTGTTTCATGGCAAGGTGGCGGTAGTGAAATTCAAGATTGCAATAGTTACACGTATAAAGCGCCAACAGCGGAAGAATTGGCGATGCTTAACCAAGCGTTGGAAAAGTTTAAACAAGAAATTGACACTTCTCAATTCAAAGATCAACCTCCTTTATTCACTCCGAAAGAGGAAGAAGCTATAAAAAATAAGAACATTCAAGTCTCCGACAAGGTGCAACATGAAACGCTGAGTAGTTTGCAAGATGCACCGAGCTATGCTGAACTAAATACAGATGTTCCGATGATCATATTTCAGGGTACAAAAAAATGCCTTTATTCAGATGTATCAAAAATATATGCCGATTTATCTACTACTTTTTAAGTTGTTTACATAGAAGAAACTTGTCACGACCCCTGGCTGGTCAATCCAGATACTTTTTTTAGTAGGTGCGGAAAATTTATTGAAGGATTGTAAGTGTTGTTATTCTCAAACTGTCGTTAACTTACTGACCTCACTGTCGCGGAACTTAGTTCCGTGACCTCTTGTCGCAGCTTCCGGATAAGCACGGAACTAAGTTCCGCGCTAGATATAAAGGACTTTAGGCAGTGAAAAGAAAGTAACCATTCTTGTGTTGGTAGCTGACTGACGTATAATTTAAGCTCTGTACTGTCCCGAAACTTTGTCCTATATTGTCGCGGAACTTAATTCCGTGAACCGGCCAGCACGGAACTTAGTTCCGTGCTGGATTTAACAGATAGAGTGGCGCAATACATTTAATACATCAACTCAAAGGCACTTTGGTATGCTTCAATGGAGTGAATATAATCCAGGATTTCGCCGTAAAAAACATTGCTGCCCAATGTAGCACTGTCGCCAACCATCACCAGACGCATCCTGGCGCGGGTCATTGCCACATTCATGCGGCGCTCATCGGCGAGAAAGCCAATCTCTCCTTTGTCATTAGAGCGTACCAGGCTGATGTAAATAATATCCCGCTCCCTACCCTGAAAGGCATCCACCGTATCAATCGTGATCTGTGCCCTTACTTCCTTTAGCAGCGCATAGGATTCTAACTGCTCATTGAGGGTTTTGACCTGTGCCCGGTAAGGGGCAATAACCCCTATTGTCAGGGCGTCCTCTTGCACCTTTTCAATACCTAATTTTTCTACCAAACTTTCCAGGTGTTTTAGCAGCAGGTGGGCTTCTTCTTCATTATAAGTACTCAGGCTTTCGGGATCAACTTTTTCGGTATATCCACAACCGGCGGTGTCAATAAAAGTAAGTGGCAAAAGATCGGGAAGCAGCAAGCGTTCTTTTACACTTTCATCTGCTTTCAGTGCGCCTTTGTAAAAATACTGCCCGGAGAAATCCATGATCTGCTGGTGCATGCGATATTGTATCTGTAGCATGGTATCTACAGGGCTGCCCATCGCCTGCTGCCGCTTGATACATTTCTCCATCAAGGTCATCCCCAAACCCTGCTGGGCGGCTTCAAAGGATTTCACCGTGGGAGGTAGCTGAAAGTGGTCACCGGCAAAGATGACCCGCTCCGCTTTCAGGATGGGAATCCAACTGGCAGCTTCTAAGGCCTGGGCGGCTTCGTCAATAAATACACTGCGAAAGCGAATCCCTTTCACGATCTGGGCGGATGCCCCCACCAAGGTAGCGGTGATCACATCCGCCTTGGCCATGATATCCGCCACGATGTAATGCTCCAACTGCTCCGCTTCTTCTTTGGCTAGTGAAGCTTCCCGCAGCAGACGTTGGCGTTGTTCTCGCTCTTCCCTGCCGTAGTTACGCTTGTACTTAAAGCCCAATGCGCGGTATTCTTCCGCTTTGCGTTTCAGCATTTTGAGGTCCTTATA
>JBBSOG010000686.1:0-2033 GCA_038259985.1 Cytophagales bacterium
AAATGATATTTCAGGCGCAGAAAATTTCGGATACGGGTGCGTCCTAAGCTCAACAGTGGAGAAAAGTAGCCCAGCATGGAGATAGACATCATATCATCAGTGCTTTGTGAGTCCCAGAAAGTGCCCGCTTCCTGGGACAAAAAGAGATAACCGAAGGAGGAAAAATAATATGCCCAACCTACCTTCACTCCTGAGTAATTGTTGCTTTCAAATTCAGAAAAGTTCTTTCCATAAATAACGGAAGAGGCATATCCGACCGGCACATCTTCAGTGATACCAAATGAGAGGATATAATTAGTCTTTAGGTAATTCACTTTTCTGATGCTCATTGACCCTAATGTAAGTTTCCGCTGGTGGTAAAATTCATTACTATCAGCCTGCACCATCGGCCGCTTCAAGTAGTTAGCATCTAAATAGCGGAGGGCAGGAATGAGTGTGGTGCGTGAACCAGGACGCAACTGAAAAGTACGGCCTACCCAAACGTCCAGATAGCGCCTTCGTACCTTTAGCCTGTGGGTAGAATCATCAAAACGAATATCTTTCCAGGTCTCTATGTCCCCCATGGCAAACTCACCCCCATATTTGATTTCAGGGCTCAGAAAATCTTTGTACAACCTGAGTTGTTGACCCCTCTTTTGCCAATGATCCGTAAGAACAGCTTCTATCTGTATAAATGAACTTCCGAGAGGCTGGCTGATATAAGAAAACTCGTAACCATGTTTTGGCGATTCGTCTTGATTGTATAAATAGCTCGCGTGAAGCTGATTGCCACTGCCTTGTATGTTTAAGTTTGACAGGTTCAGACGAAAATCCTGTAGACTATTGTATTCTCCTCCTAATGCCCAGGGGAAACGGTCTTTTACCACTATATTTACTTCTACCCCCTGTGTATCCTGGTATGGACTAACATAAATGCGCGCGTCTTCAATGAACGGCATGGCACGTAGTATCCTTTCACTGTCGGCCAGTACGGCAGGATCAACTTCATCCCCTTCATGGAATAGCAAATTTTGTACAATGAGCTTAAGTTTAGTGTAGCGTTTGGTCTTGTTCAACCACTGGCCAAGCTTACTGATTACTACAGTTCCTGTGTCCTGTACATTGCCAGCAAAAACCGGTACATGCGATATGCTCAACCTGCGGATCTGTTTGCCCTGATATGCCTGAAAAAATGATGCACTTTTATTGATACTGTCCGAGGTATACATGTAGCGCGTAGGAGAGCGGACAAGCAAATGGTGTAATTGGCGGGTTACGTTAGAACGATAAGCCCTGGAGCGCAGACTGTCGTAAAATGCTTCTGATTTGGCATAGGGATTATCCTTAATTTTATAGGCAGTATTTTTTTTAAGTAAGACTATTGTATCCTGCCTGGGTGCAACCACTGAATCTTTGAGGATGAGTACCTGATTTTCTGACAGTCGAATCGTGTCAACTTGTGCCTGGGCAGATTGACAAAGTAAAAAAGTGCAAAAGAAAGAAAAGGCAATTCTTTTTAAAAAATCATTGACTACTTTACAATACATAGCATCATGCTCAAGCGGGGTAGCAATTCAAACTGTTTTTGTTTCAGCTTTTTCATTAACTCACTGATGTTACGCAAGATATGCCAGGACTAGGCGTCCCCATTTCAGAAATCTGGCATATCTGACATCTTCTGTTAGCACTTTGCACGATGTTTTGCGTAACGTAACTTACTCACACTCCGTATTCAAAACTGCCATCACCCGCTCTTCATTCATATAGAGCTTATTATCTTCCATCATCAGGCTGACGGTGATGGGAGGGAGTTTCTTTTTCTTGAAACTGAGCGTTAAATCCGCCGTACCGTTCTCCTTCACACCAAGCTCGTACGTGCCTTTTTGCCTGCCTGAATACTGATCCAGGACTTCTACCATACCATCGTAGGTTAGCAGTCATAGAGAAAGAATTACTAAATTAAAGCAAAAGGGTGAATAAGGCAGCCATTCCAGGGGTAGCTCGATACCGTCCGCCATGTGTAGCCCCACTCCTTTGCTTTTCCATCATAGACT
>JBBSOG010000687.1:0-2006 GCA_038259985.1 Cytophagales bacterium
GGCGACAGCGGGACGATCTATAGCGCCGATGCACTGGTCATCGCCACTGGCGCTGCCCCTTCGGTATGGCATAAGTTGGAAGAACTTGGCCTCAAGGTAGAAAGCGCTGTGCCTTCACTGTTCACTTTTAACATCAAAGATATTCGTTTGGAAGGATTGTCAGGCATGGCCTTTCCTGAAGTGCATGTGCGAATTACCGGAACAAAACTAGAAGAACAGGGGCCATTGCTCATTACCCACTGGGGACTGAGTGGCCCGGCCATACTGAAACTCTCCGCCTGGGGGGCCAGAGGGCTGGAGGAACAAAAGTATCAGTTTAGCATCCAGATTAATTTACTGCCCGAGCATAGTTTTGATCAGTTCCGGCAACTATTGATAAATTATAAAGGAGAGCATCCCACGCAAAAAGTCAAGAACTTTCATAGAGAGGATATCCCTAACCGCTATTGGGAACGACTGCTGAAGTACCTGGACATTGACCCAGACATGCTATTTGGGAAATTACCCCAAAAGCAGATCAACAAACTCACGGTAGAACTAACCCAAGCTACGTTTGAAGTGAAAGGCAAAAGTACTTTCAAAGAAGAGTTTGTAACCTGTGGTGGGGTTAGCTTATCGGAAGTGAACCTAAAAACAATGGAAGCCAAGCGTTTTCCCGGTCTCTATTTCAGTGGTGAGGTTCTCAATATTGATGCCCTCACTGGTGGGTTTAACTTTCAATCCTGCTGGACCACCGCCTGGCTGATTTCTGAGGCAATCTAAGATATCTTAATAGTCTAATTACAAGTGCTTCTCAATCGCTTTGATGAACTCTTCACTTGATTAATTAGAGCTTCCTCTAACAAATTTTTTGTTCGTTGAAATCTATACTTTATGTATTCGTCACGGTTTTTCAACTGTCATAATTGTACATCTTCTCCACTAATATTTTTATAAAATGGTGAATGGAGAGGAACGTTCCTTAACGTTCTTTTCAGAGAGCATTTCATGACAAATGTTGTAAATTATTTTTCGGAATTGTTCATAGTATATCCCCCAAAGTGGGGGAATTTGTAAGCTAACCCGCTCAATTTCAGGGATAAACGTTAGAAATTCCTGGCTTTGTATACCCCTTAAGGACAAGAATCTATATCTTAGTAGCTTATCGGATATCCCTATGTTATTGATGAGGTTTGTTCTGCTTTTGCTTTTAATTTTTTGTGGTCCCTTGGCTTTTTCACAAAGCTATAGCTTTTCGCAGTATGAAGTAGAAGATGGTTTGGCCCAATCTTCGGTCAATTGCTTCTTGCAAGACCAATACGGTAACCTGTGGATTGGTACTTCGGGAGGGCTAAGCAGTTTTGATGGTAATGCGTTTGTGAATTACAGCGTGCAGGATGGCCTGGCTGGTAACGAAGTATACGAAATCTTTCAGTACGGCGATTCATTGCTCATCGCTACCCAACAAGGCTTGTCAGTTTTTGATGGCGAAGTTTTCCATAATTTTGAGGTCAAAGACAAACTGGGACAGCCCATGCCCATTCGCACTATTTTTAGGGATTCGTCGGGGGTTATTAACCTAATCATAGCCGAACAGAATCTGGGCATATTTGACGGACATGGGATTCACCTCCGGGGAAAACTGACCAAAGAATATATCTCTGCTGTAGCAGTAGATGCTTCCGGGTTGCCTTGGGTAACTACCTATCAGGGAAATATCTATCATCTGAAAAATGCTAAGTTGGTAAACGCCGGGCTCAGTCATGATGGAGATTATCATTTCTCAGACATCATATTTGACTGGCAACAACAACTTTGGGTAGCCAGTATGCAGCAAGGTATCCTTAAGTATGATGCTACCAGCGGACAGCTCAAACCGTTTATCAGCCTGCCTGAAATGGGTCGCACTTTCAAAATCACCCAGGACCGTGAGGGGATGATCTGGGTAGGAACATCCAACGGCACCTTTTGCTTTGACCCGGGTACCGGAGAAATAGACCACAAAAGCCGGGCTTTCAACAGTTCTA
>JBBSOG010000688.1:0-1973 GCA_038259985.1 Cytophagales bacterium
AAAAAAATATAAAAAATGAAAGAAATTTACTGGCAATGGTGTCAGCACGGCGATATCCGTAAGGATACTTGACCGTAGGAGGTCTCCGGCTAATTCGGGCGGTAAAAAGTATAATTACATAGGTCGCTACATCGGACAAGCTATCAATGCCATCGCCAATAACCGCCTGACTATGAGCGGTAAAGCCTATAATCATTTTAATAATGGCAAGTACTGCATTGCCTAGTATCCCTACCCAGGAGGCTTTGATAATCTTTTGTATTCTATCCGGCACTATCAGTCTGTGTTATATAATTTACCCCTTCCACTTAGTGTGACAAAAGTAAGCACTACAATTTAAAAGGAAACAATGATTTTGATGCGTCGTTTATGTAAATTACAAGTGCATAACATTTTGTTGTTTTCTGTGGCGAAACTAGCGCGCTTTTAATGCGTGTGGTCAATATGCTTTCAAAACAGATCTGGGTTCACTACACTACAATTTGTTATTGCCCATTGCAGCGATGAAAATCATTGCTGCATCTTTTTAGTATTTTTTTAAATCTTAAACAAACAAACCAATGGCATTCAAACTACCTGATTTACCCTATTCTTTTGACGCACTAGCGCCTCATATAGATCCCAAAACGATGGAAATCCACCATGATAAGCACCATGGTGGATATGTGACTAAACTCAACGGAGCAGTTGAGGGCACGCCGCAGGCGGATATGGAATTAGATGAGCTGATGAAACATATCGGTACACTATCTACTGCCGTGCGTAACAATGGAGGTGGACATTATAACCATTCGCTATTCTGGACGGTACTTTCTCCCGATGGGGGAGGAAAACCAAGTGGAGATCTGGCAACTGCCATTGATAAAGCATTTGGTTCTTATGATAAGTTTAAGGAAGAATTTGAAAACGCAGCCGCTACCCGTTTTGGTTCAGGCTGGGCATGGCTCGTTGTGGATAACAGTGGCATGCTTAAAGTAACATCTACGCCTAACCAGGATAATCCTGCCATGGAAATCGCGGAAGTGAAAGGCACACCTATTCTCGGACTGGATGTGTGGGAACATGCATATTATCTGAATTACCAGAACAAGCGCCCTGAGTACATCGCTGCATTCTGGAATGTGGTCAACTGGAAAGAAGTGGAAAACCGGTTTAAGGCTGCTAATTAGTGAGCATCATTCATACTAAAAACGGGCACCCTTTCTACCAAGAGAGGGTGCCCGTTTTTAGCTGATTGCCACATTCAGATAACGCACAAAAGGCACCATTGCTTTGAACATGTCAATAGCATGGTCCTTAAAATCTTCATGGAACACTTCTTCATCACTCAATTTGTGGAGCACCACATAGTCTTTTAGCTTAAGCAGTTCAACATTTGGGTGTTCTGTGTCATAGCCTTTGGGGGCTTTCTTGAGCTTATCTCCCTGTATGTTGTCGTAGTATTTTTTAAAGTCAGCTTTGGAAACCACCTTTTTGAGTTCCGAGGCATTGTAATCAATTTCCTGCCTTACTTTGGCCAGTATTTCATTATCAGGGTGGTACATGCCCCCGCCAATAAATGATTCCCCACCCGGTTGTAAGTGCAGATAGTAGCCAGCGTTGGGTGATTTCTTGCCCCCCTCCGACATGTAAACCCCAAAGTTATTCTTATAAGGCGACTTATCTTTAGAAAAACGGATATCCCGATTGACCCGGAATATACAGTCTTTAGGTGCTAGTCCCAGCAAGCCCTCATCATAAGCAGAAAGCTCGCCCAATAGCTGCGTAACAAAGTTTTTGAACTCCTCTTTGGCTTGCTCATACCCTTTGCGGTGTGCATCCATCCACTCCTTATGGTTGTTTTGGGAAAGTTCTTCCAGAAAGTCAAAAACCAGTCTTAAGTTCATAGGTAGTCTACTATAGTTTCTAAAGCGATGCCCCGGGAGGCTTTGAGCAAAATGGTGGATTCTTCGTACTGCTGGGATTGCAGGTAG
>JBBSOG010000689.1:0-1928 GCA_038259985.1 Cytophagales bacterium
AAAAACTTTCAAAGGCTGAGCCACCGAAGATATCCCCAAACTGAGAGAAGATATCATCCATACTCATGTTGCCGCCGCCAGCTCCGCCAAAATCACCTCCGCCAACACCCTGATGCCCAAAGCGGTCGTACCTTGCCCTTTTGTCAGGGTCGCGCAGCACTTCGTAAGCTTCAGCCGCTTCTTTGAACTGATCTTCCGCTTTTGGATTGTCAGGGTTTTTATCGGGATGATATTTAATAGCTGTCTTACGATAAGCTTTTTTAATTTCATCCTGAGAAGCGTCGCGGGAGACGCCTAAAATCTCGTAATAGTCTCTTTTTGCCATAAAGCTTTATTGTCCGATTACAACTTTAGCGTAGCGTAACACCTTTTCTCCCAGGAAGTACCCTTTTTCAAGTACATCTACAATTTTGCCTTTCATGGCATCGTCCTGAGCGGGGGTTTGGGCTACTGCTTCGTGATAGTCACTATCAAAGTCACTGCCGGGTCCTACTTCCATAATGGTAAGCCCTTTTTGGGTCAGCAACTTGTTAAATTTTTGACTGACAAGCTGGATGCCCTCATACATGGGGGCTACCTCCTCTTTATTTTCAAAAATCTGCAAGGAGCGTTCCAGGTCGTCTCCCACCGATAGCAAGTTAAAAATGAGATCCTCGTTAGCAGTTTTGATCAATTCCAGTCTTTCTTTAGCCGTACGCTTGCGGTAATTTTCAAATTCTGCATACAACCTAAGGTATTTATCTTTTGCTTCTGTGAGGGCTTCTTCTATTTTCAGTACTTCTCTGTCTTGCCCTGCCGTATCGTCAGTGGCAGCGTCTTGTTCAGCAGTATTGTCAGTTTCTTTATCTACAGCGTGCATAGAATCATTGTCCACATCGGGTTGGTCCTTGATGCTATCTTCAGCTGTTGATCCAGTCTGTTGATTTTTTTCTTCAGATTCATGTTGAGCCATAACCAAAAACTATTTTTATGATGATTAATTTCCGTTTGAATGGGTCAACTATTTTGCCAATGGTGTGGATGATGACAAGATGACAGATTATTGGAGGGCCTGCCACAATTTATCTTTTAGCTGACTGATGTTTTTTTCTGCGACCGCGGATATGAAGATATAAGGTATGTCAACGTTAATTTCCCGATCCATTTCCTTCAGGAGTTCTTCATCCAGCATATCAGACTTACTAACAGCCAGTAGTCTTTTCTTGTCCAGCATTTCAGGATTATATCGCTCTAACTCACTGAGTAGGGTTTTGTATTCTTTATTAATATCCGGGCTATCTGCCGGAACCATAAATAGCAGTATGGAATTACGTTCAATGTGGCGTAAAAACCGTATACCTAGACCTTTTCCTTCGGCGGCACCCTCAATAATCCCCGGAATGTCAGCGACCACAAATGACTGAAATTTACGGTATTCCACTACGCCCAAGTTAGGGGTAAGGGTAGTGAAAGGATAATCTGCGATCTCAGGGCGGGCGGCTGAAATGACGGAAAGGAGGGTAGATTTGCCTGCATTAGGAAAACCAATCAGACCTACATCAGCCAGTACTTTAAGTTCCAGGATAAACCATTCTTCTTTACCGGGTTCTCCGGGTTGGGCGAAGCGGGGGGTTTGGAAAGTAGAGGTTTTAAAGTGTTCGTTGCCTAAGCCACCCCGTCCACCTTCCAATAGTATAAATTGCTGACCATCTTCGGTGATTTCACCTACGATTTCTCCATTTTCAGCATGTTTGGCAATGGTACCGAGTGGCACTTCCAGCACTATATCATCTCCCTGGGCACCTGTCTTGCGGCTGGCCCCACCATTTTGCCCTCTTTCGGCAATCACGTGTTTCTGGTATTTGAGGTGCAGCAGCGTCCAGTGCTGGGCATTGCCCCGAAGAATAATATGTCCGCCACGGCCACCATCACCTCCGTCTGGTCCGCCT
>JBBSOG010000690.1:0-1920 GCA_038259985.1 Cytophagales bacterium
AAGGGAAAATGACGAAAGTCAGTTTTTTATACATACAGTGAAGTAGCCGATGAACAAGCAGATTTCATTTGAACTACTAAAGAAATGTCAAAATAATATAATATTTAATAAGAAGATGTTGATCCATTGCGGTATTCGCAGTTAATTTTCTAATTTCAGGCGCTTAAGAATAATTTTTTTACTGAATTCAAACTACCTGCCATGCCTAAAGACTTCAAAAAACTGGACAAAATTTTAGTAGCCAACCGGGGGGAGATCGCCATAAGAATTCTCCGTGCCGCCTCCGAACTAAGAATCAGGACAGTCGCCATTTATACTTATGAAGACCGCTACTCACTGCACCGTTACAAAGCAGACGAAGCCTATCAGATAGGGGAGAATAACGAACCGCTTAAACCTTACCTGGATATTGAAGAAATTATCCTACTGGCCAAACGGCAAAATGTAGATGCTATTCATCCTGGCTACGGCTTTCTTTCGGAAAATGTAAAGCTGGCTCGCCGTTGTCGCGAAGAAGGTATCATCTTCATTGGACCCGAACCGGAAGTGATGGAAAAGCTGGGAGATAAAGTCTCTGCCAAAAAGATTGCTATTCAGGCTGAGGTGCCCGTCATAGAAGATAGCCAAGCATCACTGGATACGGAAGAGATTGCTTTGGAAGAAGCTGAGAAAATCGGTTTTCCAGTCATGCTCAAAGCGGCATCAGGGGGTGGCGGGCGTGGCATGCGGGTCATCCGGGACGCTAAAAGTTTGAAAAACGCTTTTTCGGAAGCCAGAAGTGAGGCCAAGAAAGCTTTCGGGGATGATACCGTTTTTCTGGAAAAATTTATAGAAGAGCCTAAGCACATAGAAGTGCAGATCATGGGTGATAATTTTGGTAATATTGTGCATCTCTATGAGCGTGATTGTTCAGTGCAAAGACGGTTTCAGAAGGTGGTAGAAATTGCACCGTCCGCTAATCTTAAGCAGGAAACCAAAGATAAACTGTATGCGTATGCCTTGAAAATCACCCGTTCGGTCAACTATAATAATGTAGGTACCGTAGAGTTTCTGGTAGACAAAGATGAGCAGGTTTATTTCATTGAGGTCAATCCTCGCATACAGGTAGAGCATACCATTACCGAAGAAATTACCGGAATAGACATCGTTCGCTCCCAGATATTAATCGCCCAGGGACGTAAACTGGCCGATCCACGCATCTACATTCGTAAGCAGGAAGACATTAAAGTGGAAGGCTTTGCGATACAATGCCGGGTAACTACCGAAGACCCGAAGAACAACTTCCGCCCAGATTACGGAACTATTATCGCCTACCGGAATGCCGGCGGCTTCGGCATCCGCTTGGATGAAGGCAGCTCCTATCCCGGAGTGACCATCTCGCCCTTCTTTGACTCCATGCTGGTGAAAATTTCTGCCACCGGAAGAACCCTGAAAGGCGCATCACAAAGATTACAACGCACGCTGCGTGAATTCAGGATACGGGGAGTGAAAACCAATATTGGCTTTCTGATCAATGTTATCTCTCATCCCACCTTTTATAGAGGAGAAGCTACGGTCAATTTCATTGAAAGCAATCCTGAGCTCTTTGATATCCGTGAAGGACTGGACAGGGCTACCCGCACATTGATGTACCTTGCGGATGTCACGGTCAATGGAAATCCAAACGTTCGTTTTATGGACCCCAACAAAACTTTCAGGGCGCCGCTGCTGCCTACCCAATTGATGGAGGACCAAGCCACTAAAATGAAGGTAAACTATCAATATGTGCCTTACCCTGAAGGGACCAAAGATAAACTGAAGCAGTTGGGTAGGGAGAAATTTGTTGACTGGCTGAAAAATGAGAAAAAAATCCAGTATACCGATACCACTTTCCGCGACGCTCACCAGTCACTGTTGGCTACTCGTATGAGGAGCGTAGAC
>JBBSOG010000691.1:0-1890 GCA_038259985.1 Cytophagales bacterium
CAACGGCGCTAATCCTTTTTTCATTTTATCAAGCTCCTGTTGTTGCTGCTTTTGCCACAAATATGCAACTTTTCTGCGGAGATCACCCAGTTCCTCCCTCGCTATTTTGTGCAGGTCTTCCTGTTGTAAGGAGTCTTTTTCCAGTATCTCTTCATATTTGTCAATGGACTGCTGATAGCTACGCTTTTTGTCGTAGATCCGCGCTTCGGTGATCAACGCTTCCTTATCGTTGGGCCGGTGGGTCAAAATCTGTGCTGAATAATGCTGGGCAGAGTCATACCCGCTTTTGCTGTAATACATATTCATCAATTCTTTGTCTACTAAGAACTGATCTACTTCATCACCTTCTTTGATTTTGTACAGAATAGCTGCTGCACTGTCAGGATCACCTACCCTTCTTAGTATCTGCGCCTGCTGAAAGAACATTCGGTCGCTTACGCCCCCTTTTTGATAGGCTAAATTTTTATCCATATACATGCGAGCTTTCTGGTAGTTTTGCGTATTCATGTACATATCTACCAGGGCTTCATAAGTATCCTCTACTTGTCCTCCTAATGATAGACTTTTTAGCAGTTGCACTTCAGCAGCGGTGGTATCTTTTCCAGCTGCCAATGCTTTTCCCTTCATCAGATAGTTGTAAGGATTATTGGGCGCTAAGGACAAAGCGCTGTCAATATAGAGCAGGGCATCCGTGTAATAATTACTATTCAGGCTGGCCTGCGCCAGTATTTCATAAAGCTCTACTGAGCCTCCCCCCCTTTGAAGAGACACTTTAGCTTCATTGAAAGCTTCCCGGTTTTGCCCTTTTTGTAGATAAGCTTTGGCACTGGTAAGGTGATATACCGGGTCATCATTATTCAGTTCCAAAGCTTTGCGAATACTGGCCAGCGCGTTGTTGGTCTTATTTTGCTTCAGCAAAAGTTCTGCTTTACGGTAATAGGCCTCTGCATTATCTGGCTCTTCATCAATGAGTTTGTCAATGACCGTCAATCCATAATCATAGTAGGACGGATCAAAATCGGGAAGCTCCGGAATCTGATGCTGCTCCTGTGGAGAACATGAGAATAATGTGCTACCGACAAAAATGAAAGAAAGCCACTTAGTGGATAATGGTTTGCTAAAAAAGCTCATCATAGATATTTTGTTGACGAATTGGTAACACAATTATCGGAGAAATCATTGGCATTTTAAGGGAAAAAACTGCCTACATCTGTCATGCCATTTTTATCTTCAGCATACATGGCATAATCAAAGCCTTTGTGCAAGGCATAGGACCCAACTTCCCCATTTTTGCCCAGTGCCAGGAAGCCAATCTGTATGTCTTTGGCATTTTTTTGCTTGGAAATCCTTTTGATCGCCACCTCGCAAGCTTCCTGTGGAGCGTATCCCTGACGCATCAGTTCTACAATTAGGTGAGCACCACATACTTTAACTACCGCCTCGCCCATGCCGGTAGCAGTTGCCGCTCCGATTTCATTGTCTACGTACAAACCGGCACCGATAATGGGTGAATCGCCAACGCGGCCGTGCATTTTGTAGGCCAGTCCGCTGGTCGTGCAGGCACCTGATAAATTACCTTCCTCATCCAAAGCCAGCATACCGATGGTATCGTGGTTTTCAATGTTGATGATAGGTTTGTATTCTGCTTCTTTCAGCCATTCTTTCCAGGCTTGTTCTGCTTTTTCAGTTAAAAGGTTTTCCTTTTTAAAGCCCTGAGCTAAAGCAAACTGCTGGGCACCTTCACCCACCAGCATCACGTGCGGGGTTTTTTCCATCACCATACGGGCTACCGAAACCGGGTGCAAGATATTTTCCAGGCAGGCTACTGCACCACATTCCCCATTTTCGTCCATGATGCAAGCATCTAATGTTACGCGGCCATCCCGGTCG
>JBBSOG010000692.1:0-1858 GCA_038259985.1 Cytophagales bacterium
GAAAATTACATCGCTTTGGAAGAAAATTTTCAGGCAAAGGCAACCCTAAAATCCCTGATAGAAAATTCACCTTTGCCCAATATTCGGGAACAGGCCCAACAAAAATTACGAGTGTTGGATGAAATGGAAGCCGAAAAAGAAACGGAAGAGCGCAAGCAGGACAGTATGAAAATTGAAAAAGAAAACCAGATTACGATTGAAGAAGAAAGTAAGCCTGGGGGAGAACCTGAGTAAAATTTCTAACAAAAATAATGAGAATAAGTTAGTGTATAAAACACTTAAATTTTTAATCAATTCAATCCAGAATCATGAAATTTTTTATGCCTGTTTGTATCGTTTTGCTAATAGTTGGTAACCTTTCCTGCGCCAGTAAAAAAACTGAACTGGAAGAGAAGAGCGAAGTGGAATTTGAATCTGATGTAGTTGTGGGACAGGAAAAAAACGATATACGCATTGGTGAAGGTACTATTGCTGAAGTAGTAGGCGATAACGAATCACTGGCTATTTTGGATAATGCCCTCAGGGCTACCGGGCTGGATTCTGTCTTGTCTCAGGGAGGACCCTATACGTTATTTGCTCCTTCTGACAACGCCATGGAAAAGCTCAGTGAACTGCAACAAGATGCTGTCGCTGATTCTATCACTAGAGAAGAGTTGAGAAATATTCTCCTTCATCATGTGGTGCAAGGTAATTATAGTGATACAGAAATTGCTTCCATGGATGAGTTAAAATCCATGTACGGGGAGCCGTTGAAAGTAATCAGAGTGAATAATGAAATTACTATTGACAGCGCAATTTTTGTGTTTAGTGACCGAGAAGCAGAAAACGGTTATGTACATATTATTGATGAAGTGCTTATTCCTAATTAAATTAACCCTCAGCATTTAAATCATATAACTTAATCAGTGAAAGTAGGGCTTTTTTTCGGATCATTTAATCCGATTCACATAGGACATCTTATTATTGCCAATACCGTACGGGGCTACGCAAAACTAGATCAGGTTTGGTTTATTGTATCACCTCAAAACCCCTTTAAGAGCTCCAAATCCCTCTTGCCTGACGTAGACCGCCTACGAATGGTGGAGTTGGCCATTGAGGATAATTTTGAGTTGAGGGTTTCCAATATAGAATTTAGCATGCCCAAGCCCAGCTATACCGTGGATACGCTGGCATACCTTAAAGAACGTTATCCCCAGCATCTTTTCAGCCTGGTATTAGGAAGTGATAACTTGCGCCATTTCCACAAATGGAAAAACTACCAGGAGATTTTAAATCACTATGGGATGATCATCTATCCTCGGCCCGATATGGAAAAAGATAAAATTAGGGAAGAAATAAAAAACCATCCTGCTATTAGGATGGTCAGTGCGCCATTGATTGATATTTCCGCCACTTTTATCAGGGACTGCATGAAGCATGATATCTCCATCAAATATCTAGTACACGACCGGGTGGCAGAGTATATTGATGCCAAAAAGTTTTACCTGTAGCTAAACAGTCATGATCTCTTTTTCCTTATCTTCAAACATGCTATCAACCTGGGCTACATACTTGTCAGTAAGCTGCTGAACACTATCCTCACCCTCTTTAATGTCATCTTCGGAAGTGCCGTCTTTGAGTAGCTTTTTAATAGAATCATTGGCGTCTTTACGAATGTTACGGACACTAATTTTACCGTTTTCAGCTTCGTTCTTGGCTTGTTTTACCAGGTTCTTGCGTCTTTCTTCCGTAAGTGGCGGAATATTAAGGCGGACTACTTCCCCATCATTCTGAGGATTTAATCCCAGATCAGAGTTGATAATAGCTTTTTCAATCTCCCTCAGCATAGTTTTTTCCCAGGGTTTGATCATCACAGTGC
>JBBSOG010000693.1:0-1857 GCA_038259985.1 Cytophagales bacterium
CGGCGGAAGTGGTATGGTCGGGAGCAAGTTAACACAAATGCTTCAGGAGAAAGGTTATCAAGTAAGTCACCTCAGCCGTTCGCGTAGCGGAAACGAGGGAGTCAAAACCTATCTGTGGGATACGCAAAAACAGGAAATAGAACCCGAAGCCTTGCAGCAGGCAAGCTATGTGATACACCTGGCAGGTGCGGGCGTAGCTGACCAACGCTGGACTGAAAGCCGTAAAAAGGCCATCATCAAAAGCCGCACAGACTCTACCCGATTGCTACATGATACTATTGCCCAACTTGGTACGCATCAGATCAAAGCCCTAGTGTCAGCTTCAGCTATTGGTATCTACGGAGCAGACACCGGGAGTACAGAACTGTATGAGAGCAGCCCCAAAGGAAATGATTTCTTAGCAGAAGTGGTCAAAAAATGGGAAGCATCCGTAGACGAGATCAAGCGGCTAAACATCCGCACCGCCAAGCTGCGGATCGGCGTAGTACTCAGTATGGAAGGTGGTGCTTTGGTGAAAATTGTCCAACCTATCAAGCTAGGCGTTGGCGCCCCCTTGGGAAGTGGCCAGCAGTATACGAGTTGGATTCATATCGACGACCTTTGCCGCATGTTCATCCATGCGCTCGAACATGAGCAGATTGACGAGGAGTATAATGCGGTAGCCCCCCGTCCGGTTACCAATGAAGAACTTACGCAGACTGCCGCTAAAATATTACATAAACCGCTCTTCATGCCTAATATTCCTGCCTTTGCCCTGAAGCTGGCTTTCGGAGAAATGGCATCAATTGTGTTAGGAGGTAACAAGGTCTCCGGTCAGAAAATAGAAAAGACCGGCTTTGAATTTCAGTACAAAAGGGCAGAAGCGGCTTTGACCGACCTATTGAAATAAGCAATGACCCGCCTGGGAATGTTAATGCTTACGTTCCCGTTATCTAAAAGCAAACCATTAAATTGAAGAAGCATCAGTATGAATAGTGAAACTAATGGGGCGGTAAAAAAACTGCCCGAACATATCCCTACTACCGAAGAACGTATCAAGAAAGCCTTCAGGGAGCGTGACTGGAACGAAATCAAGAGCAACGACTCCTGGGCAGTTTTCAAAATCATGTCGGAGTTTGTAGATGGCTTTGAGAAACTAGCCAAAATAGGGCCTTGTGTGACTATCTTTGGTTCAGCCCGAACGCAAAGCGATCATCCTTACTATAAAACCACCGAAGAAATTGCTGCCAAACTGGTCAGGCATGGCTACGGCGTCATCACCGGTGGTGGGCCAGGCATTATGGAAGCGGGTAATAAAGGGGCCAAAAGCGAAGAAGGAAAATCAGTGGGAATCAATATTGTGTTGCCCTTTGAGCAATCCAGCAATATTTATATTGATCCTGACAAACTGATCACTTTTGATTATTTTTTTGTTAGAAAGGTGATGTTTGTCAAATATTCACAAGGCTTCATTGTCATGCCCGGCGGATTTGGTACGATGGACGAACTTTTTGAGGCGCTGACTCTCATTCAGACCAAAAAAATAGGTAGGTTTCCTATTGTGCTGGTCGGAACTGATTACTGGAAGGGATTATTACACTGGATAGAAGAGATCGTACTTAAGCAGGAGCAGAATATCAACAGCGTGGATATGGACTTATTCAAGCTGGTAGACACACCGGCAGAAGCCGTGGAAGTGATAGATAATTTTTACGCAAAATACACATTGTCACCTAATTTCTAAGATCATTTTGGATACATTAAAAACGCAGGTCAGAATACAGTTTGTCATTATTATACTGCTGGTATTTTACCTGGGATGGAGAGAATTTGTAGATGAAGAAGGCCCTTCAGGGGTGAAAGAAGCTTCGGTAGGTA
>JBBSOG010000694.1:0-1855 GCA_038259985.1 Cytophagales bacterium
AAAAAAGCTAATAAGGCTTGTATTCGCCATGCTTTATGCGGCTTTGCTATGTATGCTACCCGCCTTCGCTTATAGCCAGTCCCAGACCATCAGCGGTACGGTGCTGGATGAACAGGATAGTCCCCTGCCGGGGGTTAATGTCCTGATCAAAGGTTCTGGTCAAGGCACCATCACTGACGTGCAGGGAAACTACAATTTGCAGGCAGCCGGAGACGCTACCCTCATATTCAGTTTTGTGGGCTATGAAACCAAAGAACTAGCCGTCAATAACCAATCTGCCCTAAATGTACAGTTGTTGGAAGATGCTGCCCAACTGGATGAAATTGTGGTGGTAGGTTATGGTACACAGAAAAAGGTAAATCTCTCCGGTGCAGTAGACCAGATTGATGCAGAGATCATTGAAAACCGCCCTATCTCCAATATCTCTCAAGGATTACAGGGTATCATCCCTAACCTGAATGTGGACTTTCTTTCGGGGGAGCCAGGGGCTGCGGCCAACATTAATATTCGGGGCTTAACGTCTATCAACGGAGGCAGCCCCCTGATATTGATTGATGGTGTGCCTTCCGATGCGGTAGAACTGAACCGGATCTCACCGCAGGATATAGCCACTATTTCGGTCATCAAAGATGCTTCCGCGGCGGCAATCTACGGGGCCAGGGCGGCCTTTGGGGTGATATTGATCACTACCAAGATGGGCGACCAGGAAGGGGTGAGCGTGAGCTATTCCAACAACTTCTCCTGGGACCAGCCCACCATAGTCCCTGAAAAAATCACCGACCCTTACATTTACCTTCGTTTAGCAGAAACTGCTACCGACAATACCCCCTGGGACTATAATAACTACTCTGACCAAACCTATCTATTTGCCAAACAACGTTCCGAAGACCCTTCCATTTCCCCGGTGAGGAGGGACTTATCTAATGCCGAGCAGTGGGAGTACATGGGCAACCGCGACTGGACAGACTACTTTATGAACGAAAGTAGTTTTTCTCAAAACCACTCAGTAGCTATTGATGGCATGTCTGCCAAAGCCCGTTATTTTATCTCAGGTAATTACAACCGACAGAATGGCGTCATCAAAGTGGCGAACGATTACTTTGACCGTTACAGTTTCAGAAGCAAAGTGGACTATGATGTGACCGATTGGTTTACGTTAGGTAATAATACATTTCTAACCAATACCAAACGCGACCAACCTTCCGCCATTGTCAATTCCAGTTTGCTATCCAATACTTTGCAACAGGGGGCGGCCGGTTCTTCTTTCTGGGATATTTATAACCTCTGGCCTACCGACTGGCACCTAAACCCTGACGAAACCTGGGCCAATACTGATGCCGGAAGATTGGCTGCCCGTATGTCCGACGGGGGCAATGCTAGCAATAAGTACAACAGTTTACAGTCCCGTTTCACAGCACAGCTTGCTTTCTGGGACGAACTGCTGAAGGTGAACGCCGACTATACCTACCGCCGCGGAAATACCAACTTCAACTATTCCACTAAGAAATATAATATTGGATTTGGCCCGGATGATGTCCGGGAGGAAGGCCAAAACTATGCCTATCGTAGTGCGGGTTTTGAAGATTATAATGTCTTCAACGTGTACGGTACTTTGCACAAAGAATTTGGTATCCACAACTTTACGGCGATCGCCGGATATAACCAGGAATACTATCGCTCTGAGTTTTTCAGTGCTGAGCGTAACAATGTAATTTCTTCTTCCCTGCCCACCATTGGGTTGGCCACGGGAGATGCTAATGTAAATGAGATCATTGGCGATTGGGCGATACGGGGAGCATTTTACCGATTAAATTATATTTTACTGGATCGCTACATCATAGAATTTAACGGTCGT
>JBBSOG010000695.1:0-1822 GCA_038259985.1 Cytophagales bacterium
AGTAATACCACATCTACGGTATGGTTCTTTAAATAGTTAACCCCGGGCAAGGCTTCGGTAAAGCACTGGTCCAGACGAAACCAATCTATCTTCTCCGCATAGCTTTGAATGGTTGTGAGCGCAGCAGGATTGTCGTCAACGGCAATAGCATGTAAAATCCTTTCCATAGAAATATCAATTCTGATCAATCAACAATCTTTGCATTTTAGGAATCGTTTATTTCATTCTTGTCCTGAGAAGCTGGACGATTCATAAGTATCAGGCATGCCTAACCTCCAACTAAAAAAAGCAAACTTATCAGCAAGCATTTCTATGCTTTCTTCAGTAGTACCACTTCCGTGTCCCCCTTCATACAATCGGAAAAGTGTAGGTTGCCCATTGCCCCGTCGGGTTTCAAATTTTGCCGCTACTTTAGCAGGTTCCCAGGCTAGGGTACGCTGGTCGTTCTTGCCCGCTGTAAATAAAAGTGCCGGATAATTTTTCCCTTTTTGAATATGATGGTATACATCCATTTCGTAAAGATAGCCAAACTCAGTAGAATCCTCTGGTGAACCAAACTCTTCGCTTTGTACATAGCCCCCTGCTTGCTGGTCAATCCGGGTGGTATTCAATAAGGGAAACTCCATAACTGCTGCCGCAAAAAGTCCGGGTTGCTCGGTGATGGCACGACCAACAGCAATCCCACCTGCACTTCCACCCATTACGCCTAATTTTTCAGAAGATGTAAAATTTTGGTCTATTAGATACTGCGCTGAGGCAATCAAGTCTTCCCAAGAGTTTGGTTTTTCCCCCAGCATTCCTGCTTTATGCCAGGCCGGGCCTTTCTCCCCTCCACCCCGTACATGCGCAATTGCCAGAATACCGCCCTTTTCATACCAGGGCAGCATTTCTACTGAAAAGTAAGGTTCTAATGAAGTGCCGTAAGCCCCATAGGTTTCAATGATGGTGGGATTGTTTCCGTCTTTAGTAATAGTCTTATCATAAATAATTGATAAGGGTACTTTCTCACCATCCTTGGCTTTCACTTCTACTTCTTCAACCACTAGGTTTTTAGGCATATCGTAGGGACCCGCCGGGCGCATGTTAGTCCGTACTATTTCATTGTTTTCAGGATTAAGGTAGTAGATTCCGTAGCCATGAGACCAATTCGTAAGACTAAATAGAAAATGTTCACCATCACTGATTGCACTAGAGCCAGATTCATGAAGGTTAATATTTCCCTCAAACGGTGTGGTTAATGGATGTTGATGATCTACATCTAATAATGAAGAAATACCATTCTTTACGATCTCCACATAAACTGAGTTTTTAGTCACTTTCATGTCCTGCAAATAGCCTTCCTTAGGAGCAGAAAACAATACACTACTTTTTTCAGGTTCTGCTAATGGGAACTTTAAAATTTTGCCAGCTTTATCATCTAACATATAGAAGTATTTATTGTCAGCTGCATCCTGGGCAATATGGTCATCAAAATCGTATACTAATTGCCAGGCAGGTGATCCATTATCCTTTAATACTTGGTCCAAGGGGGCAAGATATGATTTTGGGTAAGGAGAAACACCACGGGCAATAGCGCATTGAACATATTGACTACCGGGTAATACCGTAAATGAAGGGAAATCGCCCGCCTGATAATCAATCTTAGTGCTGGTCTCCTGAGACAGCATAATCTTATCTTCGGATTGGTCAGTACCCAACTGGTGGTGCTTTACTTTAATGTCGCTGAAAAACTTATTAGGGTCATCAGTGATATTGATTTGGGTGTAAAAGAGGCTGTTGTTATTAATCCAGCTCGGAAAAAAAGACATGGTGGCATCTATAC
>JBBSOG010000696.1:0-1815 GCA_038259985.1 Cytophagales bacterium
GCTTTCTTACGCAGATGGTGATGAAATAAAAACGAAAACCTTCCCTACATATCATACCCATCACGGGCCGGTCGTCAGGAAGCAGGGTGACCGATGGGTAGCCACCAGCATGATGTGGAAACCGGTAGATGCCCTTACCCAGTCCTATACCCGTACCAAAACCACGGACTATGCGTCTTTTCAGGAGATGATGTCCATCAATACCAATTCATCTAACAACACGGTCTATGCCGATGCCGAAGGTAATATTGCTTACTACCACGGTAATTTTGTGCCCCAAAGGGATACCAGCTTTGATTATACAGAGCCGGTGGATGGGAGTAATCCGGCTACTGACTGGAAGAAACCGCTTCCACTTGCTAAACAACTGACCATACTGAACCCCGAAAACGGCTGGATACAAAATTGTAATTCCACGCCTTTTACGGCTGCCGCAGAATTCAGCCCGAAGCCTGAAAATTATCCGCCTTATTTAGCCCCGGATGAAGAGAACTTTAGAGGGATACATGCGGTACGGGTCCTGAGTGGACAAAAAGACTTCACCCTGGACAAGCTTATTAGAGTAGCCTATGACCCTTACCTGACTGCCTTTGAGGTATTGATACCCGGCTTAGTCAAAGCTTATGATGAAGCAGGACAGGTAATGCCAGAGCTGAGCGCAGCGATGGATACGTTAAGAAATTGGGATTTTAAAGTAACTGGAAATTCGGTAGCCTTGTCCCTAGCAGTTTACTACGGGCAGCAGTACCTTGAGAAATCTACTGCCCCTGAAGGATTGAATTTCATAGAACAGTTGACCTATTACGGGAATGCATCCCCCACACAAGAACGCTTGGAGGTATTTGCTGATGCCGTACAAAATTTGACCGCTGATTTCGGAAAGTGGCAAACGGAGTGGCTGGAAATCAACCGTTATCAGCGACTTAATGGTGATATTCAGCAGCCTTTTAATGATGATCAACCCAGTGTAGGTGTGCCTATGGCATCATCCCGTTGGGGGGCATTGGCTTCCTTTGGGGCACGTACCTATCCGGGTACCAAACGTATGTATGGTACTTCAGGCAACAGTTTCGTGGCGGTCGTAGAATTTGGGGACAAAGTGAAAGCCAAAAGCCTGTTGGCCGGCGGACAAAGTGGCGATCCTGATTCCCCACACTTTGGTGATCAGGTAGAGATGTATGTGGCTGGTGAGTTCAAAGACGTAGCCTACTACCGCGAAGATGTAGAATCCCAAGCAAGTAACACCTATCATCCGGGGGAGTAGTTGATCTGCAACTCACAAACATCCTGGAAATATGTTCACGTGTGGGGTAACTGGAAGTGTAGGCCGCTAGAGTATAAGTTAAAATAGTAGATTAACTAAGTTTTGTCTTTCGGTTTTAATAAAGAGTTTTTTTTGACAAATAGTATGCTTACCAAGTAAGCTTCAAAGACAATCCTTTAGCTTGCTCTGCATGCGTATGGGCAGACAGCTTACAATTATGCGTGATATACTTTTCATGTACATTAGATAAGTTGTAGTTTCGCCATAGAACGAATTTGATGATAAGTAATGAAAAGTATCGCAATATTTTGTGCTTCCAGAATTGGAAATCATCCCATCTACCAGGAAACAGCCGCCACCGTGGGTGGAATGTTGGCTGAAGAAAACATTAGGATCATTTATGGTGGAGGAAAAGTAGGGCTGATGGGCGCAGTAGCTGATGCAGCACTTGCCGCTGGAGGCGAAGTGGTCGGCGTTATCCCTCATTTTCTGGATAAGAAAGAAGTGGCCCACAAAGGTTTGACTGAACTGATTATGGTAGAATCAATGCA
>JBBSOG010000697.1:0-1802 GCA_038259985.1 Cytophagales bacterium
AATCCGCAAGCAGTGGAAACTATATCGCCTGAAGAAAAACCAGAAAAAGTTTCAGGAAGATTTTGGCAATGCACTGGCATCGCTCCGAAAGTCCCCGAACAAGCGCCGCTCTGAGACCACCCTCATCCTGTGGAAGCAATACATGGAGAGGCTAGACCGTTTGCCGTATACCAAACTCACTACCAAAGAAATTGTGAACTCACCAGCTGGTGCGCCACTGCAACAGGACCTTAAAGCCATTGACCGGGGCATCTATGGCAAGTACGCTAACGGCGAACTTATTCGTAACTTTGAACATTTAGAACAGCACACAAATCATCGTTTCCAACAAAAGATAGAAGAAATTAAAAATGCCGATTGAAACCGAAAATTGGTTTTCCCTGGACTGGTTCCAACCCGCTATACTCACTAATTTTGAGTATCAGTATCCGCTATTTCTGTATTTAATACCGCTCATTCTGCTATTCTTCATTGTGCGCTGGCTGGTAGGGCTACGTTCCAAACAAAAGCTCCCTATTGCTTTCCCTAAAAGCGCAATCCGCCAAAGCCCCATCACTTATCTGCGCTTGTTGCCTAACCTGCTCATTGCTATTGCCGGGGCCTTGCTGCTACTGGCTTTGGCCCGTCCCCAAAAATCAGACGAGCAGGTAGAGCAGTGGAGCGAGGGAATTGATATCATGATGGTCATTGATATTTCAGAATCAATGCGAATTGAAGACTTCAAGCCAAATCGCTTAGAAGCCGCTAAAGATGTAGCCCGAAACTTCATCAGTGGCAGAATGCAGGACCGCATTGGCCTGGTGGTATTCTCCGGGGATGCTTATTCCCTTTCCCCCCTTACTTCTGATTATGACTTGCTGAACAAATTTATTGAAGACATTGACTTTAGCCTGATTGAGAGCCGGGGTACGGCCATTGGCAGCGCACTGGCCGTAGCTACTAACCGTATGCGCGATGTAGAAGAAGGCAGCGAAGGGCCGGCGAGACAAGGCAATGCTTCCAAAGTGATGGTGCTGCTCAGCGACGGTGATAATACCGCAGGTAACCTGGACCCGATCACCGCGGCGGAGCTGGCGCATGCTTACGGGATCAAGATTTATTCTATCGCGATTGGCAAAGAAGGGAAGGTGCCATTTGGCAAAGATTTTTTTGGCAATACCCGCTACGTAGAAAACTCCCTGGACGAAACAACGCTCCGCGAAATTGCCCGCCTGGGCGAAGGAAAATTTTACCGGGTATCTAACAAGGAAGCTTTAGAAGAAGTATTTGCCCTAATTGACAAATATGAAAAAGCGGAGATCAAAGAAACCCGCTACAAAGATACCACCGATTTCTATTGGATTTATCTTTCCTGGGCCATCAGCTTCTTCCTCTTATGGCTTATCCTCAAATCTACTTTTGTCAGTAATGTGCTGACGGATTAGGCAGGTTAACTTTTTAAATGTTATGCATAAATTAATATATTGAGTGAATGTACTGTTTCATACTACAGCAGCGGTAGGCATTGCGGTTTTATTAACTGACACCAACAAGGCCGAGGCAGAAACAAAGAATAATTTGTTTTTACCATAGGAATTTTTGCATTCGTTATCGGAATCATTTCCCATGGTGCATTAGATTATATTCCTCATTGTTATCCTATCAACTCAAAAGTAGATGTTATATGCGAATCAAGGGTAGCGAGTTAGGGCAAAACAGGCAGCAGCTATCTTACCAAATACATGCACGAGTAGCCCTTCATAGGAACGCACCTTGGAAGCGTTCTGTATCTGGGTCTTTTCGTTGATCCAGTTGAAGAAGGA
>JBBSOG010000698.1:0-1799 GCA_038259985.1 Cytophagales bacterium
AAGTGCCGAGAAACGAGATAGGGATTGGTCCTATTGAAACGCATGGTTTACTTACTTCTTACTTACCTTTTAAGCAAGATAAAACTATTTGTTTGCATGCACCCTGATCTTGGAATACTACATGACCCCTAATCTAAGGTTATAGCGAGGATGCACGAAATGTGCGCTTAAAACACATAATACGCTATACCCTCTCCACCTAGAGGCGGAAAAGGTAATAATTAAATCTAAACTAATTTATCTCGTGTGCTTATCTGCCAGTCCGGGAGGAAATAAAAACATCAGCCAATTATAGCGATGACCGATAATCCAATAGTAAAACGTCAAAAGCAACTGACCAGGCAATGGCTGGAGTTTACCAGCCAGCCCGAGGCGCGCCTGTGCCGCTGGCTCATTGCTGCGGAGGAGGCAAGCATGCTCAAAGCGTTTTACCTCTTGCAGGATTCCGAGGGGAATGACACCGGCGATTTGTTTATAAAATTATCCGCCCCATTTTCAAATCCGGCTGACTATACCTATGACCTTCAAAAAGAATTTCTTACCAAGGTACATGCACTCCAGGAGGAGGTAGATGAACCGGCGGTCAAAAAGTGGCGGCCTTTGGCGACAGTACCCGGCACCTCTCCGATTTTGCAGTTTCTCAGTAACTTGGGCAGCTTTGCTCAAGCGCTTGACCTCCCGGAAAGCTATCTGGTCATCTATCTACAGCCCCAGACCTTAAACAGTTCCTACGCCTGGTCAGACTGGTTGGTACAAGTCATGCAGTTTGGTATTCCGCAAAAGGTAAAGTGGATGCTCACCGACTCCCGTCAACAACCCATTTTGGGCACAGTGGCTAAGTTTTTTTCCAAGAAAGTCATCTCTATCACACCAGACCTGAAAATGAACGCCGCCGTCAATGAACTCGCTTCAGCAGGTGACCCTGCCAACCCCGGCGTACAGTTTCGCAAAGCATTCGTTCACCTGACCCAGGCGATAGGCAAGCAGGATATGGACAGGGTAGAAATGACGGCCAGCAAAGCCTTCAACATTGCGACTTCCAACCAGTGGCCCCATATGAAAGTGGCGGTCAACATGGCCAAAGGCGGCGCTTATCTGGGCAAACAGCAATATGAACAGGCTTATCAGATTTACGGGCAAGCTTATCAGGATGCTAGCAAAGCTTATAAAGCCGGTGACGCTGCCAGTGGAAAACTGGCAGTAACCACCCTTTTTTCCCAGGGAGCAGCCATGCTGAGTGCTGAAAAATATGAGGTGGCAGCGCGCTCCTACACCCAGGCCATCCCCTACGCCCAGGAGACGGAAGACTATTACCAACTGATGGAAGCCCTGCGCATGGCGGGCTTCTGCTATCAACGTCTAGGCGACGATGAACATGCCTGGGATTTGCTTTGGCAGGCGATGGAGACCGGCCCCAAACTGGATGAGCAGTTGCGGCCTAACAGCACGCTTCCCTACATTGGACAGGAATTGCTGATGATGGCTGAGAAAGCCGGACATATGGATTTGTACAGATTCATACAGGATAGAATGGTGTTTCTGGTAGGTGAAGATTGGTCAGAAAAAGTGAACGCCTCATGATGCCCGCCGCTAAGCACTTTGACCCGATTATGGGCATAGATGTGCATATTATTCAGCCCCCCGGCCCGGTGCCCCCCTTGCCCATTCCCCATCCGTTTATCGGCTTTTTCATGGACCCGGCGGATTACCTGCCTTTTATCGGTTCCACGGTCATGATCAATGGCGTGCCCCGGGTACAAGCTGGCTCAGAAAGCAGCAGCCCTTCCGTAGTACCCCAT
>JBBSOG010000699.1:0-1786 GCA_038259985.1 Cytophagales bacterium
ATATACCATCAGCTATGGCCCGATGGGCGAAGGCAAAGGAGCGGGGCTTTACTTCGCAGTCGTTGACCTGAGAGGCACGGGTAGAAATGACATCGTCGTGGCAGGAAAAGATGGTCTATGCATATTTTACAACGAAGGCTACGCAGGGAAATAGCATATTATAGCGAATGATGAATTGCAAGGGGGACTAACTTTGATGATATGAAGCAAATATTAAGTAAAATTACGTAATTCATCAATATTTTTTGTTTCTTTACCCCATGCAAAACAAGCATGAGCGAAAACATGGTTTTGAAAGGGTAGGCGCTCTGTACGCGCTGGCCTTATCAGGTATAGCTGCTGCCATTATTATCAGCCAGTTATTTATCCAGCAATACATCGGCAAGCAGGAATATGACTCGCGTATTGTCAATCTGGCGGGAAGGCAGCGCATGCTCAGTCAGAAGATCAGTAAAATATCCCTTCAGATTGCGATTACTGATGATACTGAGGAAAGGCAGACCTATGCAGCTCAGCTAGAAGGTGCTCTTGACTTATGGATTACCTCTCATCAAGGCTTGGTGGATGGAGATAAGGCATCCGGCATCATTAGGGACAAAAGTGCTGTGATAGATTCTATGTATCAGGCGAATACACCCTACTATAATGCTATGGTTAGCCATGCCAAGGGTATTCTACAACTACTAAGCGATAATCCGAATGCGGATTCAGGGCAACTTCAACCTCATATCCAGCAAATTTTAGCTAGTGAGGATGGATTTCTGGAAAGCATGGATAATATCGTTTTCCAATATGATGATGAAGCCCGTGATCGGGTCTTAGACCTGGAGGTCATTGAATTGGTATTGCTGGGTATTTCACTAGCAATCATTTTCTTTGAACTCCTATTTATCTTCCGTCCCACCGCCAGAAAAATCCGCAGGACGATTGGCGAACTGACCCGCTCCGAGAAACTTGCCAAAGATATGTCACATGAGATAGGTGCTTTGTACAGTTCGCTGGAGAAATCATACCAAGAACTCGCTAAAGTGGATGTTAAAGAAGATCAGCCCATTGTATTTGCCAAGACTAAGCCGTCCGGGGAGTTCTCTTATATATCTGATCAGTTTGCCGAAATCCTGGGAGACTATGAAGAAAAGAACAAAGACAATCTGTTTGTTTGGTTGGAGCAGGAAGGTTACGCCCATGAGAACGTACAAAACATCCATCAAATGGTGTTGGATAGCGAAGCCTGGTATGGCGAGGTGAAAGCCACTTCCGATGAAGGTGATTTTGTATGGCTGGATTCTACGCTTGTTCCCACGCTCAATGATTTGCAGGAAGTGGAATCCCTGAATTTTATTTGTACCAACAAAACAGAGAGAAGGGAGGCGGAAGCCCGCTCTCATGAACTGATCAAAGATAAGATAGAAAAAGAACTGAAAGAGCAACGCTTCCGCTCAGTGTTGGTATTGGAAGGACAAGAAGAAGAGAGAAAACGCATCTCCCGCGACATCCATGATGGCATAGGCCAAATGCTAACTGCGCTTAAGTTTACTATTGAAAGTATTGACCTGGCACCCAACATGCCAGAGCGTGAGGTGAAGGTCAGGGACGCGCATAAAATGCTTAACCAAGTAATACGAGAAGTACGGCGGGTATCATTTAACCTGAACCCCAGCGCTTTGAGTGACTACGGACTGGTGCCCGTAACCCGGAAGTTCTGTGCTGAAGCCAGCCGCTTGTCTGATAAAAAAGTGGTTTTTGAAAACAAAACCGGTTTTATCAACCGAATGGACAAAAACAT
>JBBSOG010000700.1:0-1743 GCA_038259985.1 Cytophagales bacterium
GGTAGGCATCGTAAGCCTCATAGACTTGTTGATAAACCGGTTTTTGGGCGCAACCCATTTGACAGAAGCTAAGGAAGATAAGAAGGGTAAACAGATATTTCATAAGCAAAAAATTTCCACCAAACCTAGCGTTAAAAGCGGAAAAGGACAAGGGGATATTGCTATGTAAAAATGTATTCACCAGCTTAGAGGGCTTGTGCTTTAGGTCTAAATATGTTCAACAATCTGTACCTGCGATTGATCAAAGGCAATATGTTCTTTGAGTATTTTGCTACTGTCAAGCGGTTGGTTATAGTGCCAGGCTGCATTTTTTAATGCTTTTTCGCCAAAATCAATGTTGAAATACTCGGTATCCCCTTTGAGCGGGCAATGGGTTGACTTATCAATGCTTTGCAAAGCTTTCATCTGCACATCTGCTTTGGGAAAGTAGTACACCGGGTCATAAAGGTCGTAGCCAACCTCCATTACCTTCAGGACATGCGTTGATTTGGCGATTTCTTCTCCGTTGATACTTGCCGTTACTGTCTTGCCAATAGGTTTGACCCGCATAAAATGACGGGCGTCATTGGGATCGTAAATAGCGTCTTTGACTAAGGTTGTCTTTTCTGTATTGCTCATGGTTTTTAATTAGAGCAACACAGTTAAGGCAGGAAATTGTTTTGAAGTATTTGCTTTTTTACCGCTTCATAAAACGGAGCGTCTTTTTTAAGTCACCGTTTTGCAAAATAAGAAAGTACACCCCCTGGCTAGCATCAGATATATCGTATTTGCTTTCGCCCATGGCCACCGGTTCCTGCATCATTTGTTGCCCCAGGATATTAAAGACGCTTACCGTGCCGCCCTGCCATTGGTCTTCGTTGACTTCCAGAGTGAAGGCGCCAGCCGTGGGATTGGGAAACATATTCACTTTGGGCTTACTTACTTCTGCCTGCTTCTCAGGCAGATTATGCGTCGCCTGCATAGGAGCAAGTGTATCCATTGCTTGCTGAACGTTAGACACATTTTTAATCCCTTCACCACCGAAAAGGTGGGTTGCTTTCATATCTTCTGGAACATTTAGTAATGCTAATGCGAGTATTGCAGAATAATATATTTTGTATCGTTGTTTCATCAATTTTTCTGGTAGTGTTTGACATTCCTTCCCTCAGAACTCTATATTTACAAACTCAGCGTTCCCTTGGATCATTAGACACACAAAAAGTACAAAGGGTTTAAAGGGGTATACGTATTATTTTACTCAAAAGACAAGCCTGAACACCTGACCTATGAAACATTTTATATTACTCAGCCTGATAAGCTGCTGTTTTACGTTTTCCTCATTTGCCGCCAACGATACCATCAGTGTCAAAACCAAAGACATGGAGAAGTATGAGGGCTATTTTACCTTTTACTGGGATGATGAAGAAGGAAAAATCTGGCTAGAAATTGACAAATTTGATACTGACTTCCTTTATTACAACTCATTGTCCGCCGGAGCAGGCTCCAATGACATCGGTCTGGACCGGGGGCGCCTCAACCGTTCGCAAGTGATGCAATTCAGGCGCAGTGGGCCAAAGGTTTTGTTCGTAGAACCCAACCAGGACTACCGCGCTGTTACGGATAATCCTGATGAGCAACGTGCGGTAAGAGATTCTTTTGCAGAGTCGGTACTTTTTGGCTTTAAAGTAGAAGCCGAAGAGGGCAATCTCGTATTGGTAGATGCTACCGACTTCTTTCTCAATGATGCGGTAGGCGTGACGGACA
>JBBSOG010000701.1:0-1722 GCA_038259985.1 Cytophagales bacterium
ATGCGACTGAGGTGGTAAGTGTTAAAAATATTGTCCAAATTTATCAAGCTAAGCCTTATGGAAATAGCCCCAGGCCATTAGGGCAAACATGGAAACATTTAGTGCACTTAACTCAGCATTCTTTGCGAGCATTAATTTTTTCACAAAAATACACAAAATGAAATGAACCCTGATCAGTTTGAAGCAATGATCCATCAACAGAAGAATACCATAAACCAAAGCAAAATAGAAAGATTTAACACTAACAATTTTAGTTTAAAACGGTCAACGTTATTTAGGCATGGACAGACACACCTGAACTGTGAACCCTAAAACTCCAAACCCTAAACGTCCCAAACTACTCCGCCAAGTTATTCAGAGTATAGAACATGCGCTTATTGATTAGTTCCACCCCTTTCTCGGAGCGCAAGCTGTCAATCTGAAGGTCATAGACGAAGCCCGCAACTATCTCTTCCAGTTCCAATGATACTGTCTTTCTGTCATCCGATATCGTCACGTGCCTGACGTCCACCGGCTGCTCATCGGTACGGGGCGAACCATACTCAGCATGGTACTGAAAATAGTAGCGGTTAAACTGATAATTATTCTTGTTAGAAGCCATTTCCGGGTTGACCGGACGGGTAAATGTGAGGTCAAAACCTTTGGGGGTCGCGTGCATCCGCAGCACATCCATCGGGGTACCTCCATTATAACGTATCCGTTGTATGCCCTGGTCACCGACCCAAACATAGGCAGTTTTCCCTACCCATAAGCTACCGTCAGGGCCAAACTCCATCCGGTGGTTGCCTACCGTCAGCCCACTGGAATCCATGAAGCTGATGCAGGCTCCCTGCCATTCTCCTTTTACTTCTTCCAGCATCACGCGCATGATGCGGGGAAAATCCATCTCCCCCACCAGCAACTGTCCGCCAAACGGCCCAAAGTTGATGCTATCGGGAATCAGCAGCGGTTGGGTCGGGGAATCCGCCATGATGTTGTGGGGAAAGAGCACCGCTGCCTTCGTCCGCAGGCTGTCAAAGGTAGACACTGAAATATCACTGAGGTTTCTGACCCAGCCTTCCCGCCACACCAGGCTGGTAATGTGTCCGTAGTGCTTGCCTTTTTCTACGTGATAAAGTGTACTGGTGCCCACCCAGTCCCCCTGATTGTCAGTGACGAAGAGGTTGCCCTGCTGGTCAAAGCCAATCCCATCAGGAGAGCGGAAGCCAGAGGCATAAGGTTCCAGCTTTCCATCTGGGGTAAGCAGCATCAGCCAGCCCCGAAAGGGCACCGGCGAATACATGCCTTTCGCCGGATGGCCCAAAGGATTGTAAGCGCCACGGGTTTCATCCCAGACCCCGGCATTCCCGGAAGCACTGTTTAAGCCGACAATATAATTGCCCTGCCCGTCGGGAATAGGGCCGTAGGCAAACTCATGATAGTTGCCGGATATTCCGAAGTCATCGGTTTCGGTCAGGTATTCATCGGCTTCGCCATCCCCATCGGTATCTTTGAGGCGGGTGAGTTCGGGACGCTGCATCACCAGCATTTCGTTGTTGTTCAATACGTGCAAGCCAAGTGGGTCGTGCAGGCCACGGGCAAATAGCGTCCAGGTCGCAGCGTCAGGATGATAAAGCATCACCTCTCCTCTATGGAAAGCTACTGCCAATCGGCCATCAGGCATAAAATCCATGGCCCCTACCTCCGGTGTCAGCCCTTCGGGCAGGGAGATATTCTCCACGG
>JBBSOG010000702.1:0-1718 GCA_038259985.1 Cytophagales bacterium
AATATAATAATGAAAATATAAAACAGCCCGTCGCCTATGTGTGTCCAGTACTGGAAAAAGTAATCGGTAGGAACACTGTAGGTAGCGTTAATGAATAAGAATATATCGGTTTTAGTCAGGTATAACTGCAATATTCCCCCAACTAATACAAACAAGAGATAAGGCAGAAAGAAAAAAAGATTCTCTTTGAGTAACTGGAACATAGTAATGGTTATTTACAGATGCAAGTTATCCTAATTTTTTATCGTGTACCAAAGCTGATGACCAGTTTTTTAAAGCCTTTGTCCAGAACTATCAGCATGTAGTGGGTGCAATTCAAACCTTCGCATAAAGTAAAAAAATTACGTATAATTGAACTATACGCTATTATCAAACATTTTTCACCCTCCCCTAAAGATATGATAAGTAAAGAATCCTATTTAGCCTTGGCCGCCCAGAAGTATGAGGCATTGAAAGCATTGGAAACCCAGACTGACTTTTACACCTATGAAGAAAGTTTTGATCAGTTATGGATCGACTTGGGTAGACAGGTTCTGGAAAGCTCAATTAGTAAGGTAGGCAAAGATAAGCGAAAAAAAACATCATCCGTACCCGGTATGGAAAAATAGAAGTCTCAAAAAGTCACCCCTTTAGCCATCCCCTACTGGGGAGTAGAACCAGCCCTTTTCTACAGGCAAAGCTCACCCTTCTGGCTTGTGAGCATGTATTTGGTGAGGTGCCTGCCATAGTAGAAAGCCTGTTAGGGATAAAAGTTAATCAAAGTCAGGTATACCGCATCAGCCAGCAGGCATCCCTGCTAGCCGATAAACCACTTCTGGATGCCCCTTCACAGAAGTTGGCCCAGATAGAATCCAATAAGCAAGAAACAGTATATGGTATGGTAGATGGCAGTATGCTATTTACCGATAATGGCTGGCAGGAGACAAAAGTAGGACGTGTATTTAAAGCCACCCCTGTCAAGGACAGCCTTCCTGGCAAATGGCACATGGATGTCTCTGAATATGTAGCCCAAAGAGGTCATTATAGTAAATTTAAGGCTAAATTTGAAAAGCTTTTAGCTCCCAATTCAGCCTGTAAAAAGGTCTTTATTACCGATGGCGCGCGCTGGATTGGCAACTGGCTCTCTGAGCGCTATCCTGAGGCAGTACATATTTTAGACTTCTTTCATGTAAGTGAGAAAATAGCCTTTGCTGCCCAATTTGCTCCTGATAGCAGTTCATGGCGGGAAAAGCAAAATGAGTTACTGCGGACAGGGGCTTGTAAGCAGGTGATGAAGGCATTTAGCAAATTAGAACATTGCCCGGCTCAGGAAAAAGAAAAACTACTCCATTACCTGCAAAGCAACACTTGCCGTATGCAATACGATGAGTATAGGAAGCAGGGGCTCATGATTAGTAGTGGCCCTATTGAGTCTGCTCATCGTACCCTTTTACAAGTACGCATGAAACGCAGCGGACAACGATGGGCAGACCAGGGTTGTGACAATATGGTACGATTAAGAAGCGCTTATAAAAGCGAAAAATTCCACCTGATTACTGACCTGTTTAAACAACAGGCAGCGTAGTTTTGAATTGCACCCCTCCCCAAGCGCTGTTACTTTTTCACTATCAGTCTTTGGACTTGCCACAATTGTTCTCACCGCCTGCAATTGCTCCCGGTAATTCATTCGGGATTTGATCAATAATCTGGTAGCTGCCGTACGTTGCTTGTGATCTCCA
>JBBSOG010000703.1:0-1716 GCA_038259985.1 Cytophagales bacterium
GGACTTAACATTCAATTATTCGCACAATACCACAGAAGTGTTGAAACTTGGTCTGAACCCGGGAGACACCATCATCACTGTGGGCTCAGGTATACGAGGTGAATTGATTACCCAGATTGTGGGTAAGCCTATAGGTCAGATTTTCGGTTTTGGCTTCCAATACGATGATCAGGGCAGACAGATATTCAGTGAAAACAATGGAAGGCCCTTGAGAACAGACAGCCAGAAGGCTTTTGGCAGTGCTATTCCAACCGATGTGGGAGGTATCATTAATAATTTTAGGTACAAGGATCTCAGCTTTTCCTTCCTGGTTGATTTTAAGTTAGGGCACAAAATGGCTTCGGGTACCAACTTCAACTTAGTGAGACATGGCCTGCACCAAAGGACTTTGGTGGGCCGGGAAGATGGCTTTGTAGTAGGGGATGGTGTAAATGAAAACGGAGAAGTCAATACTGTTCAGACGCCTATCCAAACCTACTATGAAACTGCCGGGGCTTCTAATATTGTAGAAGATTATCTCTACAATGCCGGGTTCTGGTCGCTGCGCCAAGTAACTCTGGGATATGACTTTACCCGGATGTTGCCCGAAGATCTATTTATCAAAGGGGTGAGGCTGAATATTGTTGCCAATAATGTAGCCGTGCTCAAAAAATGGGTAGACAACATCCATCCTGAACAGTTGCCTAGCGCCTCTGATAATACGGTGGGATTAGAACAAACCAGTCTTCCGGTGACCCGGAGCATAGGGTTCAATCTCAATGTTAAATTTTGATCACTCTATCTACTGAAAAAATAATGACCATGAAACAGATAAAATACATATTAAGCATTTTGGTTATGCTTGGCCTGACCACTGCCTGCGATAAGGATTTTGATGAAATCAACACCAATGAAACCGCAATTACTTCGTTGAACCCTTCTTATTCAATGAACAATGCAATCATTGCTGCTTCCTTTCCTACTTCTATATTTATTTATGAACTGGCGATTGTCCAGCAAATTATTACCCCTAACGGTAGTTCATTGGCAGGCGCCAATTATAACCAGGACAACCAGGCTAGGGCAGGGATTTGGCAAAATCACTACAGAAATGTACTGAAAGCTACGGTGGATGTCCTGGACAAGACCCGAGATTCTGAAGAATTTTTCAACTTATACCAGATGGCTAGGATATGGAGGGCTTACGCTGGAATGACCATTACCGATACCTTTGGGGATGTGCCTTTTTCACAAGCGGGTCTGGCTTATCTGGAAGGCAATACCATACCAGTATATGATACCCAACAGGAGATCTACAACAATATTTTGAGCGAATTAGAACAGGCCGCTGCCGCTTTGGATGCTACTAAACCACCGGTTACTGAGGTTTTGTACGGGGGCAATGTAGATCAGTGGAAAAAATTTGCTAATTCACTGATGTTGAGGGCTGCCATGCGTCTCTCCAAAGTTGATCCGGCAAAAGCCCAGGAATATGTTGCCAAAGCCGTCGCTGGTGGGCTATTGGAGTCTAATGAAGGGAATGCAGTGATCAGGCATACGACCTTATACACCAATCCCAGTGGAGGTTGGTTGAATGGCTCAGAAGCCAACAACTACTTCCTAACCCAAAATTTTGTGGATTACTTGCAGGAAAATGATGACCCTCGCCTGGAATCTTTTGCGGTACGTTATGTAGGGGCCAAAAGTGGCTCTGATCAGGTATCTGCAAATGCTACC
>JBBSOG010000704.1:0-1713 GCA_038259985.1 Cytophagales bacterium
ATATGGGGAATTGGGAGACGTTCTGCTGACAAACTTAAAAGTCAGGGTATTTACAACGCCTACCAACTTGCACAGGCAAACGAGAACTGGGTACTACAACAGCTATTCGTGGTAGGCCAAAGATTGTATTTAGAGCTGAATGCCCAGCCTTGCCTGTCATTGGAAATGGTGAAAAAAAACAAGAAATGCATTACCTCTTCCCGGTCTTTTCTTAAGCCTGTTAGCCAGTTAGATATCCTTAAAGAGACTATAGCTACTTTTGTAAGTCGCTGTGCCGAAAAACTTAGGAAGCAACAAAGCTGTGCTAATATTCTTATAGTATTTATCCGAACCAGCCGCTATAAGCAAGGAGATACTCAATACGGTAAAAGCCAGTCAATCACCCTACCAGTACCTACTGATAACACTTTAGCGCTAATCAAGTATGCTCTAAAGGCACTGGAGTATATTTATTGTCAGGGATATGATTACAAAAAAGCTGGTGTCATGTTATCGGGCATCGTTCCGGCAACACAAAGGCAAGCAGGAATATATGACCAAAATGCTAGAGAGAAACAGCATCAGACCTATCCTGATCCTTTGATGCAGGTAATGGATAAAATCAACCAGAAGATGGGGAAGTTTGTAGTAAGGTCCGCAGCCATGGGCGATGGAAGTAATGGCGCCACCGTCCAAAAAAGGTTATCGGCAAGGTACACCACCAGATGGGAGGACATTATTACTGTGAAAGCGGGGATATGAAACGGAATAGCGACATACCGGGGTTCAAGGCCCAGAAATTGTACTGCGGGCAGTCAAACCTCTTTTGAGCAAGTCGGTTTAATCTCTGATGCTACTTAAATAATACTATCCTAATCGTTCAAAAAACCCAGTACACTTCAGTTGAAGTTTACCTCAAGCTTTGCCGAATCACTGACGAAGGCAAATAAAGAGATAGCCAGATATTTATATGAAATGTACAATTTATCCGCTAATCACTTTCTTCAACCTTTCGGCATTTAGCAGTAAAGAAGAACTTTCATATCTTCCTTCCATTAGGGTGCGTAGGGAACCGTTTGTGTAGAATCCACCGGATAGCCCCACTGGGCAATGTACTCCATACCGGGCAGGAACTCATCTCCCTGCTCGTTCAGCTTTTGAGTCAGTAGGCTGTCCAAGGCAGCCTGCTGGGTAGCATAATTTGGGTCATCAATCAGATTGTGCATCTGGTAAGGGTCCTGCTCGTTATCAAATAACTGCCAGGGGCTGTGGAGGTCGCGGGTATAAGTATAGCGCAAGGTACGTAGTCCCCGGTATTCTTTCCCACCTTGGTCAAAGCGGTTCCACTGCCCGAAAGGCTGCACACAGTTGATTACGGTAGCAGTATCCGGCAGGGCAGCTTTCCCCTTCAGGAACTGACTGTAATCATGGCCTTCCACAGTACTGGGTACCTCAATACCGCTTAAGCCCAGCAGGGTAGGCATGATGTCGTAAGAGTTGATGAGGGCTTTATATTCTCCCGCAGATAATTGTGGCGCACGGATCAGCATGGGGATGCGGATAGATTCTTCGTAAGGTTGCTGCTTTTTGTAAGCGCGGTGCGAGCCCAGCAAATCACCATGATCAGAGGTGAACAGAATAATCGTGTTGTCAGCAATACCTGCGTTTTCAATCGTTTGCAAAATTTCAGCGACCATATCATCCAATGCCGTACAATGCGCATAATAACCTGCC
>JBBSOG010000705.1:0-1695 GCA_038259985.1 Cytophagales bacterium
GGCTAGCCATAACGGAAAATTTCCTCCGGTATGTTCTAGTAAAATGGCTACAAATCGCTCCATTGAGCCAAAAGGGGCGCGATGGATCATCACGGGACGGTGTTTCTGGTTGTCCGCACCGATATAAGTCAGGTCAAAACGCTCCGGGAGAGTGTAGTCTACCTGAATAGTGCCTAGCTGCCATTGACGACCTAAGGCATCTTTAACCATAAAATCCAGCTTGGGGCCGTAAAATGCTGCTTCCCCGTATTCGGTTACTGTTTTCAAGCCTTTTTCTTCCGCAGCTTCTACAATAGCCTGTTCTGATATTTCCCAGTTCTCATCACTGCCAATGTATTTAGAACGATCTTCTTTATCCCGCAGTGAAATTTGGGCAGTATAATTCTCAAAACCCAGGGTTACAAAAACATACATGACCAAGTCAATTACCTTTTTAAATTCATCTTTGACCTGATCTGGCCGGCAGAAAATATGGGCGTCATCCTGCGTAAATCCCCTCACCCGGGTCAGGCCATGCAACTCTCCGCTTTGCTCATAACGATACACTGTACCAAACTCCGCGTAGCGGATTGGCAGCTCTTTGTAAGAATGTGGCTTACTTTTATATATCTCACAGTGATGTGGGCAGTTCATTGGCTTGAGCAAAAACTCCTCATCCTCATGTGGCGTCTTGATCGGCTGAAATGAATCTTTGCCGTATTTTTCGTAGTGACCGGAAGTGACGTATAGTTGCTTATGCCCAATATGTGGGGTGATTACTTGCTCGTAGCCTGCTTTGCGCTGCGCTTTCTTCAGAAAATTCTCCAAACATTCCCGCAACATCACGCCTTTGGGCAACCACAATGGCAACCCGGCACCTACCTTTTCAGAAAAAGTAAAGAGTTCCAGTTCTTTTCCTAATTTACGGTGGTCCCGCTTCTTGGCTTCTTCCAGCAGTTCCAGGTATTCCTTAAGCTCCTTTTGTTTAGGAAAAGTAATACCATAAATACGGGTGAGCTGCTTATTCTTTTCATCACCTCTCCAGTACGCGCCCGCAATATTGAGCAGCTTTACCGCCTTGATAAATCCGGTATTGGGTATATGAGGGCCACGACATAGGTCAGTAAAATCACCTTGCTTGTAGAAAGTGATGGTTCCGTCTTCCAACCTATCTAGCAGGTCTAATTTATACTCATCCCCTTTGTCCTGATAATAACGAACCGCCGAAGCTTTGTCCATGGGAATGCGCTGAAATTCATTCTTCTGGCGGGCTAGTTCCAGCATTAGCTGTTCTATCTTTTCCAGGTCTTCAGCATTAAAATCTTTATCGCCAAAATCTACATCGTAATAATAACCGTTCTCAATCGGGGGACCAATACCCAGCTTGATTCCGGGATATAACGCTTCCAGAGCTTCTGCCATCAGGTGGGCCGAAGAGTGCCAGAAGGTGGATTTACCCTCATCATCATTCCAGGTGAGCAGTTGTATGTGGGCATCCTGCTCAATGGGACGGGTGGCGTCCCACACCTTGCCATCCACTTTGGTGGCAAGCACGTTACGTGCTAATCCTTCGCTAATACTTTGTGCAATGTCTAATCCGCTGCTCCCTTCTGGGTATTGTCTTTCCGATCCGTCAGGTAGTGTAATCTTTATTTCTTTACTCATATAAAAATGCTTACAAAATCTATGGTTGTTCTTCTGGGGTAATTGACTTCA
>JBBSOG010000706.1:0-1660 GCA_038259985.1 Cytophagales bacterium
ACTCTACATCATAGTAAGTCCGCTCCCTTAGCTTCATTTGTAGTATTTCCTGGCTGATCTTCAGCTTTTCTGATATGCACTGTTGTAGTTCACTTTCTAGGTCAGCCATCTGGCGGGATGAGACCATTCTTAGTAGTGGGAATTTGACTTCCAGGTGATCTATCCAGGCCAGCCGGATGCTATTCTGAAAAAGGGTAAGTACACTTTCCTCAGAACGGTTTTCCGTCTCATCCAACAGGCGGCTGATCACCGCTTTTTGGTAAGGCTCCAGGCGAAAATTGAGTGTATCAAAATCACAAAGGGCATCAAAATCACGGTCCAGTATTTTTAAGAAAGCTTCGCTATGTTCTGTTGTTATGATTTTACTTACTTCGGCTGGGGAGAGATAGCTTTCCCAGTATTTGATCTGGGGGGCTATGGTACTTAGTACTTTGAGTAAAGCCTCGGTACGCAGAAGTAAATCCTGATGCTCAATATTTTTAATGTTAAAATATTCATTGAAATTACGCAGGGAACGAAATATCAAAGTAGCTTCCAACGCTTTTTTCTGATGGTAAAACCAAGTCTCCAACTCAGCTTTATCATACTGATGAGAAGATTCTTTATCGGGTACTGCCTCCAGCCATTTTTTATCCCTGAGTTTGGTAAGGTTGTGCTCCAGATTGAGGCGGGCGTCAATTTTTTCTGCAATGATTTGAAAGCCTTTTTTGTCGGTGATCAGGTCATTTTTCTTAAGCACATCTTCCACATAGGCTTTATCTTTAGAAAAATACTTCCACCATGTCCAGCTAAAAAATCCATTTCTGGCCTCTTCTGCCTTGGTAATTACCCTTTGGCATTTGCCAAGTTCATCTGAAGACAAATTGATTTCCGGTCCGTGCCTCTGATAGCATTCCATGACAATCCGCTCAATATTTGATAACCATAAAGGATCAGCTTCTTTCTCAATGGCAGGCACCATAAAAGTAAAATAGTGAAACGAGGGTTCTTCCTGCAACAACTGGATAAAATTGCCGATACCTTCTGAACGTTGCTGTAGGTTTTCACATCTTACAAAATCAATCTCTGTTTTTAATATTTCCCGGGTATCTTTTTCAATCTTGAACTTAAATTCAGGAATATTCTTGATGATTTCCCTGATTTTTTTGAGGTCTTCCACAGTATAATTAATGAAAGGCTTTCTGTCATATAGCAGATAGCTTTCTCTATCAAACTGATTGGAATAGGCAGTATACGTATTGAGTTTCTTGATAAAATCATGCATTTCAGGAATATAGAAATTGCGGTATTCCTGCTTCATATTTACAGAAGCCTCATTGATATCCGAAGTGAGGTACAGTTCTTTGACAGAAACCCCTGCCTCCCGCTCATCAAAAAGGGCACTTTTGAACTCGTCCAACTCATCACAAATCTGCTCAATCCGGCGACTAAATTGTAAGAAATTTCTCTCCAGGTAAATGGTATCCAGGCTGTTATTTTTGTGCTGGTACTCATACAAGGAATCTATCTGCTTGCTGAGTTGTGCGTAGATATCTTTACGGTCATTCTTAAAATCGTGCACCAGGGCGATGAAGGGATGTACTTCTATTTCCTTCAGGCGCTTGTAAACCACATCTAACGCGGCTTTCTTTTGACATACAACCAACACCCTTTTGCCCTG
>JBBSOG010000707.1:0-1654 GCA_038259985.1 Cytophagales bacterium
AAGATGCGTCTACTGATTACTGCAAAATTCCCGGAGGCAGGTACGGTAAGTTTAAATGGCCAACGCTTTCAGAGCTACATAAGAAGCTATTTGGGGTAGGATTTGACGGGGCGCATAACGCTGCTTTTGATGTGGATGCTACCGCTCGCTGCTTTTTCGGTTTGATGAAAGAAAAAGTCATCAAGCCATTAAATGATGAAGTGCCGCTGGAGCAGATTATTTATGAAGCCCCCGATTTGGAAGTAGCCAGTAGAGCGACAGAAGAGAAAAAAGCTACTGAAGCACCGACTATTCCAGTCAGCACTGCACCGGTTGAAAAAATCAAAACCGTACCCTTTAGTCATTTGCACGTACATTCCCAGTTTTCTATTCTGCAAAGTACGGCTAGCCTGAAAGATATTATTTCGGCAGCCAAAGCACAGGGCATGCCTGCCGTAGCCATCACAGATTTGGGAAGTTTGTTTGGTGCTTTCAAAGCAGTAGCTGAAGGTAAGCGACAAGGCATCAAGGTGATTATTGGCTGTGATGTATACGTGGTAGCGGACCGCCATCAGAAGAAATTTACCAAAGACATGAAAGACCAGCGCAGCCTCCAACTGTTGCTGGCCAAAAATCAGGAAGGTTATCAAAACCTGTCAAAACTTTGTTCGCTGGGCTACATTGAAGGTTCTTACGGCGGCTTTCCCCGGGTAGACAAGGCGCTGATCCAGCAATATAAGAAAGGACTTATCGCTACGACCGGCGGTATCTCCGGTGAAGTGCCCGACCTTATTCTCAATATAGGTGAGCACCAAGCAGAAGAGGCTTTCGTTTGGTGGAAAGATACTTTTGGAGAGGATTTTTATGTAGAACTCCAGCGCCACGGACTGGAAGAAGAAAACCGCGTTAATGAGATATTACTACGTTTTGCCCAAAAGTACCATGTCAAGGTCATCGCTACCAATGATGTGTATTATACCAAACGTGCTGATGCCGAAGCACACGACACTTTGCTGTGTGTCAAAAATGGCGATGTGACATCTATGCCTAAGGGTAGGGGCAGGGGCTACCGTTTTGCCATGCCTAACGATGAGTTTTATTTCAAAACAGAAGAAGAAATGAAGCGCCTCTTTCATGACTTACCGGAGGCCATCACCAATACCCATGAGATTGTTGAGAAAACCGAAGCACTTAAGCTGGAACGTGATATTCTACTGCCCCGCTTTGAGATACCGCAGGAGTTTGCAGACCAGGACGATTATCTTCACCATCTGGCTTACGCAGGGGCCAAAACGCATTACCCGGAGATAACACCGGAACTTAGGGAACGCATTGACTACGAACTGAAGATCATCAAGGACATGGGCTTTCCTGGTTACTTTTTGATTGTGCAGGACTTTATCAATGAAGCCCGCAAAATGGGTGTAAAAGTAGGGCCAGGCCGGGGTTCAGCAGCCGGTTCGGTAGTGGCCTATTGTACAGGGATCACCAATATTGACCCCATTCAATATGACTTGCTTTTTGAGCGCTTTCTCAATCCCGAGCGTATCTCCATGCCTGATATTGATATTGACTTTGACGACGATGGGCGGCAGGATGTGATCAATTATGTCATCAAAAAATACGGTCGTAATCAGGTGGCCCAGATCGTGACTTTCGGTACGATGGCCCCCCG
>JBBSOG010000708.1:0-1632 GCA_038259985.1 Cytophagales bacterium
ATGCTTAAATGACCTGAATTGCGGCGAGCCAAGCTGATGGGTGGGTGATAAAGTTTTTGATAGTTTGTCCTCACTAATTCCAGCCCAGTCCAATGCCTGCTTGTTCCATTGCATACTGGCTTTATCCCACATGCCCGACGCACCGGCAATGGCATAGTCTACCACATATTGATCAAACCAACGGGCTATAAAATATTCTTTGATGCTAATAAATTTGTCGGCTTTGCGGAATATTTCTGGCCGCTTCTCCCTGAGCCAGGCAATCTTACAGAGCGGTAGCATCGCATGGATAGGTGCGCCGGAAGCTTCATAAATTTGTTTTCCCAAGGGCGTGCCCCTTAGTGATCTCGCGAAATCGGCACTGCGGATATCAGCCCATATAATGGCCGGGGTAAGCGGCTTGCCCTGCTTATCTACTGCGATCAGGCTGTGCATAGCTGCCCCAAAACACAGAGCCTTGACAGGCTGTTGAAGTTTATCCAATACTTTTTTCAGCGTTTTTTCTGTAGCTTGCAGCAGCTCATCAGGATCTTGTTCCCGATAACCCTGTTCGGGCTGGGAAAGTGTATATGTAGCTTCCGCCACTGCCAGGGTATCACCTGACGGGGTGGCGGCCAGGACTTTGACACTGGTGGTGCCTACATCAAGCCCAATAATGATTGCTTCGTTCTTTGAAACTGCTTTCATCCGGGCAAGATAATATTTATATGGGTACTTTAAAGAATTTTTGATAACCAGCGATGTCAACTTAGAGGTAACTTCTCGCTTTGCTATTTTAGCTTGACAAGTGCCTAACAGTCAACTTCACCAATGACCATTAGGAAAAACAGATTCAACTTAATAATTTTTGGCAGTAAACTATCCTCAATACTACCTGACGACCTAAGATGAAATTATTTAGTATTTTTATTGCTTATCTGTGCCTAATGCTAGGATTCCTGAGCACTTCATGTCAACAGGAAAGTGTGCAAAAACCTAATGTTATTATCCTGCATACTGATCAGTGGCGGGCACAGGCTTTTGGCTATGCCGGAGACCCCAACGTAAAAACGCCAAATATTGATCGTTTCGCTGCCAACAGTGCTAATGTGAGCCTGGCAGTTTCCGGTATGCCGGTGTGTACACCTCACCGCGCTTCAGTCATGACCGGACAGAGACCGCTTACCCACGGGCTTTTTATGAACGATGTGCAGTTGGATACCAACGCACTTACCCTGGCAAAAGTCTACGCGAATGCCGGTTACCAGACCGGGTATATTGGTAAGTGGCACCTGGATGGAAGCGGCCGCAGCAGTTTTATCCCTCCGGGTGCCCGTCGGCAGGGTTTTCAGTACTGGAAAGCCATGGAATGTACCCATGATTACAATCATTCTGCTTACTATGCCGGGAATTCCCCTGAGAAAAAGTTTTGGAATGGATATGATGCCATTGCCCAGTCCGAAGATGCCCAACAATATATTCGTGAACATGCGGAGGGAGAAAACCCCTTTCTGCTATTTTTAAGTTGGGGAACGCCCCACGCCCCTTACCACACTGCTCCGCAAAAGTACCGGGATATGTATAAACCCGGGCAGCTAAAACTCCACCCCAACGTACCTCCTGATATGGAAGAAAAAGTGCGGCAGGACCTGG
>JBBSOG010000709.1:0-1554 GCA_038259985.1 Cytophagales bacterium
AAAAAACATCAGGTGCTGTTGGGGCAACAGTGTTTTGTTTTCTACCAACGTCAAGCCGACGGCTTGCATTTCTTTGACTGCCTGGGCTTCGGTCATTTTGTGGGTAGGTTTGATCATCACCTCAGGGTCTTCGGCACGGTATTCTGCCAGAACTACCTTGCCTCCCGGAGCCAGGGATTTGACGATGACCTCCATCATTTCTCGGGGATGAGAAAATTCGTGGTAAGCATCCACCATCAGTACCAGATCTACACTGTTTTGCGGTAGCGCCGGATCATCTATTTCTCCCGGAACGAGCCTGATGTTGGCAATATTTTCTGAGGTCATCTTTTCACTGATCATGTCCAGCATTTCCGGTTGGATATCTACAGCCAGCACTTTTCCTTGGAGAATTAACTCACTTATCTTAAAAGTAAAATAACCCGAACCCGCGCCAATGTCCGCCACCACCGCATCTTGTTCAAGTTCCAGTGCTTTCAGGAGCAAGTCCGTGCGTTCATCATCTTTTCGCTTGTCCCTTTCTAACCACGCCGCTCCCCGGTGGCCCATCACTTGGGCAATATCCCGTCCCATATAGAATTTCCCCGTTCCATCCACACTGCTGGGTTGATCAAAGCGATAAATGCTTGATGAATCCGATACATTTGCACCTGCTTTTTCGCCTTGCTTTTGTCCGCAAGAGGCGTGAGATACTAAAATGAAAATAGCGAACAGTATATGGCCGGAGGATTTGAAGAATTTAGGTATCATGATAAGGCTACTGTTGGGTCCCAAAAATGTTTGTCAAAATCTACTACTTGTGCATCTTTTACCTGCACTCCTTCTTTTTCCAACATTTCCTGCATAGCGCTGGGGGTGGAGAAGTGATGTCTTCCGGTAAGTAAGCCTTGTCGGTTCACTACCCTATGGGCAGGTACATCTTTTTCTTGGTGTGCACTGTTCATGGCCCAGCCTACCATGCGTGCACTTCCCTTAGTGCCCAGATAATTAGCAATTGCACCATAGCTGCTCACCCTGCCCTTAGGAATGAGCTTCACCACTTCATAAACGCTTTCAAAAAAACTAAATTGATTGTCCATTAACTTGATGAGTGTGAGTTCACTTTAAAAATTTAGGCAAAATAAACAATTCAAAGTAGTCGTTTCATTGAGCAAACGAAAGATACATTTTATATTTGCCGTATGATTGTACCTCATTGCAAAAGTCAGTTGTCCCTCTACAGCTATTTTATTTCCATTTTGTGTGTACTGCTTATAGCAGGTTGTGCCAGCAACAAGCGAGTAGCGGACAAAAAAAGCAGAAAACATAGAAGTGAGAGGGCCTACAAAAGCAAAGATGCTTATAAAAGTAAAAGGAATATGCCTCGTGCTGAGCCAAATGCGGAGCCGGAAAGCCAGCTAGATGAAGTGGTTGCCATTGCACGGTCTTACACCGGTGTACCCTATCGCTGGGGGGGCACTACCCGGTCAGGCATGGACTGCTCCGGCCTGCTGATGACTTCTTTTCAAGCGGCTGACCTCAACATTCCCCGGACTACTACCGAACAGGTAAAAT
>JBBSOG010000710.1:0-1539 GCA_038259985.1 Cytophagales bacterium
TCATCCACGATGTCGCAGATGTCTTTGTAGTGTTGAATAATTCGGTCATGGCCGGTGATACCTTCTTTGGCCATCAGGGAAGGATTAGTGGTCACTCCATCTAATACGCCTAAGTCGTAGGCTTCGCGTATTTCGTCAAGGTTGGCGGTGTCAATAAAAAATTCCATAGTTTTTTTGTTTAGGGCCTTAGTTGGCTTTAAAGATACAGGAGTTTATAAAACGAAAAAAATCGTAAAAGAATTTACTCATGGGCAAATAAAAAAACGGGTATCACACCGCATCGACCGCCTACCCTTGCTCTATTCCTAGCCTGGGGGAGTTCAGCAGGAGCTGGTTGTACCCGTCTGCTGCAAATGTATAAGGAATAGATTTTATTCCCAAATGCTTACCTGATAAACAATTAATTTCTTTGGATTAGTTTTATTATCACCGCAATAGACAAATAAAAAAAGAGGCGTAAAAACGCCTCTCTTTTCCATGCAAACAACCTATTACTTACAAAAATCAATCAAAGTCATTTTTAAATATTCTGAAAGCGACTCCATCGTATGAGCCGGCAAATTCATTAGGCAAAGCTCCCTGGAAGGGAACTACTACTGTTCCGTCACTAGCTGTGGTAAAGCTTCCCAGCATTGTTCCTGCCTGGATTACCTCAATGGCTAAATTGGAGATTGGATTATACTTGATCCCCACGTTTTGATCCAGGATACCCGTCTTATCCAATTCAAAAAGCGTAAGTTGTGCTTCATTGGGTGCAATGCTATCATATTGTAATACAACAGGAGAAGCGACCCTGTCAAAAGCCATATCCGATTCTTCTTCGCAAGCTGAAAGTAATAGTACTGTCAGGCATAGCGTAATGCATATAGGAAATATTTTTTTCATGTTTTTTTCATTAAAAGATTTGACAACTTCAAGAGATAAGCAGCTATGCTCGCGTGCTCTTTACTCTACCCACCAAAGTTTAGTTTTCATATCGTCTGGCCCACCATTTAATGCAGCACCCGCTTCTACGTTACTCTCATTAAGTGAGTATTCCGTAGAGGGATATACCAGCCGGGTTGGCAATACGCCATCGTTCTGAAACTGTGCATTAGGATCAGCCGCAGGCATCACAGGGAAACCTGTCCTTCTGTATTCGGTCCAGGCTTCAACACCCTGACCGAAGAGTGCAATCCACTTTTGCGTCATGATATTTTCTTTGGTTGCAGGTCCGGCAGCCGTCAGGTAACCAGCAGGAACATCCAAACTGTATTGATCAAAGGCAGCGGCTATTCCTGCCTCGTACAAGGCCTGTGCATCACCACTAATATCTCCATCTACTGCGGCTTCTGCCTGTGTGAAAAGCAATTCGGCATAACTCATCAGTACAGCGGGCGAAGTGGTTTGGGCAAAAACATCAGGATTGATAGTAGCACTATAACCAAGATAGGTAGTAGAAATTTCAGTAGGCAAACCACTGGGGTGTCCACTGATGTCATCTACCAGAGAACCAGGTATAGCAAATACCTCCAGACGGGGATCGTTTAGCGACTCTCA
>JBBSOG010000711.1:0-1534 GCA_038259985.1 Cytophagales bacterium
AACCCAGTGAGCGTGCGTCCAGGGTAGGTCCTGGTTCTGAAGAAATACTGATGGGGGCCATAGAAGAAGTACTTAAATAAACGAAAACAACAGCAGCCAAGCTGTATCAATTTATACTGTAAAGCAAAGTTTTATGTGCTTAATGTCTTTAAACGCTGTGCTTAGGCAAAGCAGTATTTTGAAGAACAGTTAATATTTTTTTGACAAACATCACTCAACTAAACTTAATACTATGAAACATTTTATTTACTGCTTATGCTTTGGCTTGTTGGTGCACAGCGCTTCTGGTCAGGGTATCAACGTGACAGGAAAAGTAACTTCGGTAGAAGAAAATATTCCTTTGCCCGGCGTGAATGTAATCGTTCAGGGAACTGGCTCAGGCACAGTGACCAGCATCAACGGGGATTATAGCCTTGAAGTGCCTTCATCTGAATCAGTGCTGGTGTTTTCTTTTGTGGGTTATATATCACAGGAAATTACCGTGGGCAACCAGAATAACATTAATGTTAGTCTAGCCGCTGATCAAGCTCAACTTGAAGAAATAGTGGTAATCGGGTATGGCACTCAGAAGAAAAGTGACCTGACGGGGGCTGTCTCCCGGGTAGATGGGGAGAGTATTCAAAATAAAAGTTATACCCAGGTTACAGAAATGCTCGCCGGTCAGGTGGCTGGAGTATATACCAACCAAAGCCCTTCACCGGCAGGAGGCGGTGCCATAGAAGTAAGAGGCCCAACTTCTCTGACTGGAGGAACAAGCCCGCTGATCGTACTTGATGGCGTAATTTTTAACGGAAATATCGCTGATATCAATCCCAGTGATATTGAAAATGTTGATATACTTAAAGACGCAAGTTCTGCTGCGGTCTATGGTTCTAAAGCGGCTTCCGGTGTAGTCATCATTACAACTAAGAAAGGTACAACCGGCAAGCCAATCATTAATTTTACTGCCAAAGCCGGGGTTAGTGAGATCACGAATGATAAATTCAGGCCAAGGAACCCCAGTCAATACGAAGGTTTTAGAAGGGACTATTTCAGGACGGTCGGGGTTGCCAATAGAGAAGATTGGTACTGGGATGATCCGGCTGATCTTAGTCAGGGTGTATCCCTGGATCAGTGGAGAAATGCTAATCCTAACCCAAATTCGGATGATACGCAGGAGTACCTGGGACGGCTTAATTTCTTTGGTACTGAGATAGAGCAGTATTTGGCAGGTGAAACAGTAGACTGGTTTGATGAAGTGCTCAGGCCCGGCTTTAGACAAAATTATGACCTCAGTGTAGGCGGGGGCTCGGAAAACTTCAAATATTATTGGTCATTAGGCTATGTGGATAATGAAGGTGTAATTCTGGGAGATGACTTTACCTCCGTCCGCACCAGGTTAAATGTAGATTTTGCCATTACAGATTGGCTCAATGTGGGTGTCAATGCCCAATATTCCAACCGGGACCAAAGTGCAGTGCCAGCAAGTATGAATATTAGTGGTATCAGTCCTTACAGTAGAATTTATAACGATGAAGGGGATTTGGAATGGTAC
>JBBSOG010000712.1:0-1492 GCA_038259985.1 Cytophagales bacterium
ATACCGAACTGGCGATTTATGAACAGATTTGTCGCATTGCCCATACCATCATCGCCGAAGGTTTGTCCGAAAAGGTAATTCAGCCGGGGGTGACTAGCACTGAAGACGTAAAGTGGTGGTACCGCGAACGTATTGCGGAATTGAAACTGCAAGCCTGGTTTCATCCCACCGTTGATGTGACCCGTGCTGATCCCGAAAATACGCAGGCAAACCGTTCCTTTAGCACCCAGACGACCCCCGATGCCAATAGCATCATGCCCGGCGATTTAGTACATATTGACTTTGGGATTACTTATCTGAGACTGAATACCGACATGCAGCAAAACGCCTACGTACTTAAGCCCGGTGAAACTGCCCCGCCCCAAGGTTTGGTGGAGGCTTTGAAAAAAGGAAACCGGCTACAAGATATTCTCACTTCCCATTTTAAGGAAGGTCGCAGCGGCAATGAAGTCTTGCGCCTGACCCGTGAAGAAGCCACCAGCGAAGGACTTGTGCCCAGTATTTACAGCCATCCTATTGGCTACCACGGCCACGCAGCCGGGCCAGCAGTCGGTATGTGGGACAACCAAGATATGGTGCCTTCCGGTGAGCATACGATCTATAATAATACCTGCTATGCCATTGAACTTAATACGCGGGAGAAAATTCCTGAGTGGGGCAATAAGGAAATCCGCGTGATGCTGGAAGAAACGGCGGTCTTCAAAGATGGAAAAGTACATTATATAGATGGCCGACAAAAAGAATTGATGCTAATTCCTAGGGCTTCGTTAAATGAGTAATAGCGTTATTAGTTATTGGGGATTACGACTTGGGATTATAACTTTTCAAATCCAAGGCTACAACTTTATTTTTTTGTAAGAAAGCTATTGCACTATCTCAAAATAACACTTTCACCTTACGCTTTCTCGGCGGCGGCCCGCTGTAGGCGGTCGTTGATGGCTTTACCGAGTCCATATTCGGGCATTGGCTCAGCGATGATGTACTTCACCGGTAATTTATCCAGTTTCCGGAGGGCGGAAAAAAAACCCTGCGCCGCTTCATTCAGGTCACCCACCACGGAGAGGGCTACCTGATGATCGTCAGGTATTTGAGGGTAGAAATCTTTCAGGCAGAGCAACGCGACGTCCTGCCTGTTATACTGGTTGAGTATGTTACTAATATTTCCTATGATTACTTGCTTTTGGGGAGCATAATGGCTTTTCAGCATACCCGGTGCATGTGGATTTGCTTCTTCGTTTACCTGGGCGTGCAGGCGAATGCTGGATTTTCCTACCACTTCTTCTATCGCTTCCAGGCTTGCCCCGCCTAGACGGTAAATCACAATTTGCTTATCTTCAAAGCCTACAATGGTAGATTCTATCCCTACGGTACACTCCCCTCCATCCAGAATATAATCCAGCTTGTCGCCTAGTTGATCCTCCACATGGGAAGCCCGGGTGGGGCTGATATACCCAAAAGGGTTAGCACTGGGCGCTGCCAAGGGAAAATCCAG
>JBBSOG010000713.1:0-1383 GCA_038259985.1 Cytophagales bacterium
GCAAATCCATGCGGAACATACTGAGTTAAAGGCTGAAGGCTTTTCCCTTGAAAGGGAAGGCGATCGGATTTTTATTCATGGCGTAGATGAGGCCGGAATCATGTACGGTGCCTTGGAACTAGCCGAACAAATCAGGTTGTATGGGTTGGAAGGTGTAGAAGAAACCTTGCAGAATCCTTACCTGGAATTGAGGGGAACAAAATTCAACATCCCGCTGGATGCAAGGACACCCAGCTACACCGATGCCAGTGATGCCGCACAAAACAATATTGCCCACATGTGGGACCTGAGCTTCTGGCAAGACTATATAGACAATTTGGCAAAGTATCGTTTTAACTACATTTCGCTGTGGAGCCTTCACCCTTTTCCCTCGCTGGTGAAAGTTCCGGACTACCCGGAGGTTGCCCTGAGCGACGTTTTAAAATCTAAGGTTGCCTGGAACGAAAACTATCATTTACACGGCACCGGGTTAGACGCTCCTGAAATCATCAACAATACCGAAGTGGTCAGAAAAATGACGATGGAAGAGAAGATCGCTTTCTGGAAAGACGTAATGCAGTATGCTAAAGAACGCAATGTCAGCTTCTACATCATTACTTGGAACATTTTCGTGAATGGTACGGAGGGTAAATACGGAATCACGGATGAAATTGATAACCAGACTACCCGCGATTACTTCAGAAAAAGCGTTGCTACCATGTTCCGCACTTATCCTGACCTGGCAGGCATTGGCCTCACTACCGGAGAAAACATGCACGGGGCCGGGTTTACTGAAAAAGAGGACTGGGCTTTTGATACCTATGCCGAAGGCTTGCTGGAAGTAGCCCGAGAAATGCCTGACCGTAAATTCACTTTTATCCATCGGCAGCATCAGACAGGTGCCAGGGATATTGCTGAAAAGTTTGAACCACTGCTTGAGCAAAAAAACATTGAGTTTCTGTTCAGCTTCAAGTATGCCAAAGCCCATGTGTACAGCGCGACTGAGCAGCCCTATCACCAGGATTTTGTGAAAGATATTGCGGGCATGAAGACCATTTGGGGCCTTAGAAACGACGATACCTATTATTTCCGTTGGGGTGCCCCGGATTTTGTCAGGGATGTTATTCGGAACATGCCGCAAAAGGTTGCCCGGGGAATGTATTTTGGCTCCGATCAGTATGTGTGGGGAAGGGATTTTCTGACCAAAGAGCAAACAGCAAATTCTACTCAGCTTGAGATAGAAAAGCATTGGTACCAGTGGATGCTCTGGGGCAGAATGGCTTACGACCCAAACCTGGATAACGAAAGATTTATCGCCATGCTACAGCATCGTTTTCCGAATACTGATGCTCAGGCACTTTTCACCGCTTGGCAACATGCCTCTATGGTATATCCCATCACCAC
>JBBSOG010000714.1:0-1368 GCA_038259985.1 Cytophagales bacterium
TAAACCAATACTTTGGTTGGCTCCTGTTCAATCTCCGGCTCTATAGGAAGCCAGCGGGTGTTATCAAGCGGGCAGCAGGTTCCGTTTTGTCCGCCATTGGCGACAATCAGCTTATCTCCAAAAGTTTTGGCCACAGGTGCCAGAAGCCTGACAGGCAGTTTGCACCTTTCAGTCCATTTATCCGTAGCAGGGTCGTACTCAGTGATGTCATTATAGAAAAACCCACTGCCACGGCGGCCTCCTACGATGATGATTTTGTTGTTGTGTACCAAAGTGCCCGGCTCAAAATGAGAACGCGCCGAGGGAAGGTCTGCTTTTCTGGTCCAGGTATCTGTCTGTGGATTATAAGCATGCAGAAATTTCTGGTCCTCAATAGGGCCGTCGTGTCCGTATTGCCCTCCGATGGCATAGATAATTCCATTGACGGCTGCCCCACTCAGGTGGTTTCTGCCGTTGGGCAGCGGGGCAGCGGCCTTCCAGCCTGCTGCTTGATTGTTGATATCCAGTACATAGTGTTCGTCTACATTTGTTTTTCTGTCAGGTAGTAGCCCTCCGAAGAAATGCAGCTTACCATTACTATAAACAGCCGCACCCGAGCCACGGGGATTGGGTATAGACGGCCCGGCACGCCAGCTATTGGTCACCGTATTATATACCTGTACTTTATCGGTAGCCACTCCCGGATTGTCACCGGTAAAACCAGCCACGATCCATATTTCATCCCCAACGGTAGCGGTCCCCATGTGGGTAACGGGGCTTGGCATAGGTGCCCCCAAAGACCATTTATTGTTGACTGGATCATAGATTTCAGTGGTACCTGTAATTTTCAAGCCCGCTACGAAACCTGCCAGCACATACAGTTTGCCATTTACCTTAGCGCTTTGTGCTTCTGCTTTGCTGAGAGAGGAACTGGCCAGGCTATTCCAGTCACAGGAAAGTGGTTCACCAATCAGGCTACCCTTACCAAAAACTTCTATCGCCGATACTTTAGGCTGATTTACGGAAGCGCTAAATACGAGGGTTAATTCCTGATCGCTCACCTGCGTTGTAAAAGTTTTGATAACTGCCGTCATGGGGGACGTCTCGGCATTTATATCAAAGTTTAATAAAACTTTTTGCCCTTCTAGGGTAACATCAAATACACGCTTGCCTGCACCACCGTCGCCACCGCCAGTGGCCCCAAAATATATTTCCGCAAAGTGTAGTTTCAAAGTATACGATCCGTTCGTTACCGGGATTTTGTAGCTAAAAGATTGCAAACTTTCATTCGTACTACGCTCGCTAAGGTACAAGGCGTCCTGCGAAGTATTGAGAATGTCAGTAATGTCGGTATTGGCGTAAGACTTCCCATTACCGCTAAAGTAATCA
>JBBSOG010000715.1:0-1366 GCA_038259985.1 Cytophagales bacterium
CCCGATGCCACGCCCTTCCTGTCGCAGATAAATCACTACCCCTCCATCTTCACCTGTCATTTTCATGGATTGGTCTAGCTGCTCACCACAATCGCAACGTAAGGAGGCGAACACATCCCCGGTCATGCATTCGGAGTGAATACGGACCAGCACAGGCTTAGTAAAATCTGTTTTCTCGCTGACCATTGCTAGGTGGGGCATAGGATTATTCGCTTCACTAGCATATCCGATCATTTTAAAAATACCAAAACGGGTAGGTAGATTTGTCTCAGCTTGTCTTACTAATTGATTTATCATAAGGCTTGTCTGCTCTTCAACGTATGCGTAGGTACTTCAACGAGGCGGAAGTACGAGCGGTTAAACATTAACTGTTATTGTCAAGAAAGTTCACCAAAATACATGAAATACCTTTACCGGGAAACTTCTACCTCCAACATTTTGATGGCACTTATCCGGTTAAGCATAAAATACGAAAGCAACGTTGCCAACAGATGGGATATTGGGTAGGCTGCCAGAATACCGTCAAAACTATCCATCAGCACCGCGCCATAAGCTAGGGGAAGATAAAACAAAAGCAGATGGCATAGGGCCAGTCCCGTAGCCAGCCAGGGGCGCTGATATACATTGATCGCCGTGAGGCTGACCATCACAAATCCATTTACGGCATAGCCCCAGGGCATAATGCTTAGGTAATTGGTCAATGCCTTGAAAGTAGCAGGATCTGTTGCGAAGATCGCGCTGATATCTTCCTTAAAGAAACTAATAAGTGCCGCTGCAACCAGGCCCAACAAAAAAGCATAGGTGAGTCCGTAGCGCAATCCCTGTTGCGCCCTCTCTCCCTTTTCCGCTCCAAGATTATGCCCGATAAAGGGTGCCAACACCGCTGTCAGCGCAGTAAATGAAAGAATCACCAACATATCTACCCGTGAACCAGCACCATAAGCAGAAACCGCTGAATCACCAAAGTGACTAAGCATCTTGACAAAAAGAGTATTTCCCAGAGGCACCAGGATATTGGTCAGGGCAATGGGAAAGGCCATCGCTACGATGGGTCGCCAACGGAAAATCCGTACGGACTGCCACTGTATATTTTTGCCCCCTCTAAGTTCTTTCCACAAATAGGGAGCCGGTAGCCACATGCTGACAAAGATGGCAATGGTGGTAGCCCAGGCTGCCCCGGCAATACCCAAGCGAGGAAAACCGGCGTAGCCAAAGATTAGCAGTGGGTCTAAGGTCGCGTTGATTACTACCAATACAAACATCGTATAAGTAAGCAGTTTGTGGTTTCCTAACGCCCTTGCCAGGCTGGTGACTGCCACCAGCAAACATAAGAAAAACATGCCCGGAATGATGATTTCAAAATAAA
>JBBSOG010000716.1:0-1360 GCA_038259985.1 Cytophagales bacterium
CCTGCCCGGTGCTTTTCCTCCCTTGGCAGGCAGTGACATAGTAAATGATGAAGATCCTGAGCTGATGGTGCGCATCATCCTGCAAGGCTATAATGCGCGGCCAGATTATGCCCAGATGCCGGGCTTTGCCGATCAGCTTAGTGATGAAGAAATCGCTGCTATCGCTAACCATGAACGCTCCAGTTGGGGTAATGATGCCCCTGCTATGACCGCAGAAGATGTGAAAAAAATCCGTGATTTAGTATCAAACCAAACACCATAAATACGATGGAAAACGCAGAAAACTATTTGCCAAGCTTGATCACTGCTACCCCGATGGAAGGCCGCGAACTCGCTATAAAAATAGCCAGAAAATCTATTGCTGCTATACAGACCAATGCCGAGACAAGAAAAAAGCTTAGGTCTGATTATGCTGAGGATACCGCTCAGCTGATTGCTTCTGCCCAGGTGATCGCCACAGAATTTCAGACGATTGCGGCAGCAAATAATTATTGGTGAAAAGAAAAATAACATGAAAAAGCTTATTCTAATCCTTTTTTTGATGCTTACAGTACCTGTGCAATTGGCCCTCGCCTGTGAGGTATGCGAGCAGAACCAACCTAAGCCTTTGCAAAATATTACGCATGGCGCAGGCCCGCAGAGCGACTGGGATTTTGTTATCATTATCGTAGGGATCATCATTGTCTCATTTACGCTTTTTTACAGTCTCAAATTTCTTATCAAGCCCGGGGAAAAACATCCCGGACATATCAAAAATATTGTCGTAGATGAAAGATATTGAAACACTGGAAGATAAGCGGGTCATCAAGGTATTTCTGGATGATGAGGAACTCCCCTTTGCGGAGTTTAAGCCGCCGGTAAAATTTATGCTGGATACCACCAAAATTCCGGATGGAAAGCACCGCCTGAAAATCGTGGCCAAGTCATCCAATAATGTGGAAGGCATAAAAGTGATACCCTTTGAAGTGCGCAATGGCCCTGAGATAGCAGTAGTCGGGCTGAGGGCCAATGAAGTAGTGGACGAGAAAGTTTCTATCACTGTCAATGCCTATGGCAGCGAACGCCGGGACCAGTTTGTAGTCACCGGCTCAGAAACGCCCAAGGGCATCCCCGCCTGGGTGTGGGCTATTGTGATTGGCTTCATCGGCTTTGCGCTCTTTTACTTCATCATGTACTGGACCCCTGATTTTTATCAATCTTTTTTCTGATGAAAATGAAAAAGAACATTCTACAACTGGAAGATATCAAACTGCTGGTGGACAGCTTTTATGGTAAAGTCCGTAATGATGCTTTGCTGGCACCCGTATTTAATGACCGTATTGGCAACCGATGGCCGGAACATCTGGAAAAAATGTATAAA
>JBBSOG010000717.1:0-1351 GCA_038259985.1 Cytophagales bacterium
CTAAGTATTTTCTTTGGCTTTCTAACCTTGTACATTGTTTATCTGGTAGTGAGAGCTGCCGAGATGGAATTGCTCAGTGCAATTTTGGGTCAGTTCATGAGTGTCGGCGTTTTGGCAGTCATGATCATTTTTCACCCCGAAATCCGCAAATTTCTCCTCCTAGTTGGTAAGTCAACTTCCTTTAACCGGGATAATTTTTTCAAAAATTTTTTTTGGAAGAAAAACAAGGAAGATGGCAAAATCAATATTACCCCCTTTATTGATGCCTCCAAAAGCCTGAGTGGGTCCAATACCGGGGCACTTATTGTATTTTCAAAAAGCTCCCCCCTGAAGTTTTATGCTGAGTCAGGGGATGAATTGGATGCGGTAGTGTCCAAACGGCTACTATTGTCCATTTTCAATAAGTATAGCCCACTGCATGATGGCGCAGTCATTATTCATGAAAACCGCATCAAAGCCGCACGCTGCATTCTTCCTGTCACCGAAAGGGATAATCTTCCTGCTGAGTTTGGGCTCAGGCACAGGGCAGCTATCGGTATGACGGAGATTACCGATACCCTGGTCGTAGTAGTTTCTGAAGAAACCGGGCAGATGTCTACGGTGCGCAACGGCGAGATTTTCCATAACCTACCGGCCAAAGAGCTAAGAAAGAAAATTAACGAATACCTCTACGAAGAGAAAGAAGAGGAGGAATTTGTACTTGATCAGGCCAAGGCAGAAGAAAAAGCTTTCGTAGAAAAGAAGGAAAAAGATAAGGGGAAAGAGAAAGACAAGGATAAGGAGAAAGATAAATCACGTCAAGCCGAAACCGCCGGACAAAGCATGAGTAAACAAGATTAATCCCCATCATTTTTAGGCTTGACAGGAACCTTAAATTTTGGCTTCGGTTTGGGCTTTAAGATTGTCACTTCCGGTGCTGTTTCCATATTCTCCGTAAGCGGAAACCGCCTCCTGATATTATTAATAAGAAACAGCTTCTGCTGGGTAAAGCTATTGGGATGGACGTTAGAAAAAAGCTTTGACCAATTTCCCCACAACTCGGGTTCTTCTGCCTCAAAACGTCTAGTATCTATTTTTTTGCTGATCAGATAAGCTTCAAATTCCTCCATACATTCGTATATATACTGCCAGAACTTACGTTTTTTGTTTATTCCAAGTTTTCGGCGTTAAACTTGATGCGAATTTTTTACAATTGCAACAAAGTGAATTTTCATAGCCTATGATCGTCCAGGAAAACATTTCCCTACAGCCTTTCAATACTTTCGGCATAAATACCCATGCCCGCTATTTTGCCGAAATCACGTGTGTTGAAGCACTGCAAGCGCTAATCAACAAAAAAATTTATCAGGAA
>JBBSOG010000718.1:0-1296 GCA_038259985.1 Cytophagales bacterium
ATATGGGTAGCAGTATCGCCCGTGTAACCGGTACGTTGGAAGAAAGTGTGGTGGGTAGAGAAGAAGGTGTAATCGGATTAGGCGTAAAAAACATCGGTACGGAAGAAGCCCCTCAGTATGTACCCAACGATGTGGTAGCCTCAGCCCGTGGTTTCTACAGCTACTATAGCGGACGCCAGTTTCATGAAGCAGCTGTGATGGATGGTAGTTATGTCAAACTCAGAGAAGCTTCGGTAGGGTATCAATTGCCTTCCAGCTGGTTAGATAACATTTTCTTACAATCTGCACGCTTCTCAATCGTAGGCCGTAACCTGTCTATCTTTCACAAAAATGCATCACACATTGATCCTGAAATCAGTGCAGCAGATTTGGGCTACAACTATGGTCAGTTGCCTAGTACCCGCTCTATTGGTTTCAATCTGAATGTGAATTTTTAAAAAGAAACCCTTATGAAATTATATAATCCTTTTAAGATAATATCGCTGGCCTGGGCATTGATCGTGCTGGCTGGTGCTTGTACAGATGATTTTGAGGAGATTAATACCAATCCTAATTATCCTACATCGGTAGATCCTCAGTACCTTTTGCCCCATGCCCTTCAGGAAAGTGTAGATAATTACTGGGGCAACAAGACCCGTAACCAGCGCCTGAATTTTGACCATGCCATGTCATGGATCGGATATCTGACCCGTAATATTTATGAGAATGAAGGGGATAACTATAATGTGCAGCCTTCTGTCAATATTACCAACTGGGAAGTGTTCTACACTGATGGTATGATCAATTTTCAGAAGATAGCGGCTTTATCAGGTCCTGATGCTGAGAACCCAAATGCAAACTACCAAGGGATTGGTATAGGTATGAAAGCCTGGTTGGGTTCTCTACTGACTGATGTGTGGGGAGCAATTCCTTATACAGAAGCAGTATCAGGAACAGCAGAAGAAGCGATCAATTCTCCCGCTTATGACTCTCAGGAAACAGCATATGCAGCCATCATAGCAGACCTGGCCTCTGCCAATACCTTGCTAAGCACAGATGGCCCCGGTATCAAGGGAGATATCCTTTTTGACGGCGATATCATGATGTGGAAAAAGTTTTTTAACGCTTTGCGCTTTAAATTATTGAACCGCCAGGCGCATAAAGTTGCTTCTTCTGCTAGTGAGATGCAAGCTATGCTGGCTGATCCGGCGACTTATCCCATGATTGAAAGCAGTGAAGAAATGGCCCAGTTGATGTACGGTTCGCTCCCCACTGTTAATCCCTGGAATGATATACTTATTCAGCAAGGACGGACCG
>JBBSOG010000719.1:0-1141 GCA_038259985.1 Cytophagales bacterium
GGAATATTGGTTTTTTTGGAAACCACATTGAAGAGATACGATAAAATAATGATTATAGAAGTAGCAATAACCGCGATATAAGCGTTAAACTCTGTCATAAATTAGGTTTCCGTAAATGAATGCTTACTAAACGATATCGGTATTTGATGGTTGGCTTGAGTTGCTTACTTTTTTGAAATAATTTCTACCAAAGCAGTATTAGGTGACCCGTCATCTTCTACCAGCCCAAAGCTACTACTCTTGTAATCCCAGTTGGCATAAGCGATATCATTTTTCTCAAAGATGGCTTTCATGTCTTTGTACCATTGCAGGCGTGCATCATCCGGGGCATTGCTGATGACGCCCCATTCTCCACAGTATAGGGGTAGGTTCTTTTCCTGAGCTATACGGATAGGTTTTTCCATCATGCGTTCCAGCGTATCTTGATGGTAAGTAAGCATCCGGTTAGCTACCGTATTTTTCATGTCAGGGGCAAGTTGCTCAAACTCACTTTCTGTCACAATCTCTCCGGGATAATGCACCGGGCCTTCATAATCAGCCAAATCTGTCCAGCTCGCCTGATAATGGGTAAGCAGGAATGGCTCATAAAAATGAAAGCTGAGCAGGATATTTTTATCATTTGCCGGAACTTCCAGTGCATCAAAAGTGTCGGCGGACTGCCAGCGGTTGGAACCAATGACGATGGTCCTTTCCGGCTCCAGTTCGCGGATGACAGCAAAAGCTTTGGCTACAAGTTTGTTCCAATCATCGGGATCATCGGCGACGGGTTCATTCATCAACTCATAGGCAAGCATGCCATTGGGATATTGCTTGAGTTCTGCTGAAAACGCCTGCCAAAGTTGAATAAACTTTTCTTGTGCTGCCGGATCAGTCCACAAAGGTTTTTCTTCTTCGTTGAAATGGTGGGAGCGCAGGATGTGCAGGTCAACAATAGCGCGCAAGCCATTTTCCTGGCACCAGCCCAGGGCGTTGTGTAACAATGTAAAAGCACCTTCTTCCTTATTTCCTGCTTCGTCAAACATTTGCTCCTCATCCACCGGAAAACGAAGGTGGTCCAGGCCCAAACCTGCCAGGTATTCTACATCTTTTTTCATAAAAAACTGATCCCTGGCCGTTCCCCGCCGTTCACTCTGGGAAAGCC